>NZ_SHMI01000018.1:0-102579 GCF_004284735.1 Shinella sp. JR1-6 | reverse complement strand
ACTCGATCACACGTCAGAAGGGTTGGAAACTTCTTGCGCAACGGACGGCAACCACAGAAGTAATGTTGGTATTATGACTATCACCACCCATAAGATGCGGGTCCTTTCCGGGCCTGAACGGCGGCGACGCTGGAGCACGGCAGAGAAGCTTGCCATTATCCAGGAAACCTACGAGCCGGACGCGACGGTGAGCATCGTCGCGCGTCGGCATGGCATCCAGCCGAACCAGTTGTTCGCCTGGCGCAAGCTGGCGTCCCAAGGCGCACTGACGGCGACGGCCGCCGAAGAAGAGGTTGTCCCGGCCTCCGAATACCGGGCGCTTCAGAACCAGGTGAAGGAGTTGCAACGCCTGTTGGGCAAGAAGACGATGGAAGGCGAAATCCTCAAGGAAGCCCTCGAAATCGCCACCGGCTCAAAAAAACAGATGTTGCGCTCGCTCTCTCGTCCGAGGGGGATTTTGGGATGAAGACCGTCTGCGAGACTTTGGGTGTCGCCCGGTCGAATATCGCTACGCGTGCTGCGTGCTCCCCTTCCAGAGCCAGAGGACGCCCACCACTCCCGGATCGGGAACTGGTGGAGGAAATCAAGGCCGTCATCGCCGACATGCCCACCTACGGCTATCGGCGTGTCCATGCCATTCTTCGCCGCAACGCCCGGAAAGACGGGCGTTCGTGGCCCAATGCCAAGCGCGTCTACCGGGTCATGAAGGTGCATGATCTGCTGTTGGTGCGCCACACCGGAGTGGTCGACGACCGCCGCCATGACGGCCAGGTCGCCGTCGAACGCTCGAACATCAGATGGTGCTCCGATGGCTTTGAGATCGGCTGCGACAACAAGGAGAAGGTCCGCGTCGCCTTCGCCCTCGACTGCTGCGACCGCGAGGCCATCGCCCATGTCGCCACCACCGAGGGTATCAAGAGCCAGGACGTGCAGGACCTCGTGATCACCGCCGTCGAGAACCGGTTCGGCCGCATCAACATGCTGTCCGAGCCCATCGAATGGCTCACCGACAACGGCTCCTGCTTCATCGCCAGGGACACCGCATCCTTGCTCCGCGAGATCGGCATGGAGCCATGCACGACGCCGGTGCGCAGCCCGCAATCGAACGGGATGGCCGAGGCCTTCGTCAAAACCTTCAAGCGCGATTACGTCTCGGTGAACCCCACCCCGGACGCCGAAACCGTCATGGCGCAACTGCCGTTCTGGTTCGACCACTACAATAATCTTCACCCGCACAAGGCGTTAGGATATCAATCCCCGCGCGAGTTCATCAGCTCGCAATCTCAAACCTGAGCATGTCCGGTCTTTTGGGGGCAACTCCACTTCGCAATTCCGATCAACTGCGCATCAGTGGAGCTCACATCCAACCCAAAGAAAGGAAAGAGCGCGATGAGGGGATGACTCTCCTCACCTCCAAAAACATGTACGAGTACCATCTTAAACATATTGCGTCCTCGCCGGACTTGCCGCGTTCCTGAACCTAAGTCCGCCCCGGTTAGCGACGACCCCACCTTCTATCTTGTTTTCGAAGATGGCGGTCGCCGCCCCCCCCAAAAAAGACGAGTGCCGCTGACACCGGAGGACCACAGGGAAAGCGTTAGGCGTCGTAGTGTCGGCGCAGATATCTGAGTTCGATCACCTCTGTAGCGTCGTCAATGCGATATCCGCAGACGATAGATCGAAGAGGATACATGACGAGCGTTTGCTCGCAGATTGTGAAGGCGGATGTTGTGTCGATACCCAAGAGTTCAACGGGAAAGAGCCGGGTGTTTCCCATCTTATCAATGGTCTCGATCACCACGCGCGCCGTCCTAAGGTAGGAACGGGCGTCATGCGCGACTACTGAAATCAATCGACTTGGAGCCGACTTGCAGCCGGACAGCAAAATTGGGAAACCATCGGGCAGCACAGATGAATGCTCTATACGCATTGGCTTCACGCTCAGTTGGGGCGGAAGCCTTTCGACCCTCAGCGACAGCGCCCGTTTCACAAGCCGTCGATAAGAACCTATACTCTTTTTACCCACACACGTCGAATCTTGAATTTGCTTCGCTATATTTTAGTAATCGGGTGGGGTTCTATAAAATCATCGCCCAGTTTTCAGCATTGAGCTTTGGCAGGCATCACAACAGATAGAGAATACACTCGCTCCGTCTTTCGGAGGCAGGAGGGTGGTAGTGGTGTTTACTTGCGAGGACATTGGTCGCGAACGCTGGCTGCTCTTGGATTTACGTCATTTTGGCAACTGATCGTATGACGTTGGCACACCGTCCCGGCTGAAGCGAACTACGATACTGGCTCCTACGGCTGGCCGTATGCTGCACCCGTTTTGGGTGCAGGAGGAGTTCTTTCTCCACTGCGATCGACCACTCCGGCCATAAAACGCCTCAGCACCGAACGAGACTGTTCTGCCAACGGGCCTGAGAGCGGCGTCAGTCTCGCGGTTACATACCCTGCTTTGTGTAACATCTGTTTGAGAACGCGGTTGCTGGCCGGATTGAAATCAACGTTTCGTATGGCGGAAGACATCTTGTCCTCCTTTCTTTGGGGGTTAAGGCTCGACCCGACCGATAGTCGGCCGCCCATCAGCTTCTCGCTGCCGTTTCGCATCCAAGGTAAGGACGCGGAAGATTTCTTCGTATGAAACCTGGAGACGCTGGCGCGTTCCCGTAGGGACTGAAATCGGTGGTATCTCTAGATGAGTAGCCACCCTCTTATAGGCAGGAAAGCTTAGTCCTTCGATAAGCTCTTCGCCAATCACAAGTCGATAAGTCCCAGCTTCTTGCGGCTCTACGAGCGCATCAAGGTGGAACGGATGGGTAAATGTGATTTCAGTTTCCGTCGATCTCATGCAAAGCCCACCTTGAACACCTGTAGCGTTCGCCTGCTCTTCGTGGGCGACGCTATACATGCGAATCTTGCGGGCTGCGGGGAGAAAGGGGTAGGGACCCCTCTCCCTCCTGAGTCGCGCGAGTGACTTGATATTTTGCAACTTCAGCATCACCACAGCCACCCCTCTGTCAGGAGGTAGACAATCATGAGCAAGCTAGCGGCAACGGCACATTGCGACGCGACCGCGGTAACGTGATATCGGTTTTGCCGGCGTGTAAACAGGGAAGACATTTCGTCCTCCTCTCAGATGGGGCCAGGGTAGTCAGCCCTCACACAGCAGCGCCCGTTTCGATGGCTACTGAAGGTTTAACCCTGCGCCTTCATCGCCGCGTTAGCAAGCAATCAAATAAGGCCATTTGTAGCTTGGAGTAGTCGGCTACTATGGGATGGCAGCGGTGAACAGGTTGTCCAGCTCTCGTTTAGCGGCAGACGCAAGCGTTTCGATTTCCGCGCCGCGCCAGTGAGGCACGCTTAGCCGACCGCTGGCAAACGCCCTGATCTGATCCTGTTCCTTCTGCGGGAGGCGAGCCAGCAGTTGCCTTACAACAAGAGTTATTGCGGCTATCTCGCCAGCCTGCTGAATTGACATCTCATTCATCTCGGCTCCTCCATTTGGAATGGCCGCGATGCGAAGCTAGCGCTGCGAGCAGGCCACACGCAACCAAGTCTGCATGGTGCAGAAAGTTCCGCATCATCCAACGGAAAACCCTACTTCGTCGGCCTCACTGACCTGCGAAACCACTCTAGGCTTCGACGGAGCGTCCAGCCACTCAATCCATTTTCCTCGCTCTTCGATTGTGTCAAAGAACCGCAAGAGTTTGTAACCCCCATCGGTTGTTTCCAACATCTCGCCAAGAGACGCAAGTTCCAAGGGCAACGTCACCTCATTGCCGTCGAAGCGTACAAAGTAAATGCTCTCGGCCGAGAGCTGCACGACTGGCCCGGTTCGATGCGTCGGACGAATACCTTGCACCCCCCCTGGCACGGATTGACCCCTGCTTCGGCAAATAACGGCGAAATCCAAAGGCTCCTCGAAAAAAAAATAACCCGCGCTACCGCTTTGAAAATGAGGGAGTTTAGCAAAAATAAAATGCTGCCTCAGGGTATTGGCAAAAATAAAAACTTGCTTGTGCTGCGGAAAAACCTATCTTTAGCCCATCGAACTTTGCTTGTGACCTTTTGTCTATCGCCCCAGTGGCTCGGTCAGATCTCCTCTCATCGTCGATCTACATGGTTCGTCAATCCGACGACATCAACAACGATTGAAAGGAAATCGTTATGAACACAGGCACTGTAAAGTGGTTCAACAGCACCAAGGGCTTTGGCTTTATCGCACCCGACAACGGTGCAACAGACGTTTTCGTGCACATTTCCGCCATCGAACGCGCGGGCCTCAACTCTCTCGTTGAGGGCCAAAAGGTAAGCTACGATGTCGTGCAGGACCGAAAGTCTGGCAAGAGCTCGGCTGACAATCTGCGCGCAGCATAAGGAATTGTCGTCTCTCTGACGCTGACCACGGATGTACTGGCAGCGCCGATGACGAACGACAGGAAGAGGTCGGGGTGATGCCCGGCCTTTTTGTTTTCAACCACACGCTACGCGAGGACCTGGTCATGAGCCAGACAGTTTATGCCGTTGGCGACATGGTGAAGCTCAAGCCTGATCTATTCCGCCGCGCGGAAGGCAACCGACCCTGCCGAATTGTAGGTGTCCGGCCGTCAGACCGCGGGGAGATCCAGTACCGAGTCCGCCTTGGCGACGAGAAGTTTGAACGCCGCATCCTTGCGAGCGATATCGAGGAACAGGAAAGCGCAACAGCGCGGCCGGCGCCTGCTCCGCGAGGTTCTGAAAGCAACAAAGAGCCTTGGTTCAAAGCTTCGAGCATCCGGATCAGGAAGTAATCAGATCATAACAGCGGCATCGACCGCTATCGGAAGGAAATATCTTGCAGGTTCTCGTACGGGACAACAATGTCGATCAGGCCCTTCGCGTTCTGAAAAAGAAGATGCAGCGGGAAGGCCTCTTCCGCGAAATGAAGGCACGGAGCGCCTTCGAAAAGCCTTCGGAAAAGCGAGTGCGCGAGAAGGCGGAAGCCGTGCGGCGTGCCCGCAAGCTGGCACGCAAGAAAGCGCAACGTGAAGGATTGATTCCCGCGCCAAAGAAGAAGCCGGCCATTGGCCGGCGCTAACGGAAGCTCGGAATTACCCCGAAGGAGGTGACGAATGATGGCTACAAAACAGCAGTTCTTCAAACCCACGAAGGCAAGCGCGGAGCAGAAGTCGGAAGCGACCACTTTCGTTGCGAGAGGAATTATCGAGCAGGAAGCACAGGCACGCGAAATCAAAACCGAAAAGCTCCGTGCGCTTCGTTTAGCGCAAGAGGCTGTTGCCACGCCTGCACTGACGCCACAACGTAAGCGACAGGAAAAGCAAATCCGGCGGAGAGCGGTTGGTAGATAACCGATCATCCGAAGACGAGCTCGGCACCTCTCCCGCTACGAACATCATGGAACGAAAAGTGGGCGCCACTCACTCCTCGAGAGCAACCGGCACCAGGCGCCTAGATTGATAGGGGCCCTTTCAAACCACGGCTCCAAGCCGCTCTCAGGTATCCACTTGAAGAAGTCTTTCATGCACCGCCGCGCCTAGCCACTCAGCATGTCGTCCCCTTAAGGCTACCATCACTGAATGATGCATGCCCCGGCCAATCGCAGCCTTGCGCTCAGCGCTCCACTCGCGCCGACGGCCGCTGCCCGTGAAAACCTCGAACCGGCGCGCCGGCTCTTCGGATCGCCGCGCTTCAGGGTCACTGCGCCCTGGCTGAGAAGGTCGGCAAGCGCCTGAGTGGCGGTTTAGCCCCTGACACGTTCGGTCCCACATTTGGACCGACTGTCTTCGACTGGTGGGCAACGCCTTGCTGCTCTTTTTACGCAATTTGAGGCGTTAAAAACTCGCGCTATGCGTGAATTATTCTTGTTCCGATGCAGAAACTTAGTACCGTTGAGGGAGATTCGGCAACCGATTAGCCGGCGCGCTTCTTAATCAAATCCACCGAAAACGGGAGTTAACCTCGTGAAATGGCCAACTGTTCAGCCAGCGGGAAGCTTGCAGAGGGGGACATTCAATACCCCCGATCATATCCAGGATATGTCCCGGCGGATGCATCAAGAGATTTCTCGGGGAACATTCAATCTGTTTCCAACACAGAATGCTCCCTCGGGAAACAGAGGCCAACGAACGAACCCACTCGGAGCATTCCAGTCGGGCGATAAAAAGCTGGGGCGGCAAAACTATGATGTTCGCTTCAACGTCCACATCTGCAAATACATAATACTTAGCTGGGGCAGAAACGCCTACACTAGCGATACGAAGAAGGGGGGCGCCCCGATAGCCGTATCATATCAGGGGCAGCTTCTGTCGGTCTCGTGCCACATCGACATTACGACGCCCCGGGACAACATGCTTTGGCATGGGATCGAAGGCCCACACGTTGTCATAGAGGGCTACAAGTTGCCAAACGGCACCCACCCTCACAGATATTTCAAGCCCAGAAATTCAACTTTTGAGATTACGCCTAATGATTTGTTCAAGCTATACATTTGGGAGCGAGACAACAATGCGGGCAGAGCGATGAACGATCCCGCGAGAACGTGGCCTGACTGGTTGCTAGAGCGCCTAGGAAGAGGGTGTATCACCGGCTGAACGCTCTCAACGTGGCAGCTCAAATTATGGACTGAGGAGCGAGAGGGCGTGCGCTGCCTGCTCGACGCGAATTCCCTCGGGATTGCAGCTCGCTTCATCCTATCTGCCTCAAGTTCGTATCAGTGAACATGATGAGGTCGAATGCTTCCTGGTCTGCGATACCAGACTCTGCCGGGTCGGCTTCCAGATCATATTCAGGCCGGCCGTTGATGATTGAGGGCCGTACCGACAAAGATGGTTCTTCATCGGCGCCGTCTTCAAGGTCGCAATCACCGTCCATCATGTCGAGAAGCGAAATCATCTTCTCGATGCATCGCTCCAGTTCGGAGCGGCGGAAACGTTCGATTGCCGCGCTCTTCATTATTCGCGCTCCTCGGCAAGAGTTTCCACCAGCGCCCTTAGTTTCGGCTCGACCTGGCTGGCCCAGCGATCCGTGCCAACCAGTAGTATGATAGCCAACTCCCTTGCTGTTGCTGGCTGGCTGCCCTCTATCTGGTCCTGTAGAGCTTGGCACTCGGCAAGGAGAGGCTCGGCGTCCTCGTCTGCGATGGGCAAGGATGCAAGGCGCTCGGCCTCGCACCAACGCCGGAACAGCTCTTCAATGGTTGTGGGCATAGCTGCGCCGGCTACCGGAACGGTTTCGTTCGGCATGATCGTATCTCCAGCATGAATTTGAGGATGTCGGAACGGCTTCTGGCGGCACCGCGTCAATGGTTATCGCATGGCCCGTGATGCCGCTGCGCCTCTCTATCAGGCCGGGCGTGAACGCCTTGCAGCTCGCCAGCTTGCCGACAGCGCGACCGACCTTTCCGCCTTCCGCCGCTCCCTTGAAGATCCGGCCGCCGACCTGGTTTCCGGTTCACAGCCCACCACCTTCCAGGCAACAGGCGACATGGGGGTTGGTGGTCTTGAGCGCGGTATCCAGACGAAACGGCCCGAGGCATTCCAGCAGCGCCGCGTTGATCAGAATTCGGCAAGGCTTGCCGCCCTTGAAGGTGTCCAGCGCGACGGCTCTCCTGAAAAGGTGGCTAATGCCGCTCGCCAGATTGTGCAGGCCGTCAGCGAACGTGCGCAGGCCGCCTATGACGACGTGGTGGCACGATCGACGGCCAACGTGGATGAAGCCGTTTCCGACCCACCCCTCAATCCACCCTTCGTCGTGAGATTGAGTGATAGGCGATAAAAATCCATGATCTGGAACGCATCATGAACGGCGCGGAAGGTCAATAGCTCTGATAGGCAGTGATCGGAGATAAATTACTCTGACATTCCAATTGGATGCCCTTCTGCGGACTGGGAAAGACGAGGCTTGCAGCCAGGCCGCCGCCAACCGCGTCTCCCAAGCCAACCGATCCGCCATGGGTCGACATGACCTGGCTGACAATGGCAAGTCCCATACCGGTTCCCTCGCAGCGGACGACGAAGCCGGCCATCAGCGTCTGCTCGCCACGCCGCCATCGTCCTGTCCCTTCCCCTCCCTGGCCAAAACCGCGCAACCGGGGAGCGATGAAGGAGCGTCGTCGCCGGACGGGCGAAGGCGATGCATCGGAGGTCGGACAATCCTGGGCCTACGGGCCGCGGTGCGAATCGCCGCCTTCGATGGCGCCGACGTGCCGCAGCGAAACAGCGGCAAGAACCGCAAGAATGGCGACGCCTGCGGCACTAAACATCGCCGCATTGCTGAACCCTGCCGTGAATGCGGCCTGTACCGTCTCCATGAGGCCAGGCGGCAGTTCCGAAGCGACCGACATCGCCGCCCACAGGCTGTCACCAACGGCCCTGTGGGCCTCCGCGCCGAGCCCCTCCGGTATTCGACCGGTCATGGCCTGACGATAGATAGCGGTTGCAAGGCTGCCAAGCACCGCAATACCGAGCGATATGCCGAGATCCTGCACCGTCTCGGACATCGCTGAAGCCGAGCCGGCTTTTTCCACGGGAGCCGAGCCGACCACCAGATCCGTGCCAAGCGCCGCAATCGTGCCGAGCCCGAGATAGGCAAGCGAAAATCCGGCGACGACGATAATGACACCGCAAGTGCTGGTATCGATCCGGGTCAGCAACAGGTACCCCACCACCGACAGTCCCAGGGCACCCGCCACGACGAAACCGGGGCGAACGCGCCGCGCGATCAGGGGCGCTGCGACGCCTGCAGCGACCATGGCAAGGGCTGGTGGCCCCATCCAGAGACCGGCGACGAGCGGAGAAAAACCGGCAACGAGCTGCAGGTACTGGGTAACCAGCAGCATCGTGCCGCCAACCGCGACAAGGCCGAACAGCAGCACGACCAGCGCCACGCTGAAAGCCCGACTTGAAAACAGGCTGATGTCGAGCAGCGGATCGGCAAGCCGACGCTGCCGGCGCACGAACAGCACGGCAAAGGCGAGCCCCACCGCAATCGCCCCGATCGGCTGCACCCCAAGATCATCCTTGGCAAACTGCTTGATGCCGTAGATCACCGGCAGCATGGCGGCGAGCGAAAGGCCGACGCTTGCAAGGTCCAGCCTGCCGGCCCGTGGTGCCCGATATTCCGGCAGAAGGGCGGGCGCCAGCACGAGCAAAAGGCCGACAATCGGGACGGCCAGGAGAAACGCGGCGCCCCACCAGAAATACGCCAGGAGCACGCCACCCACCACCGGCCCGAGCGCCATGCCGAGCGCAAACATGGTCGCCCATATGCCAAAGCCGAGCGCACGCTGCCTCGGGTCGGCAAACATGTTCGTGATGAGGGCCAGCGTCGAGGGCATCAATGTTGCACCGGCCATTCCCAGCAGGCCCCGTGCGACAATCAGCATGGTGGCGCTCGTGGAGAAGGCCGCGAGTATCGAGGCAAGCGCGAAGGCGGCTGCGCCGATCATCAGGAGTTTGCGACGCCCGATGCGGTCACCGAGCGTTCCCATGGTGATCAGAAAACCCGCTATCAGGAAGCCGTAGGCATCCATGATCCAGAGAGCCTGCGTGCTGGTCGGCTGCAGATCAGCGGCGAGCGCCGGAAGTGCCAGATGAAGAAGGGTAAGATCGAGGCCGAGCAGGATGGTGGGCAGAGCAAGCAGCGCAAGCCCCAGCCAATCGCGGATACTGGCTGTTGCGGGCGGCGGAGGCAGCCCGGCAGTCAGGGTTCCAGAGGGCGGAAGATCAAGTTCGTCGTGAGAAGTCATGCTGCCTCCTTGTTGCAGGCAGACTTTCCAGGCATGATCATCCTGTTACAATATTGGAAATTATCCTGTTACTGAAGGCAACAGTCTTGTCGACCCGCTCATTTGCACGCACGCGAACCGACCTTTCCGACTTCCTGATGCGTCACCGGACAAAGCTGACGCCAGCCGATGCCGGCCTGCCCGCGACGGGCCAGCGCCGGACGCCCGGCCTCCGGCGCGAGGAAGTGGCTGCGCTCGCGGGGGTGGGGCTCACCTGGTACACCTGGTTCGAGCAGGGGCGCGATATCCAGGTCTCCGAGAGTTTCCTGCTCAAGGTGTCGAAAGCGCTGAAACTCGACGACGCCGAGTGCAGCCATCTCTTCCTGCTCGCACACCGGCGCCCACCGCCACCGGAAGCCTATCAATGGCCGTCCGTCGGCTCGCTCGTTCAGACATTGCTGGACGATCTTGTCATGCGGCCCGCCTATGTGGTCAACCTTCGCTGGGATGTTGTTGCCTGGAACCGCGCGGCCGACGATTTGTTCAGCTTCACATCCCGCGAGCGGCCCGCCCGCAATGTCATGCGCCTCCTCTTTGCCGACCCGCAATTCCGCCACCGCCTCCCCGAATGGCGCGCCGAGGCGCCGAGACTTCTCACGCAGTTTCGCTATGACCTTGCGGGAGCGCCCGACGATCCCGCGATGCTGGGCCTTGTCGATGAACTGAAGCGCCTCTCACCGGATTTCCGCCGTTGGTTCGAGCAGCCGAGCTTGGAAAACTACGCCCGCGGTATCGGCACCCTGTTGGATCGAGACGGAGCCACTCTCCGCTTCCTGCATGAGATGCTTACCGTGGACGAGTACCGACACCTGAGGATGGTCGTCTATTTTCTGCAGTAGCGCCGACCGCCCCTGCCCGCCGATCGCGTTGGAGCGGCCGTGGGATCCGGCCGATCATGCGGCAGGGGCGGACGGAAAGGCGTCAGGTTCGGGGCTTTGGCTTCCCGCGGGCAATGGCGAGGATCACGGCCGCAGCTATGGTGGCGGCTGCAAGATTGTATGTCATTCCGCTCACGAAGGCGGAAGCGTAGAGCTGCGCCGAGCCGCCAGCTCCAAGGGCCGCGCCGAAAAGCATACCGACAACCGCCACTCCAAGGGCAGCACCAACCTGCTGGAGCGTCGCAACGACACCCGAGGCCATGCCGGCCTGGCGTTCCTCGACAAAACCGAGCACGAGATTGAGAAGCGGCGTCATGATGAGCCCCTGGGCCGCGCCAACCAGGATCAGCATCGGGATCAGATGCGCGACGACGAGGTCGATCGCTGCGACCCAGACCTGGGCGATCAGGATGCCAAGCGACAGGGCGTAGAGCAGCGCGCCCGCTGCGATCGCCGATGGGCCGAAGCGGGCGACAAGGCGCGGCGCGACCAGCGATGCCACGACGAAGCCGACGCTGCACGGCACGAAGGCACTGCCCGCCTCGAGGGGGCTCAAGCCAAATCCGGTCTGGGCCAGAAGGGCAAAACACAGGAAGAAAGACGAGGAGGTCGAATAGATCAGGACCACCAGCAGCCCGCCCCGGGCAAAGCGCGGCTGGCGCATGAGCGTCATATCGACCAGCGCTTCGAAACCCGCCTGGCGCCGGCGTTCCTGCTGCAGGTAGAATGCGGCGGCCAGCACGACAGCACAGGCCATCGACGCAAAGGCCCAGAGCGGCCACCCGTGAGCCGGCCCTTCGATCAGCGGCACGAGCAGAAGCGTGAGTCCCAGGCTCACGAGGACGACACCCTGCCAATCGACCGCCGGACGCTCCTGTGCCCGGGTCTCGGGAATGAACCGCGCCATCGCGGTGGCAAAAAGACCTATGGGAATATTGATGAGGAAAATGGTGCGCCAGCCGAGGTCGAAGAGATTGGCTTCGACAAGAAACCCGCCCATGACCTGACCCGCGATGGCCGCAAGACCCAAGGTCATGCCGAGGAGCCCGAAGGCCCGGCGACTGTCATTCGCAGAAAAATTCACCCGGATCGATGCGTAGACCTGCGGAAACAGGAGGGCTGCGGTCAATCCCTGCGCTATCCGCGCGCCGATGAGGGTCTCCACATTGGGCGCCAGCCCGCAAAGTGCTGAGGCGAGCGTGAACCCTGCCATGCCGAGGACGAAAAGCCGCCGTCGTCCATTGATATCCCCCAGCCGCCCGCCCGTGATCAGGAGCACTCCGAAGGCGAGTTCGTAGCCGGCGATGATGAATCCGATCTGCGGCAGGCTTGCACCGAGACTGGCCTGCATGCTCGGGATCGCAACATTGACCACAAAGAGATCGAAGATCGTTACGAAACCGGCAAGCAGGAGAATGGACAGGCCCAGCCATGGTGGACCGGCGGCAATGCCGTCTCCCCGGCTTTGAAAGGGTCGGGGGGTATGGGTATCGGAACTCATCTTGCGTCCTCATGTTACTGACGCAACAGCCATGCCCGAGCATTGACACCCGTACAATTTAACTCATTATGCTATTACTTTTAGTGGCGGCAGAGATGCGTACGTTCGAACGAACCCGGCCTGAACTGGCAGATTTCCTGCGCGCGCAGCGCGAACGCCTGACACCGGCTGATGTCGGCCTGCCCGCCGGCAGACGACGGCGTACGCCCGGCCTGCGACGCGAGGAGGTGGCCGCCCTCGCCGGCGTCGGACTTAGCTGGTACACATGGCTTGAACAGGGGCGAGATATCGGCGTCTCCTCCGGCTTTCTCGACAATCTCGCGCGCGTTCTCAAACTCGATGCGGCCGAGCGGCGACACCTCTTTTTGCTTGCCCAGGAACGTCCGCCGGCGGAACCCGGCAAGACATGGTGCACCGTGCCTTCCCTGGTAGGCCGCCTGATGGACGACCTTTCGCCGCACGCCGCCTATGTGCTCAATCTTCGCTGGGACGTCCTTGCCTATAACCGAGCCGCCGACGACCTGTTCGGCTTCACTCACCAGGCCTCTCCCCGTCGCAACCTTCTATGGATGCTGTTCTGCGACCAGAATCTCCGTGATGTTCTGGTGGATTGGCAAAGCCAGGCGCAAACCATGCTTTCGAGCTTTCGACGGGATTTCGCAGGCGCACGCGACGATACGGATATGCGCGCGCTGGTCGCGGAGCTGGAAACCATCTCACCGGAATTCAAGGCGTTGTGGCAGAACCCCGATGTTCACATGCCCTGCACTGGCACGCGCGCGATCCGCGTCGAGGGCCACCCCGTGACCTTCGAGCACACCTCCCTCACCATCGATGGCGGGCGGCACCTGCGGCTCGTGGTGCATGCTGTCCTTACCGGCCCGGCCGCCGATGAAGGACCTGAGGGTTCCGTACCGTAGCCACAACAAGGATCGGCCTCGCGTCGGCCGCGTCCAATGCGCTAGCGATGGGTGGAGCACTCCAGCTGCATTGCTGCGAGCCCGTTGTCAGCACCGGCTTCAGAACTCAAAGGGCGCCCGCACGCACGCGACCAAATTGTCGAGGGCAGCATTGTTACCAATCTCGACGCCCCCCAACATTCCTTCGCCAAAAAAGGAAACCACCTGCACGGTTACCTTGACCCGTGTCGTATCGGCACTGGCCTCAAGTTCCGTCGTGATCAAGCTCGTCATCAGTGTCCGCCCGCCGGTTTCAACAGTTTCACTACTGACCACGAGCCTGTCCGGCACAATCGAGATATAGGTCGTGCGCCCAGTATATTGCGGATTTTCCTTTGAACCACAGCGGAACTGGTCCTCGCCGCCCTCGCGAAAGTCGGCTTCATCATAGACGAATGCGGCATCGTTGGACGGCGCACTCCATGTCGCACGGTCAGCAGGGTCCGCAAATGCCGCAAACACGCGCTCCACCGGAGCCTCGCACCGCCGTTCGAAAACGAACGTCTTGTGCAAGATCTCATTCCCCTGTCGCTGCTCCATTGGTCACTCCGAAATCTCAGCGCATCAAACTGATTGCAAAACGCAATTGGTCTCATCTACCAAAACTGATTGTGGTTTGCAATCAGTGCAACAGCACTTGCGACGTCCGGAATGGGCTGCAAACCCGGCCGGAGCCCTTTGGCGCGCCTGTCGGGGGGACAGCAATCCTCATTTCCGGGGGAAGGGGCACATTCACCCCCACAGGATCGCTCATGAATGCCTCAGCCTGTTGCCCATGGCCGGCTTGAGAAGCACCGGTTCACCGTCAAAGCTAGCGACCACTCCTGCCGACCATTGCCATGATGGTCTCATAGAGTTCGTCCTGTGCCTGCTGCACCGTGATCTCCCCGCACGCAGCGGCATGGGATAGGCCGTCGGCGGCGCCAAGCATCCCCCAGAAGCCAGCAGGATCGACACCCGCCGTCCCCAAGAACGGGGCCAACACCTTTCGGCATTTCTCGATGAACACGAGTTGATACTCGCGCTTGACGGCCTCCAGTTCGGGGGAGCCGGCAAGGCCGGCCAGAATGCCGGGAATCTCGCGACCTTGCGCCAGCACACATTCGACATAGGACGAGGCGATGACCCTTGCGCGCCCCTCCAATGTCGGCACGCTGGCGGCAATGGCGGCATCGATCAGCACCGTCTGGCGTTCGTCGAAATCCTGGTAAAGCGCCGTCAACAGGCCGTTCCGGGTGCCGAAATGGTCGTAGATCACCGGCTTCGTCACACCGGATTCATTGGCCATACGTGGCAGGGTCAGCGCGTCGGTCCCCTCCTCCCGGGCCAGTCGCCACGCGACGCCCAGAAGCTGGCGGTGCCGCTCGTCACGGCTGAGGCGGACCCGTTTCGCAGTGGAGCTGGCATTCGCAGGAGTGCTTGACATCACTATATACCTTAAGTAACTTACTAAAAGTATATAACAGAAACCCCTTCATATGCAACCACCAAGCCGGCCGGGAGCCGGCGGCGGAAGCGGCGCGCGCCTGTGCGCCGTTTGTAGAGGATCCATGCCCAATGAGTGATATGACATTACCGGATTCCACCAATCGAAACGCATGGCTTGGCCTCCTTGCTGTGCTACCGCTTGTGCTGCTCGTCGCCATGGACGGCTCGATACTTTATCTGGCGATGCCGCATTTGACGTCCGCCCTTACGCCATCGGCCGACCAGGCACTCTGGATTCTCGACATCTACGGATTTGTCGTCGGGTCCCTGCTGATCGCCTTCGGGAATATCGGCGACCGTTACGGCCGGCTCAGGCTCATCATGACCGGCGCGATCGTCTTCGGCACAGGATCGCTCGGGGCGAGCTATGCGCAATCGCCACTTGGCCTGATCATCGCCAGGGCGCTGATGGGACTGGGGGGTGCTACACTGCTGCCTTCGGGCCTGGCAATCGTCAGCGCCCTGTTTCCGGATGCACGCCAGCGCGCGCAGGCCATCGGAATCTTCGCCGCGACATTCGCCGCAGGTTTCGCCATCGGCCCCCTCATCGGCGGCATGTTGCTCAGGCACTTCGAATGGAACATCGTATTCCTGATCAATATCCCGGTTGTCCTCGCCTTCCTGATTGCCGCACCGATACTGCTGCGCGAAGTCCGTTCGACGACCGGCGGGCGCATTGACCTGCCGAGCCTTCTGCTGTCGTTTGCAGGTATCCTGCTGTTCACCTGGTCGCTCAAGACGGCCGCCGCCGACGGCTTCACGCTGAAACAATCCATCGTCGGGATCATCGGCATCCTTTCCGTCGCACTGTTCCTCCGCCGCCAGACGAAAATCGGCGATCCACTGGTCGACCTCGACCTGTTTCGCGACCGCATATTCTCGATCGCCATCCTGACCGGCCTCCTGTCCCTCGTCGTATGGTCCGCCGCCAGCTACCTGTCAGGCATCTATCTGCAGGCGGTGCTCGGTTTCGACGTCTTCACAACCGCGCTGCTGACGCTGCCTGGAGCCGTCGTGCTCACCGCAACCTGCGTCGGCACTGCCCGTGTGGTGGAGTGGGTCGGTCGCAGGACCGCCCTTGTGGCAACCCTGTTGCTCATCAGCGCCGGCGTCTTCCTCTTGCTGCTCACGAGCACGCAGACCGGCGTCACCGCCTTCATCGCCTCAACCATGATCGCGGGCATCGGATTCGGCCTGTCGTTCAGCCTCGTGGCCGAAGTCGCGGTCTCTGCCGTACCGGCCGAGCGCGCTGGCGCTGCCGGATCCCTTGCCGAGACCAGCAATGAACTGGGCAATGCGTTGGGCATCTCGCTTCTGGGGTCACTGGCGACTTTGAGCTTCCGCCTTCTCGGCCCGGGCGTTGCCGGCACGTTGAATGAAACCCTCGATCATGCCGGCGTCACCCCCGAGGCCACCGCACAAGCCAAGGAGGCTTTCCTGACCGGCTTGCACATGGCGGTCGGCGCCGGGGGGCTGATGACACTCACGCTCGGCATCGTCACATGGCTCTGGCTGCCGAGAAAACTGCCGGAATGAGAGAACGACGGCAACCCTCGGCAGGCGATGTTCCGGCACCCGGGCCGTCGGCTTTCGCAGAACATTTGCGGCAGTAGTCCGGCAGGCGCGGGGTGGCCGTTTGGAGATCGATATGCGCTTGCAGCATCGGCAAACTGCACAACCCTGCACCGCCGCTTTCCAATGCGGGAGACAGAATGGGCGGCCGCACAAGGCTACGGCCGCCCACAATCCAACATCAACGGTGGCGCTGCCAGGTCGGCGGCCGCGCCATATCCATCAGCTCGCCGCCCCCCTGACGCTGCGCGGCATGAGGCTCACGAGACCGAGCAGCGCCAGAACGACGCCGATCCACAGCGGGGACCGCAATCCGTAACCGGCGAGAATGCCGATGCCGCCGAACCAGGCACCTGCAGCAAGGCCGATATTGATGACCGACGTATGAACTGTGTTGACCAATGGCCCGGGGTGGGCCGTTTTCATGACCCGCGAGATCATTGCCGGGTTCATCGGCACACCCACGAAACCGATCACGATGAATGCGACAACACTTATGATCCAGTTGTCGGCAAAGACTGCGAAAAGCGCAAGGGTTCGCGCCGCTGCGGCGGGCCTGCTGCTGATTGCCCCGACCTTTGCGCAGGCAGACAGCCCGCCGCTGACACCGGAAAAGATGCGCGAGGACCTGACCTATCTGAAGGAGACATGGGCGCCGCAAGACAGAAGCTTCAACGACAGCCAGAGGAGCGATTTCAACCGACTTGTCGATGAAACCGCCGCGGCCGCTGAGCATCTGACTCCGGAAGAATTCGCGCTCCACGTCATGCGCGCCGTAGCGGTTGCACGCAACGGACACACGAATGCCAATGCCGCAAAGCTCCTCGGCCCGGACATCCCGGTCCGGGTGTGGCTGTTTGCCGACGGGCTCCGTGTCGTCAAGACCCATCCGGATTTCGCGCGGCTGCTCGGCGCACGCATCGATGGGATCGGTGCCCTCACCACACAGGAGGCGCTTGACGCACTTCGGGTCTATCTCCCCGGAACGGACCAGCGGATCCGCTTTCTCTCCCCGGGATATCTGGTCACGCCCAGCGTCCTCAAGCAAATTGGCGCGATCAAGGATACGGCCGCCGTGCCTTTGACCGTTCAGCTTGCCGACGGCCGTTCGGAAACAGTCACGCTTGCGCCCACAGGGGACGAAGACCCGGGCGACGAACGCAAGACGAACCTCAACAGGGGCTACGGCGTGCTCAAACCGGACGAGGCCAGTCTTTCGGGCCGATGGAACCATCTTCTCGATGGCCGCAGCGATCTCCCTGCCGTCTACAGCAAGCGCAGCGATCTGCAGACCCAGTTCCTGGATGAGGCCCGCAAAATCCTCTACATCCGCAGCGACGTGGTCAGAAGCATGGATGATACCGCCCTGTCGGACAAATTCGCCGGCCTCTTCCACGAGAAAATCCTTCCGGTCCAGCCAAAGCACATGGTCGTCGACCTGCGCTTCAACCCGGGTGGGGACCTCTTCAACACGATCCTGTTTTCCCAGGCCTTGCCACGACTTGTCCCGCGCGACGGGCGGGTCTTCGTGCTCGTGGGCAGGGCAACCTTCTCCGCGGCCATTTCCACGGCAGCAATGCTGAAGGGATCGGGCGGCGACAAGGTCACGCTGATCGGAGAGGAGATGGGAGATGCCAGCCGGTTCTGGGCAGAAGGCAAACATCTCGAGCTGCCGAACTCCGGCCTTGCGGTTCGTTACAGCCCGGAATTCCATGACTACGAGACAGGATGCTTCGAGCTCGGCGAGTGCTACTGGGCTACGGTCGCCTTTGGCCCCCGCGGCATTTCCATCGCACCGGAGATCACGGTCGATCTGACCTACGAAGCCTATGCCGAGGGGCGGGATCCAGCGCTGGAGAAGGTCCTGGATCTCATTCGCAACCCTTGATCCCCGTTGCCGGGACCTTGGCCCGGATGGCGGGCGTCGGAACACCCGGCGCCCGCCATTCGTAGATTTCAACCGGGCTCTTCGATTGCTTTGCCGAGCGAAGGGTGACGGCGCCCGAGAGCGAGCTTCCGCACGACAACATAGAAGACCGGCGTCAGCAGGAGGCCGAAAAGCGTGACGCCGAGCATGCCGGCAAAGACCGCAATGCCCATGGCGTGGCGCATCTCGGCACCGGCGCCGGTCGCGACGACAAGCGGGACGACGCCGGCGATGAAGGCGAGCGAGGTCATCAGGATCGGCCGCAGGCGCAGACGCGCCGCTTCAAGCACGGCCGTCAACGGATCGGCACCCTCCTCTTCCTTCGCCCGGGCAAACTCCACGATCAGGATCGCGTTCTTGGCCGCGAGGCCGACGAGAACGACAAAGCCGATCTGCGTGAAGATGTTGTTGTCACTGTCGCTGAACCAGACGCCGGCGATTGCCGAGAGCAACGCCATCGGCGCAATCAACAGGACCGCGAAGGGAAGCGACCAGCTGTTGTATTGTGCTGCGAGGATCAGGAATGCGAGCAGCACGGAAAGCGGAAAGACATACATCGCTGTGTTTCCGGCCAGCTTTTCCTGATAGGCGAGCTCCGTCCATTCGAAGGCCATCCCGGGCGGCAGGGTTTCCGACGCGATACGTTCCATGGCCGCGGTCGCCTGTCCGGACGAATAGCCAAGCGCCGGGCTGCCACTGATATCGGCCGATGGAAACCCGTTGTAGTGCATGACCCGGTCGGGACCTGCGCTTTGCCTGATCGTCAGCAGCGCTGACAGCGGGATCATGTCGCCCGCCGCATTGCGGACCTTCAGGCGGCCTATATCCTCGGGCTGCATGCGGAATGGCGCGTCGGCCTGGACCAGAACACGGTAAGTGCGACCGAACCGATTGAAGTCGTTCACATAGAGCGAGCCGAGATTGACCTGCAACGTCTCGAAGATCGTGTTGAGCGGAACACCCTGCGCCTTGGCCTTCACCCGGTCGATATCGACTTGCACCTGCGGCGCATTCACCTGGAAGCTTGCGAGCATGCCGGCAAGTTCGGGTGTCTGCATCGCCTTGGCCATGAGCGCGCCCTGCGCCTGCGCGAGCGCCTCGAAACCAAGCCCCGACCGATCTTCGATCTGGATCTTGAAACCACCCGTCGAGCCGAGGCCCGGAACCGGTGGCGGTGGGAAGATCCCTGCGAAACCATCCGGAATCCCGGAGAACTTGCCCATCAGCCGGCCGGCAATGGCAAAGGCGGAGAGGGACGGGTCCTTCCGCTCGTCGAACGGCTTGAGCATCGTGAACATGACCGCCGCATTGGGGATATTGACCATGCCGTTGACCGAGAGGCCCGGAAAGGCGACGACGCTCTCGACGCCCGGCTCGGAAAGCGCAATCTCCGACATCGTCTTCACGACGGCTTCGGTGCGGTCGAGCGAAGCGCCGGTCGGAAGCTGGGCGATGCCGACAAGGAAGTACTTGTCCTGCGCCGGGACGAAGCCGTTGGGTACCGTCTGGAAACCGACCCATGTCATGCCGACGAGGCCCGCATAGACGAGCAGGACGAGCGCGCTGAGCCGCACGGCGCGGCGGACCGACCAGACATAGGCATTCGAGGCGCTGTCGAAGAAGCGGTTGAACAACCGGAAGAACCAGCCGAACAGCCCGTCGATCACGCGAGTCAGGAGATCGCGTTTTGCCCCACCGTGGTGCGGCGTCAGCAGCACGCCCGCGAGCGCCGGGGAAAGGGTGAGGGAGTTGATCGCCGACAGGATGGTCGAGATCGCAATGGTCAGTGCGAACTGCCGATAGAATTCGCCCTGCAGGCCGGAGAGAAAGGCCGAGGGAATGAACACGGCCGACAGGACCGACGTAATGGCGATGATCGGCCCGGTCACCTCGTCCATGGCCTTGCGCGCTGCCTCCTTCGGCGTTTGGCCAAGCGCGATGTGGCGTTCCACGTTCTCGACGACCACGATGGCGTCATCGACGACGATGCCGATCGACAGCACGAGGCCGAACAGCGAAAGCGTGTTCAGTGAAAAGCCGAACAGGTAGAGGAAGGCGAAGGTGCCGACCAGGGACACCGGCACGGCAACCAGCGGGATGATCGAGGCGCGCCAGCTCTGAAGGAACAGCAGGACCACGATGACGACCAGGACGATGGCCTCGAGCAGCGTCACCACCACGGCCTCCAGGGAAGCCTTGACGAAGACGGTCGGGTCGTAGGCGATGCGATATTCCAGTCCTTCGGGAAAACCCTTCTGCAGCTCTTCCATGGTGCTGCGGATGGCGGCGGAGACGTCAAGTGCATTCGCCCCGGGGCTCTGGATGACCTGCATCGCCAGTGCCGGTTTGCCGTTCAGAAGGCTGCGCAGCGCGTAGGCGTCCGCGCCGAGTTCGATCCGCGCGACATCGCGCAAGCGGGTGATCTGACCCTCCGACCCCGTCTTGACGATGATATCGCCGAACTGCTCTTCGTTCGAGAGCCTGCCGAGCGTATTGACGGCGACCTGAAACGCCGCCGAGGCTTCAGGCTGCTGGCCGACCGAGCCGGCGGCCACCTGAACATTCTGCTCCTGGATGGAACCGATGACGTCGCTCGCCGTCAGGCCGCGGGCGGCCACCTTGGCGGGATCAAGCCAGATCCGCATCGAATATTCGCCGGCGCCCCAGACCAGGACATCGCCGACTCCCGGCAACCGAGCCAATTGGTCGCGCACCTGCAGGGTCGCGAAATTCGACAGGTAGAGCGGATCATAGCGATCGTCGGGCGAAACGAGATGCACGACCATCAGGATGTCGGGCGAGATCTTCTGCGTCACGACACCGATGCGCTGAACCTCCTGCGGCAGGCGCGGCAGCGCGCGGGAAACGCGGTTCTGCACCTGGATCTGCGCCATGTCCGGGTCGGTGCCTTGTTGGAAGGTCACCGTCAGCGTCATGCGTCCGTCGGTCGCGGCCTGAGAGCTCATGTAGAGCATGTTCTCGACGCCATTGATCACCTGTTCCAGTGGCGCGGCGACCGTTTCAGCGATCACCTCGGGGTTGGCACCCGGATAGCTGGCGGTGACCTGCACGGTTGGCGGGGTCACCTGCGGATACTCGCTCAAGGGCAGCTTCAGCAGTGTCAGTCCGCCGCCGATCAGCATCAGGACGGAGAGAACAACCGCGAAAATGGGGCGGTCGACGAAGAAACGCGGGATGTTCATTGACCTGCCTCCTGCGAGGCAGTTTCGGCGCGTTTATCGTCGGCTGACTGGCCCGGCAGCATGGAGACCATCTGCGGAACGACCTGCATGCCCGGGCGGACCAGCCCCTTCACGATGATCCTTTCTGCCGGGTCGAGGCCTTCCGAAACGACGCGCAGGCCGGCGATCATCGGCCCGGATTCGATAGGGCGGTATTCGACCTTGTCGCCGGCTCCGAGAACCAGGACGTAGCGGCGCCCCTGGTCGACCCCAATCGCTTGATCGTCGACGAGCACGGTCTGCGCCGGTTCGGCAGTCACCAGCCTGACGCGCGCGAAGAGCCCGGGCGTCAGGTGGCTATCAGGATCTTTCAGGATGGCCCTGGCGCGGATCGTTCCGGTGCCGCGATCGACCCGGTTGCCGAGGAAGTCGAGTTCACCCGCATAGGGGAAGCCGGTATCGGTCATCAGCCCCACCTGCACTGGCAGCGTGCCGGTTCCGGATGCCCGCGCCTGCGCGACAAAACCGAGATAGGTGGCCTCGTCGATATCGAAATAGACATGAAGCAGATCGGTCGAGACGATCGTGGTGAGAAGCGTCGCCGCGGCAGCATTTCCACCGGCAACGAGATTGCCTTGCGTGACGAGCACCCGGTCCACCCGCCCTGCAACCGGCGCAGTGACGCGCGTGAAGGACAGGTCGAGTTCCGCAGCAGCGACGGCGGCCCTGGCGATTTCGACCTCGGCCGCGCGTTGGCGGCGGATGGCCTGCGCATCATCGAGCGTCTTGCGCGGCACCGTGCCCTTCGGCGCAAGGGCTTCGGCGCGCTTGAAATCCACCTCGGCCTGATCCAGCAGGGCCCCGGCTTGCCGCAGTTGGGCCTTGGCCGAATTGAGGGTGACTGTGAAGGGTCTCGGGTCGATCTGGAAGAGGAGCTCGCCCGGGCGCACGAGACGACCCTCGGGAACCGTGACAATATCGATCGCGCCACCGACGCGCGGACGAAGCTCCACGATCTCGGCCGCTTCGAGATAGCCGGTGAACTCGGCAGACGGCGCGACCTTGCGCGTGATGACCTCGGCAACGGGCACCTGCGGCAAGGGCATTTCTACCGGCAGGGCCGCGGCCTCGGACGCACCGGTCGAAAGCGCAAGCGCCATGAGATTTCCGGCATAGGGGCCGACATCGTCGCGATAGACGAAGGCAAGGGTGCCCGCGGCTATGGCGACGCCGGCAAGAAGCAGGGTTGAGGAGGCCTTGTTGCTCATTCTCGTTCACTTTCACAAGGGCACCACACTCCGGACCAACGGAGGCGATGACGGTCATTTTTGGCAACGCTGCGGTTTCCAACGATGGAAAGGTCAAGGCCCCGGGGAATTTTTCGGCGGGGTGGTCAATCGTGATGGTGCGCGTGGTGGCCAGCTCCATGCCCCGCACCGCACGCCGTCTGGGAACACGAACATCAGCCCAGCCGAAAGCAGCTGCGCTGCGGCGTTCCGCACGCGGCCTGGCGATCCCAACTCGGAATTGTTCTTTCCGGCGCAAGAACGGTCTTGACCTTACAAGCGCTGGAAGCCGCAGCCTGACGGCAATCCTGTTCGACCCGACCGCCGTTCTGGTCGCCGGCCAGAGAGGAAACGACACCGTGTTTGAAGAAAGGCAAGAGCATGACGGAAAGCAGCACGCCGCATATCGTCCTCTATACAACCCCGGACTGTCCGGACTGCCATGCACTCAGGCTCTGGCTCTCCCACAATGGCGTTGCCTATGAGGAGCGCGATCTCACCGGCCCCAAGGGTACCGACCCGGATGACGGGCCTTGCCCGGACGCATCGCCCTGTGCCGGGCGAGCGAGGAACGACCAATGACAGCCAGAACCGTCGATGTCCGCCAGGCGCGGGCCCGTCTTGACGTAGAGGACGGACAGACCATTCTCGGTGCCGCACTCGCCGCCGGCATTTCCTATCCGCACGGCTGCAAGTCCGGCCGCTGCGGTTCCTGCAAGTCACGCCTGATCGAGGGAACGGTGGAGCTGCTCCCGCATTCCCGTTTTGCGCTCACCGACGAAGAGAAGGCCGATGGCCTGATCCTCGCGTGTCGCGCGCTGCCGCTGGCCGACGCCGCTGTCGCCTGGCTGGGCAGCGACGATGACGTCGAGCCTTCCCGACACCTGCAGGCAACCGTGACAGGCCTCGATGATCTTACGCATGATGTAAAGCGGGTCCGGATCGTGCCTGCGGACGGCTCTTCCCTGTCGTTCATCGCAGGTCAGTACGCACAGCTCGGCTTCACCGGCATGCCTTCGCGCAGCTACTCCATGGCCAACCGTCCCGGACAGAGCAGCCTCGAATTCCACATCCGCCGCGTTCCGGGCGGCGTCACGTCGGAGCATGTGCACAGCAGACTGAAGCCGGGAGACCCGGTAACGCTCGAATGCCCGCTGGGTTCGTCCTACCTGCGCCAGCATCATTCCAACCCGATCTTGTGCATCGCGGGCGGCTCTGGACTTGCGCCGGTCAACTCGATCGTTGAAACCGCCCTCGCCCACGGCATGAAGCAGCCAATTCATGTCTACTTTGGTGCACGAAGCGAGCGCGACCTTTATCTTCTCGACCACCTCGACGCCCTCGTCAGACGACACGGCAATCTTACCTTCACAGCCGTGCTGTCGGAGGCGCATTCGGCACGATACCGGCACGGCTTCGTGACCCGCGCCGTCGCCGAGGACTTTTCCAACCTTGATGGCTGGAAGACCTATGTCGCAGGCCCGCCGCCGATGGTCGATGCCGCAATGGCGGTGGCGTTTGCCCGCGGACTGCGCCGCGAAGATATGCATGCCGACGTATTCTTTACGCCGGAAGCGCAGATGGACGCGGTGCTCCAGCCGGTAAAATGAGATAAACCGCCGTCACATGTCATTCATGACACGTGACGGCGGTTCGACGATGTTCCGATCACTTGCCGCGCGCGGCAAGCCATGCCTTCATCATGGCGATTTCGCCTTCCTGGGCCTTGATGACCTCCTCGGCGAGTTTGCGGACCTCGGGATCCTTGCCGTATTCGAGCGCGACCTTCGCCATATCGATCGCACCCTGGTGGTGCGGGATCATGCCGCGCATGAAGTCAACATCGGCATCACCGGTGTAGTCCGCCATCATACCCTTCATCATGGCGTCCATGGCCATCGTATAGGCCTTCGTCGACGGACTGTCCGCGGCCGGCATCTCCATGCCGGACATATCGTGCCCCTGCATGGCATCGCCCGTCTTCATCTGGCTCTGGGCGATCGCAAGGCCTGCACTGATGGCAAGGGCGCCTGCGATGAAGATCGGCGTGAGCTTGTTCATGATACTGCTCCTGTTCAGCCCGCAGTTGCCGGATATCCGGCCTCTTCGAGAACCTGCTGAAGGGTCGCGAGGTTTGCACTCGTCTCGATCTTGACGCTGCGCGCAGCAGGGTCGGTCTCGACCCTGGCATTCGGATCGACGGACTGGATTGCCCGGGTGACGGATTTGGCGCAACCGCCGCAGGTCATGCTCTCGATCTTGAGTTCCATGAGAAATCTCCTTTGTTGGGTCTCATGCCACTCAAGGTGGGGCTTCCAACGATAGGAAGGTCAAGGGCGTCGATCTGAAAAATCTGCTATTGACCTTCCCATCGCTGGAAGCCCCATCTTCCATCCGAACCTGATTTTCGGAACGACAAAGGAGGCGGCTATGAATGCCCCCGTTCGAACAACAGATCTGTCCGGGACGCTATCGATACCGATCGAGGGGATGACCTGCGCGTCCTGCGTCGGCCGGGTCGAAAAGGCCCTCAAGGCGGTCCCCGGGGTTGCCGACGCGGTTGTCAATCTGGCGACCGAAAAGGCGAGCGTCACCACCAGCCTGCCGGTCGATCATGCCAGGCTGGTCGGCGCAGTCGAGAAAGCCGGCTATACGGTTCCGGCGAGCTTCTCCACGCCGGCCACAGCATCACTTGAGGTGGCGATCGAGGGCATGACCTGCGCATCCTGCGTGGGGCGGGTCGAAAAGGCAATCAAGGCCATTCCCGGCGTCACCAATGCCGTCGTCAACCTTGCGACCGAGAAGGCGACCGTTCAGGGAACAGCCGCTGCAACGGCCATCGTGGCAGCAATTGAAAACGCCGGCTACGACGCCAAACTGATCGCGGCGGCAACCGAGGCAGAAACGGAGGACCGTGCCGAAAAAAAAGAAGCGGAACGCCGTGAGCTGGCGCGCGACTTCACCATCGCGGCAATTCTGACGACACCGGTCTTCATCCTGGAAATGGGATCGCACCTCATACCGGGCGCCCATGAGCTGATTGCCGCAACGATCGGCATGCAGAACAGCTGGTATCTCCAGTTCGTCCTCACCACGCTGGTGCTGTTCGTGCCGGGTATCCGCTTCTATGACAAGGGATTGCCCGCCCTCTGGCGCCTTGCGCCCGACATGAACTCGCTGGTCGCCGTCGGCTCGCTTGCCGCTTATGGCTATTCGCTGGTCGCGACCTTCGCCCCGGCCTTCCTGCCGGCAGAAACCGTCAACGTCTATTTCGAGGCGGCCGCGGTCATCGTGACCCTGATCCTGCTCGGAAGGCTGCTTGAAGCCCGGGCCAAGGGGCGCACATCCGAGGCGATCAAGCGCCTTGTCGGCCTCCAGGCGAAGATGGCGCGCGTGCGCAGAAACGGCAAGACGGTGGAACTGCCGATCGACACGGTCGCATCCGGCGATATCGTCGAGGTTCGCCCCGGCGAGCGCGTGCCAGTCGATGGCGAGGTCGTCGAGGGGGAAAGCTACGTCAACGAATCGATGATCACCGGCGAACCGATCCCGGTTTTCAAGACGAACGGCAGTCCGGTCGTGGCGGGAACTGTGAACCAGAAGGGCGCCTTCGCAATCCGCGCCACGGCGGTTGGCGGCAACACGGTGCTTTCGCAGATCATCCGCATGGTCGAAGAGGCACAGGGCTCCAAGCTGCCGATCCAGGCGATCGTCGACAAGGTGACCATGTGGTTCGTGCCGGCGGTCTTCGCTGTCGCCGCCCTCACCTTCGCCGCGTGGTTCTATTTCGGCCCGTCGCCCGCCCTCACCTTCGCGCTGGTCAATGCCGTCGCCGTCCTGATCATCGCCTGCCCCTGCGCGATGGGCCTGGCGACGCCGACCTCGATCATGGTGGGGACCGGCCGCGGAGCCGAGCTCGGCGTGCTTTTCCGCAAGGGCGAGGCGCTTCAGTTGCTGAAGGACGCAACCGTCGTCGCCGTCGACAAGACTGGCACGCTGACCGAGGGAAAGCCGGCTCTCACCGATCTGGAACTGGCCGTCGGCTTCGAGCGGGCGGATGTTCTCGGACTGGTCGCCGCCGTGGAAGCAAAATCGGAGCATCCGATCGCCCGTGCGATCGTGGATGCAGCTGCGGCGGAAAATGTCGTTCTCCCCGTCATGACGGGCTTTGAATCCGTAACGGGTTTCGGCGTGAGGGCCACGGTCGACGGCAGACCCGTCGAGGTCGGTGCCGACCGGTACATGGTCGAGCTCGGTCATGATGTTGCGGCGTTCTCCGGCATTGCCGAACGTCTCGGCAATGAGGGCAAATCGCCACTCTATGCCGCAATCGACGGCAGGCTTGCGGCAATCATTGCTGTCGCCGACCCGATCAAGGAGACGACACCCGCTGCCATCAAGGCCCTGCACGATCTCGGCCTCAAGGTCGCGATGATCACCGGCGACAACGCGCGCACCGCCAAGGCCATCGCGGCGCGTCTGGGGATCGACGAGGTCGTGGCCGAAGTGCTGCCCGACGGCAAGGTCACCGCGGTTCGCCGTCTCAAGGCCGCGCATGGGAAGGTCGCCTTCGTCGGAGACGGCATCAACGATGCTCCGGCCCTGGCCGAAGCGGATGTCGGCCTTGCCATCGGCACGGGCACGGACATTGCCATCGAGGCGGCCGACGTGGTGCTCATGTCGGGCAGCCTGCAGGGTGTGCCGAACGCCATCGCCCTTTCCAAGGCGACAATCGGCAACATCCGGCAGAACCTGTTCTGGGCTTTCGCCTACAACACGGCCCTGATCCCGGTTGCCGCCGGCCTGCTCTATCCGGCCTACGGCATTCTGCTGTCGCCTGTCTTCGCTGCCGGCGCCATGGCCCTGTCGAGCGTCTTCGTGCTTGGCAACGCCCTCCGGCTCAAGACCTTCACGGCCCCACGCTGACGAAAACCGGCGACCGGTCCCATGTGAAGGATCGGTCGTCGTCGTTTACGGGAGAAAATGCATGAACATTGGACAAGCTTCCAAGGCATCGGGTGTCTCGGCCAAGATGATCCGCTACTACGAGCAGACCGGCCTCATCCCTGCGGCCGGCCGCCGGGCTTCCGGCTACCGCGATTACTCGGACAATGACGTACATATGCTGCGCTTCATCCGACGTTCGCGCGACCTCGGTTTCTCCGTGGCCGAGATCGGCGATCTTCTCGGCCTTTGGCGAGACGAGACACGGCAGAGCGCCGAGGTGAAACGCCTCGCACAAGGCCATATCGACGAATTGGAGAAGAAGATCGCGGACCTGCAGGACATGGCCCAGACGCTCAAGGTGCTGGTCAACGCCTGCCACGGCGACCACCGCCCGCACTGCCCGATCCTCCAGCGCCTCGAAACAGACCGGGAAGGCGAGGACTTTTCCGTTCGCCGGCGTTCGGGCGCCATTGCACGCAACACGCAGTAGGGGCGACAAGGGCCGCTTGCGGAGACCATCTCGAAGCGGCCCTCCTTATGCGGACAAAGTGTTCTCATCCGGATGAAGCGTGGTTGCCGAACCGCGCGATCAGCTGCGCAGCATTCGAGCGACCCGACACGATTGCTTTCGGTAGCCGCCGGATGCCAAATCCTGTGATCACTATCGAGACAGGATATCCAATGCCGCCCGGTGGATTTCCTCATTGGCCGCCATCAACACAGTGCTGTATCGAGACGCGTCGGCAAGTGGCCGCCCCTCCCAATCGGTCACGACCCCGCCCGCCGCCTCTATGATGGGCAGCTGCGGAAGGATGTCATAGTCGAAGACGTTGCTTTCGACGAGAAGGTCGATCCCGCCGAGGGCCAGGAGGCCGGCGGCGTAACAATCGTGTGAAAAGCGAGTGAAGCGGACCCTTGCTGCAAGGGCGTCGAAACGCTCGCGACCCGCACAGCCGAACTGCTCGGGGGCAGACGTGTAGAGGATCGCTTCCTCGAGCCGCATTCTGTCGAGGGTGCGGATCGGCTCACCGTTGAGTGTGGCCACGGCGTCCACACCAAGCCAGCGTTCGCCGGTGATCGGCTGGTTGATCAGGCCGAGAACGGGCTTGTCCCGGTGAAGCAGTGCAATCTGCGTGCCGAAGGCGAACGAGCCAGAGAGGAAAGATTTCGTGCCGTCGATCGGGTCAAGCACCCAAACCCAATCCGCATCGGCCCGGCAGATACCGAATTCCTCGCCTCTTATGCCGTGCTCGGGGCATTCCGCCTCGATCATCCGACGCATGACCGTTTCCGCATCGCGGTCGGCGATGGTGACGGGGCTGGCATCGGCCTTCGCATCGACGGCCATCCGCCTGCGGAACCAGGGGCGGATCACTTCTGCAGCGGCGTCCGCCATCGCATGGGCAAGCGCAAGGAAGACTGGCGGGCAGGTGGTCTGGGCGTTCATCCCTCGGTCCTTTCGGCTTCCTGCGCGATATCGTCGAGCATGGTACGGATCGTCTTTATCTGCCGGTGGGCAGCGGCTGTCTCGCGGACGAGACGCGCCGCAAGATCCCCCGGCCCAAGATCGGTGAAGCTCGCCGTCCGGGCGGGAATGAAGGGGTCCGGCCCATCGGAAGGCCGACGCAGCGCCGGGGCGAAATACCCCTCCTCCTCCTCCAGGCCGAAGGCGAGGACCTGCGGACGATCCTTGCCGAGCAGGAGCAGATCCACGAACATCGCCTGCATCGGCAGATGCCCCGCGCCCGACACGCAGGCCAGATGCGCCCAGCCACCACGGTCAGGCTTGACCAGGCAATCCTTGACATGAACCTCGGTGATCTCTGGCGCCTGGATTGCGAGCGCCGCCATCGGCAGCTCGAAGGCATTGATCATGTTGCCGAAATCGAAGAGCAGGCTGAGGCGCGGATTGGCGACAGCGCCAATGATTTGGACGAGTTCTTCCGATTTCAGATCCTCATGCTGCTCCAGCGTATAACGCAGCCGGCTTGCCGGATCGAAAGCCGCGAGACGCCGGAGATCGGCAATCGTCCAGGCGATGATCTGCGACACCCGTCCCGCGTAGCGCGGATAGCAGCGCAGGGAAGTCGCTCCCGTGGCAAGCGCGATACGCACAGCATCGGCAAGGCCGCTCTCCTCTGTCGTGCTTGTCTCGACATGGAGTTCCAGCGCGCGGGCCTTCAGGTGCCTGGCGAAGGTGGCGAGCGCGTCGTCATCCATGCGGGCGAGGCTGGCCTGTTCCCCATCATCGACATGCAGCTTGAGACCGGGAAGGCGATGCGCCGCGGCAAAGTCCGCAAGGTGCAGCGGCGACATGCCGCCGAAGCGCATGTTGAGGTGAAAGGCATAGGCATGGGCAAAGAGCGGAGCAGAGCGCGCCCGCATGGCAAGCCGGGCGCGACATGCCGATGGCATCGCGGTCACCTTTTTCCGCCAGTCCGGACGTGTTTCGTCGCCCCATGGCATTTCCGTCACGATGACGTTCCCTCCGCAAGGATCGTTGGCTCCATACCTCAGGCCGCCAGCACCAGAAGATCGCGATCCGAGATGCTGACCTTAACGAGCGCACCCACGGCCGGCGGCGGCCGGTCCGGCTGGTTGAACATATCAAGGGAGACCAGCTGGCCCCCGACGTCCACGCGGACGCGGATCACCGAACCGAGGAAATGCACCTCGGCAATGCAGCCGGAAAGCAAGATACCGTGTCCCTCGGCGTGCCCGAGCGCCACTGTCTCCGGCCGCAGCGCCAGACGGATGCGCTCACCGTTACGGGCGGACAACGACCGGTTCAGCACGACGGGCACGTCGCCAATGCGCACCCTGCCGCTCGCAGCCTCGACCACATCGGCATCGACGAGATTGAGCGTGCCGACGAACTCCGCCACGAACCGCGTCGTCGGGCGGTTGTAGATGTCGAAAGGCGTGCCGACCTGATCGGCAATGCCCTGATGCATGACGACGATGCGGTCCGATATGGAGAGCGCTTCCTCCTGGTCATGCGTGACGAAGATGGTGGTGATGCCGAGATCCTGCTGGATACGGCGGATCTCTTCTCGCAGGCTGACACGGATCTTTGCGTCAAGCGCCGAGAGCGGCTCGTCGAGCAGCAGCACCTGCGGGCTCGGTGCCAGCGCACGGGCGAGCGCCACGCGTTGCTGCTGGCCGCCGGAGAGTTGGTAGGGGTAGCGGTCGCCGAGCCGCGGCAATCCGATCAACTCCAGCATTTCGCCGACGCGCCGTGCGATCGCCGCCTTGTCTTCTCCCGCCACCTTGAGGCCGAAGCCGATATTGTCGGCAACGGTCAGGTTGGGAAAGAGGGCATAGGCCTGGAAGACCATACCGATCTTGCGCCGGTTGGCCGGAAGGCCCGTGACGTCGCGCCCGTCGATGCGGATTGCGCCCGATGTCGGCGTCTCGAAGCCGGCGACCATGCGCAGCACCGTCGTCTTGCCGCAGCCGGAAGGGCCGAGGAAGGAGACGAATTCGCCCTTTTCGATGCCGAGGGTGAAGTCTTTCACGACGTGCAGTGCGCCGAAAGACTTTTTCAGGTGGTGAATGTCGAGAAAGGCCATGGTCAGCGCCTCGCGGTGGAAAATTTGGAAAAGCGGGTAACGAGTTGGATCAGCCCCATACAGGCCCAGGTGATGGCGAAGGCGACGACGGCGAGCGCGGAAGGCTCGTAGGCCCGGTTGCCGCCCATCCAGACCATGTAGGGGCCGAAGGTGCTGACGTTCAGCAGCGCCGCGAAGACGTATTCGCCGATGACGATCGCGAAGGTCAGGAAGGCGCCCGACAGCACCGAGACGAAAACGTTCGGCAGGATGACGACGGCAAGGATGCGCGCCCAGCCAGATCCGAGCGACTGCGCCGCCTCGGTGAGGCTGGCGATGTCGATGGTGCGCAGGCCCGTGTCGACCGAGCGGTACATGTAGGGCAGCGCCAGCGTCGCATAGCCGAAGAGCAACAGCAGGTTGGTGCCCCACCAAGTTCCCGTCAACGGCAGGATCGAGGAGGTGTTGTAGATGCGGATGTAGCCAAAGACGATGACGATGGGCGGAATGACCAGCGGCAGGAGCGTGATGAACTCGATGACGGGCCGAAGGCCGGGAAGCCTGAGCCGTACGAAATAGGCCGTCGGCACAACCAGCAGAATGCCGAGCACGATGGTCAGCAGGGCCAGCACGACCGAATAGAGGAAGGTCTGCTGGAACTGCGGGTCGGAAAGCACGATCCGATAGGCTTCCAAGCTGTATTCGCCGCGCTTCATGCGCATCGAGAAATCGACCATGCCGGCAAGCGGCAGCAGGAAATAGACGCCGCCAAGTACAACGGCAATCAAAGACCAGAAGCGTTTTCCCGTCATTTGACCCACCGTTCGGCACGCATGCGCAAGAGGATGTAGATGCCGTTGGCGATCGCGGTGAGCAGGATCATCCCGAAGGCAATGGCATAGCCGAGATGCGGATCGTTGAGCACGTCGCCACGGATCTGCGCAAAGAGCACGATGGGCGCGATGGACAACGAGGAACCGGTGAGCGCGATGGCGGTGGCGACCGCACCGAAGGCATTGGCGAAGAGCAGCGCGAGCGTGCCGAGCAGCGACGGCCACAGCACCGGCAGCGCCACCATCCGCCAGTACTGCGCACCGGTCGCCCCGAGGCTTTCGGCCGCCTCGCGCCATTCGCGGCGCAGGCCCTCCAGCGCGGGCGTGATGATCAGCACCATCAGCGGGATCTGGAAATAGAGATACGTCAGTGCCAGCCCGAGGAACGAAACGATGTTGAAGCCGGAGCCGTAGAGATTGATGCCGAACCAGTTGCGCAGCAGCATCGTCACGAAACCGAGGCGGCCGAGCGTGGCGATGAAGGCGAAGGCAAGCGGCACGCCGGCGAAGTTCGAAGCGACGCCCGAAAAGGTGAGAATGCCGTTGCGAAGCCAGCGCGGCAGGTCACCGAGCGTGATGGCAGCGGCCACAAGGAAGCCGAAAAGGCAACCCAGCGCCGCCGTCAGCAGGCTGAGTTCGATGGAGATCCAGAAGGCCGACCGGATGGAAGGCGACAGGAGCTTGCCGAGATTGTCCAGCGTCACGTGCCCTTCAGGATTGCGGAAGGCGCCGATGACGATGTTGAGCGTCGGCAGGATCAGGAACAGTGTGGCGAAGAGGAAGAACGGGGCAACCCCGAGCCAGTTGAGAAGCTGCCGCGGCCGCAAGGCCGCCGGCAGAGAAGCGGCGCTTGTCGTCATCGGATTGTTTCCTGGGAACAGTGGGTCCGAAGGCTCTGCGGGAAGCCTCCGGACAGGCACGGACTTACTTCACGTTGGCGCCGACCACCTTGTCCCAGCCTTCGACAATGGCGCTCTTGTTGGCATCGAGCGCCTCGACGGTCGGGAAGATCGCTTTTTCATAGGCTTCTGCCGGCGGCAGCTTGTCGAGCAGGTCCTGTGGGAATTTTCCGGCCTTCAGCATGGCGTTGAAGCGTGCCGGGTGACAGTAGCCCTTCAGCCAACCGGTCTGGCCCTCGTCGGAATAAAGATATTCCATCCAGAGCTTTGCCGCATTCGGATGCGGTGCATAGGCCGAGATCGCCTGTACGTAGACACCGGCGACCACACCGGTGGCCGGCACGATGACATCCATCGGCGGATTGCCGTTCAGCGCGTCCCGCCAGGAGAGCAGGTTGTAGTCCCAGGCGGCGATGATCGGCGTCTGGCCCTGGGCGATGGTGCCGGCCTTGCCGAGAACCGGCACGAAATTGCCGGCCTTGTTCAGCTCCGCGAAGAGCTCCAGACCTTTGGCTCCGGAATCGGCCCCCGGCTGCGCACCGCGCGAAATGCCCGCCGACATCAGCGCCAGAATCGCCTGCGCCGAGGAGCGTGGGTCGCCGGTGAGGGCGACGGAACCGGAATATTCCGGCTTGGTGAGGTCGGCCCAGTCGGCCGGCGGGGTCTGGATCAGGTCCTTGTTGATGCCGAAGGCCATGACGCCGTAGTAGTCGCCATACCAATAGCCATCCGCATCCTTGATGTTGTCGGGGATTTCGTCCCAGGTCGCCACCTTGTAGGGCTGCAGCAGGCCTTCCTTCGTAGCGGCGGGCGCAAAGGCAAGGCCGAGATCGACGACATCCGGCGCCTGCGAGCCCGTATTGCCCTTGTTGGAACGGATCGCCTCCAGCTCGTCGGCCGTGCCGGCATCGGGGTTCAGTTCGTTGACGGTGATGCCGGGATATTTCGCCTTGAAACCTTCAATAACCTCACCGTAGTTGCACCAGTCGTGCGGCAGGGCAATGACCGTCAACATGCCTTCCTTCGTGGCAGCATCGACAAGATCCTGCGGCGCCTCTGCACGGGCAAGGCCCGGCAGCGCGGCGGCAATGGCAAGAGTGGAAACGAAAGCCGAGCGGGCGGCATGGGATAGGCGCGTCGTCATGAAGTCCTCCTGTTTGCCGTCTGCGACGGCTGGTGAGCATTGGCTGCCGGTCGGCATCTGCATCCGGCCGCGATCACGGTCCGGGCATTCCGGTTCCCCCGCACTCTGTCTGCGTCCTTCGGGGCTGCATCGGTGCGTTTCGTGTAGGCAGAGCATGTAACAATTGGACAACAATCAAACGTCCATTATTGTGCATTCAACTGTACCAATTTGGAGGTTAGCCTTGGCCAAGCAGCTCGAAGGTCCGATCCTGCCCTTCCTACGTCTGGACACCGGCATCGCCCTGCCGAAATTCCGGCAGGTACAGGACCAGCTGCGCACGGCCATCCTGCAGGGGCACCTGCGTGCCGGCACGCGCCTGCCGGCAAGCCGCATCCTTGCCGAGGAGCTCGGCCTGTCGCGTCAGACCCTCGTGCGGGTGCTGGAGAACCTGAAGGCCGAGGGATATCTGGAGGCGCGGCAAGGGGCCGGCACCTTTGTCTCAGCCGCCCTGCCGCGCCGACCGGCAAAAGCGCGGTTTGCCGAGACCGGGGACGATGTACCGCCGAGACTGTCGCGGATCGGCGTCTTGTCGCGCGGGGTTTCGGCAGAGATCGGCCGCGTTGAACCAAAACCGTTCCTGCCCAACCAGCCGGCGCTCGACCGGTTTCCGTTCGCCATCTGGCGTAAATGCTGGAATACGGTTGTCCGCGGCGGCAGGGCGGGCATGGGCTATGGCGATGTCGCAGGAGAACTGGTCCTGCGTCAGCGGATCGCTGAGTATCTCGCCTTGCACCGGCGCGATCCATGTGACCCGGAGCAGATCGTCATCACGCCCGGCGGGCACGCCGCCTTCACGCTCGCCGTACTGGCATTGGCCGATCCCGGCGACGGTATCTGGTTCGAAGACCCCGGCCCCGTCACCACCTCAAACCTGTTGCGCACACTTGGCCTCAACCTCTGCCTTGCCGATGTCGATGCCGACGGCATGGATGTCGCGGACGCCATGGTGCGTTATCCCGACGCACGGCTCGCCTTCGTCATGCCCTCGCGCCATCACCCGCTCGGCGTTACGCTTTCCCTGCCCCGCCGCCTCGCTCTTCTTGAATGGGCACGGGCAAACGAGGCCTGGATCATCGAAGACGATTACGACAGCGAGTTCCGCTACGATGGCGCACCGCTGCCTTCGATGCGCTCCATAGACAGCCACGGAAGGGTGATCTACGCGGGCAGTTTCAGCAAGGCGCTCTATCCCGGTATCCGTGTCGGCTATCTCGTCTTGCCGCCGGCGCTGGTTGGAACCTTCCGCAATCTTTCGGGCCTGATCCATCGCAGCGTGCCTGTCGAGACGCAGCTCGCTCTCGCAGAGTTCATCGGTGGCGGCCATTTCGCCAGCCACCTGCGCCGTATGCGCAGCCTCTATGCCGAGCGCCGCAACGCGTTTTTCGATGCCGGACGAACAGCCCTTGCCGGGCTTGCCGCTCTCGATTGTTCCGACAGCGGACTGAATGCTCTGGTTTGGCTCGCGAACGGGCGCGAAGACCGGGCCGCGCAGCGCGCCGTACTGGAGGCCGGCCTGCAATGCTACCCGCTTTCAGACTACACTATCGCGACTACGCGCCCCGGCGCCCTGATTCTTGGCTACGCCAACGTGCCGGAGGAACGGATGAAAACCTATTCCCACGTTCTTGCTGAGGCCCTGTCCCGGCCGTGATACCGTGCGATGCTACGAGCGAGTACTATGACGTCGAAGAAGCAAAGGTGGAGGGCATATCGTCTTCGGCCCGCTATTGCCGGCCCACTATACGTTGTCTTCAGCCGCATCGAGCCCCGGACAGCTCCACCTTGCAAAGGCGAGGCGCACCACGCGCTGAAAGGGGCGTGAGAGATCGGGCATCAAGTGAGACTTGCGAATATCGTCAATGGGTTATCCTTCGCAAGGAGGCTGCGGCAAAGCGTGCCTGCTCCCATATTGCTCTCGACGAGCGACACAAGATCGTACCCTTCGAATGGCCTCCAGCGTGTAAGGCGGCACGCGTGCCCCGCGATATCAGGATGCACCACGAGGCTCGCCTTGCACTATCAGATCCCTCACCGGAGTTGGAGGCCCGCTCTTCTTGCAAAAAAGAACCGGTGCCAGAGGCACCGGTCAAAACACAGAGGAAGGATCACTCTGCAGGGGAACTTATGCCGAGTTCAGGATATCCAGCGCTGCAGCGTGCAGCCCGGCCGAGGCGGCGGCGATGATGGCGCCACCCTTTTCTGCCGGTCCACCCGTCCAATCGCTCACCACGCCGCCGGCCTGCTCGATGATCGGGATGAGGGCGACGATGTCGTAAGGTTGCAGGCCCGCCTCCACCACGAGGTCGATCCCTCCGGCGGCGAGCATGCAATAGGCATAACAATCCGTGCCGTAGCGCGACAGGCAGACCTGCCGTTCCAGCCGTTCGAAGGCGGCCCTCTGCCGAGGTTCGAAGATCGCGGGCGTGGTGGTGCAGAGCGTCGCCTCGGCGAGGCTTTTGGTAGCACGCGTGGAAAGCCGGGCCTTGCCGTGCGGTCCCTCATAGTGCGCGCCTTGCCCAGTGGCGTAGAACAGTTCGCCGATGAAGGGCTGCACCATCATCCCGGCGATGGCGTCGCCATGGTCCGCCAGGCCGACAAGCGTGCCCCAGAGCGGGATGCCGGAAATGAAGGAGCGCGTCCCGTCGATCGGATCGATCACCCAGACATGCCGGTTGTCCGCACCCTCCGCGCCAAATTCCTCGCCGAGAATGCCGTGGTCCGGAAATTCGGCGCGGATCAACGCGCGGATCGCCTTTTCCGTTTCGCGGTCAGCCTCCGTCACGGGGTCGAAACCGCCCGCCAGCTTGTTGGCGACGAGGCCCGGCTGACGGAAGCGCGGCAGGGTTTCCCGCGCGGCGACCGCGGCGATCCGGTGCATGAAATCGGCGGAAATCATCGTGTCCCCTTCCTCAGACGGCCTTCAGCCAATCCGGCCAGCGTGGATCGCTCATCACGAAACGCGCCCGCATATGCTTCCAGGAACCATATTTGAAGAAATCGAAATCGAGGCGGGAGATCCGGTTCTGCACCATCGCCCAGGTCGACCACTTGAGATCGACCAGCGCCTTGAACAGCGAGACCCGCGCAAAAAGCGCCGGATCGAGGCGGCCGTAATAGGCCTCGATCATCTCCGTCTCCACCTCGGGCGAAAAACACATTTCGCTGAACCACAGGGCCAATTCGGCGGCCCGGTCGTTGGTCGAGGCATATTCGAAATCGACCAGCAGGACGCGCTGGTCGGCATGCAGCAAAAAGTTGCCGGCGAGCGTGTCGTTCATGCAAGGGGCAAGATCGAGGCCGGAAGCCTCCAAAGCCTGCCGCGCCTCGCGATAGCGCGCATTGAGCCAGCCGAAATCGCCGGGGAATTCGCCGCCGAGCGCAAGGGCCTGCTCGAAATGCTCGTCGATCATGTCGAAGGTCGTCTTGCGCTGGGCGAGCGGCGCGCTGTCGTTGAAGGCCTTCAGCGCGCGAAGGCCATTCGAGCGCACGACCGGATCGAGGAAATCGGCATTGGTGGAGGTGCGCAGCCCCTCGACGAATTCGCTGACCTCGACGCCGGTTTCCGGAAAGAAATCGATGATGCGCGCACCGACACCGGCAGCATGCGCCTTGCGGCCCGCCTCGTTCGCCGTCCGGCGGTCGATGAACATTTCCGTGCCTTCGCCGGGAATCTTGACGAAGAAACTGTGCGGTGCGCCGCTGACAAACACCTGCCAGTTCGGATTGCTGATGCCGCCCGGCACCGGCTCGTAGGAAACCGTCCGGTCCCGCCAGTCCGCGACGGCGAGGATCGCCGTTTCGATCGCCCGTTCCGCCGACGATGTGCCTTCACCCAAGCTGCGCCGCATCGGCTCCCCCCGTCAAACCTGTTTCAGCCATGTTTCGAAGCGCGGTCCCTCGATCACGGTGCGCGCCCGCAAAAGCCGCCATTCGGCATATTTGAAGAACTCCACCTGTTTCCGCGGCGAGCGGGCGGCGCTGATGAAACCCCAGAGCGCCCACATCAGGTCGTCCGCCGCGCCATAGAGGCGGGCGCGGGCGAGCACCTGCGCATCCGGCCTTCCAGTCGCGATCTCGATCGCCAGCAGCGCCTCGCCGTCGAAGGGCAGCAGTTCGGCGAGCACGGTGCCAAGATCGTGCGCGAGATCGGCCTGGCGGGCCCATTCGAAATCGACCAGCCGGATGGCATTTCCAGGCCCCACCATGACATTCGACGACACGCCGTCGGCATGGCAGGGCACGGAATCGACACCGGCAGCGGCGATCGCGGCGGCGACACGCTCGACCGCCGCCAAGACGGTGTGGACCGGCGCGGGCAGGATGACACCGCCTGCCAGTTCTCGATAGGCGGCGACGAGATCGAAAACGCTGCGCTTCTCCTCAAGCGGCGCGGCCTTCTGAAAGGCACGTTTTGCGGCGAGCAGGTTTTCGAGCACCGCGGGACGGCGCAGCACATCCATATGCCCCCAGGCCCATTCCTCGCCGAGCGCCTCGAAGACGAGAACGCCGCGAGCGGGATCGGCCTGCAGCAGCCGGGGCGCGATGCCGAGGTCGCCGGCTTTGCGGCTCGCCTCCGCAACATGCTCCAGCGCGATGAAATCGGCCATGTCCGCGTGCCGGTGCTTGACGAAGACCGGCGGCCGGCCCTGCGCCGTGGCGAAGGTGCAGATGTTCTCGACCGCCCGGTGAACGGGCGAGACGACGCCACCGATCGGCGGGGAAAACGTCGCGCCGGAAAGGTCGGCGGCGGCGAGCGCCTCATCGTTCAGCATCAAAATCCCCCTCGGCAAGGCGGCGCAGGACGGTGGTCAGCACAGCGAGGCCAGCCTCGACATCCTCAGGATGGGTCAGCTCTTCCGGATGGTGCGCGATACCGTCGACGCTTGGAACGAAGATCAGGGCGGACGGGACGCCGCTGTTTTGCAGCGCCACGGCGTCGTGCCCCGCCACCGAACGCAGGGGCAGCGGCTCGAAACCGCAGGCGCGCGCCGCCTCGCCGGTGATCGCCATCAGCCCGATGTCCATGCCGGCCGGTTCCCGCAGCGTATCGGCGATGATTTCCAGCCGTGTGCCGGTCTCGGCCGCGGCCTTTTCGAAGGCTGCGAGAACCGGCTGTCCGGCCCGATCAAGTTCGGCGACATCGAGACCGCGCAACTCGAACCAGACGGTGGCGCGCTCCACCACCACGTTCGGCGAGTTCGGCTCGATGACAAGGCGCGCGGCGGAACGGTGGAGATGGGGATGGCGTGCGGCGATGAGTGCTTCGAAGGCGGCAACGCCCTGCGCGGCGGCGAGAAGCGCATCGCGCCGGTCCGCCATCGGCGTCGGGCCGGTATGGGCGGCGCGGCCGATCCAGCGGACCATCATCTTGCGGGCGGCCCAGGTGCCCTCGACAACACCGATGCGGCGGCCGGCCACCGTCAGGATGCGGCCCTGTTCGACATGTAATTCGACATAGGCTTTTGGACGGGGCGGAACGCCTCCCGTTTCGCCGTCGATGCCGATCGCGGCGAGCGCATCGCTGAGCGTGATGCCGGCACCATCTGTGAGGGAAAGTGCTTCACGCAGCGGCAGAGCACCGGAGAAGACGCCGCTGCCGGTGAGGCTCGGCTGGTAGCGCGCGCCCTCCTCGTTCGTCCAGTTGACGACGGCGAGGTTATGGCGCGGGCGGAAACGGTCGGCCTGTACTTCGGTATGGAGATCGAGTGCCGCACAGCCGGCAGCGAGAACGCCGAGCGTGCCGTCGAAGCGGCCGCCGCGCGGCTGCGTGTCGAGGTGCGAGCCGGCAAAAATCCACGCGGCGTTTTCGCCCGCCCAGTCGAAACAGGCGAACTGGTTGCCCACCGCATCATGCGCCAGGCGCGCGCCGCCGCGGGCCATCCAGTCGGCAAAGATCGCGCGGGCCGCGCCATCCTCGGCGCTCGCCGCAAGCCGCGTCACGCCTTCGCCCGCGCGTGCACCGACGGCGGATATGTGATCGAAGATCGCCGTCAGGCTGGCGGCGTGTTTTTGCGCTGCGCTATCCATGGATGACCTCCAGCTCTTCCGCCTCCAAAGCGCGGGCAATCGTGTCCGGCGGGCGTCGGTCGGTGACGAGCGTTTGGACGCGGGCGAAGGGGGCGGTGATGACATTGCCGACCTTGCCGAACTTCGAATGGTCCGACAGCATGACGCTGTGCGAGGTTTGCTTCAGCAGCACCTGGCGGATGCGCGCCTCGTCCTCCTCGAAATCCATGAAACCGTAATCCGCATTGATGGCGCCGGCGCCCATGAAGACCATGTCGAAATGGAACTGCTGGATGTAGGAGATGGTGTCGTAGCCAACGAGATCCTGCTCCACCGGGCGCATGCTGCCCGGCGTCATCTGCACATGCACGCCAAAATGCTCGCAGGCCGCCTGCGCGATGCGCAGCGAATTGGTGTAGAGCCGGAGCTTCTTGAAGCCGACGAGGCGGCGGGCGAGCGCCAATGTCGTCGTGCCCGTGTCGAGGAAGATGACGCAATCGTCGTTGATGAGGCTGCGCGCCAGACCCGCCACCTCGTCCTTTTCGAGGGCGTTGAGCTTGATGCGCTCGGTGATGGGCGTATCGGCGGTGCGGCCCGCCGGAATGGCGCCGCCATGCACCCGCCGCACGGCGCCCTCGGCCTCCAGATCCTTCAGGTCGCGCCGGATGGTTTCGCCGGAAACGCCGAATTCCGCCGAAAGCTCGAGCACGCTGACGCGCTGGTCGCGGTCCAGGCGCTCCAGGATGACTTCCTTGCGGATCTCACTCGACATGCACGGTTTCCTCCTCATGCAGCGCCTCGTGCCGGTGCAGGCAGGCGGCGTAGTTTTCGCCAGCAAGCGCGAGCAGCGGCGGATCGGTTTTCTGGCAGTCGTTTTGCGCGCGCGGGCAGCGCGAGCGGAACGAACAGCCGAGCGGCAGGTCGATGGGGCTCGGCGGCTCGCCGTCGAGCAGGTAGCGGGGACGCGGGAAACGGTTGTGCTCCAGCGTCGGCATGGCGCTCAGGAGCGCCCGCGTATAGGGGTGGTGCGGGTGTTCGAAGAGGGTCGTATTGTCAGCCAATTCCACGATGCGCCCGAGATACATGACGGCGATACGGTGGCACATCCGGCGTACGAGCGCGAGGTCGTGCGAGATGAACACATAGGAAAATCCGTGGCTCGCCTGGAGCCGGTTGAAGAGGTCGAGAAGCTCGGCCTGCTCCACCTGGTCGAGCGCCGAGAGCGTCTCGTCGAGGATGAGGAGGCGCGGCTTCAAGACCAGCGCGCGGGCGATGTTGATGCGCTGGCGCTGGCCGGCGCTGAGGCCGACCGGCAGCCGCTCGGCAAGCTCGAGGTCGAGCCCCACCTCGGCCATCGCCTCCTGTGCCCGCCGCGCCGCCTCCACCCGGCCGACACCGTGGATCAGCAGCGGCTCCTCGATCATGCGCTGGAGCGGCATGCCCGATGGCAGCGAGCCATAGGGGTCCTGCAACAGGAGCTGGAAGGAGCGCCGCATCTCCGTCAGCGAGCGGGCGGAGAGATGCGAAAGGTCCTTGCCCAGGAAGGCGATGCGGCCGCTGTCCGGCTGTTCCAGCCAGGCGAGAAGCCGCGTCAGGGTGGATTTGCCGCAGCCGCTTTCGCCGACGATGCCAAAGTTCTCGCCGGCCTTCACGGTGAAGGAGACGTCGCGCACCGCCTTCACCTCGTTATAGGCGTTGAACGAGCCGCGCCGGCGCACGAGATAGGTGCGCATGACGTTGTCGACCGTCAGCACCGCCTCGCCCTGCCGCGCGGCCGGCGCCGCCACATCCTTCCAGATCGGCGGAATGCGCGAGATGAGGGTGCGCGTGTAGGATTGCCGGGGGCTCGCGGCCAGCTCCGCCGTGCGCCCCTCCTCGACGATGCGGCCGCGCTGCATGACCAGCGTGCGCTCGGCGATCTGCGCCACGACAGGCAGCGAAGAGGAGATGAAGAGGAAGGCGGTGTCGAGGTTTTGCCGCAGGCCGTCGATCAGGCGGATGATCTGCGCGGCGACGGTCACGTCGAGCGGCTGAGTGATGTTGTCGGCGATGACGAGCGCGGGATCGGAGATCAGCGCATCGACGATCATGACGCGCTGCATCATGCCGCCGGAGAACTGGAACGGCGCTTCGTGGAACCGCGCCCCCGGCGAGGGGATGCGCACGCGGCCGAAGAGGTCGAGCACCTTTTCGCGCGCCTCCGCCCGGCCGGTCCCGGGCCGCACGGAACGCAGCTTTTCGACGATCTGCTGGCCGATCGGCAGGCGCGGATCGAGCGAGCCCATCGGATTGGCGCCGATGAAGCCGATGCGGTTGCCGCGGATGGCCGAAAGGCTGCGCGGCGGAAGGGCGAGGATATCCTTGCCCTCGAAGACGACCGTGCCGGCGGCAATCTCCAGCGGAGGGGCGACCGCCCGCACCAGCGCCCGGGCGAGCACCGACTTGCCGGAGCCCGCCTCGCCAACGAAGCCGAGCACCTCGCCCGGGTCCAGCGAAAAGCTGACATCGTCGACGATGCGCCGGTTGCGGCCTTCGCGCTGGAGATCGACGCTGAGATGGGAGACGGCGAGAATGGAGTCGGTCATCAGGCCTCTCCTCGCAGAACCGCGTTGCGGGCACGCTCCAGGGCGGAGCCCATCAGGTTGAGGCAGGTGAGCGAGACCAGCATGAAGAGCCCCGGCATGGTGGCGATCCACCAGGCGTTCAGCAGGTATTTTCGCGCGTCGGCGATGACATTGCCGAAGGTCGGCGTCGGCGGCTGCACGCCGAGGCCGAGGAAGCCGAGGATGGATTCGAAGATCATCATGCGGGCGATATCGAGCACCGCGACGAAGGCGATCGGCGGCAGCACGACGGGCGCGACGAAGAGCAGCATGATCCTGAGATCCGAGGCGCCGAGCACCCGTTCGCCGAGCACGTAGCCGCGGTTGCGCTCGCCGAGCGCCACTGAGCGGGCGACGCGGGCATAGAGCGGCCAGCCGGAAAGGCCGAGCACGAGGATGATCGCCGGCACCGTAGGGCGGGAGACGCCCAAAATGGTGATGGCGAGGATGATCATGGGGATCGAGAGCTGCGCATCGGTGAGGCGCATGATGATCGCATCCGCCCAGCCGCCGCGAAAGCCGGCGTAAAGGCCGAGGCTGCACCCGACGACGAACATCAGGACAACGGTGGTGACGCCGATGAGCAGCGAGTAACGCAGGCCGACGAGACAGCGCATCAGCACGTCGCGGCCGAGCTGGTCCGTGCCGAGCACATAGGGCCATTGCCAGCCCTCTGCCGGGAACGGCGGCAGCAGCTTGGAACCATACGCGATTTTCACCGGATCGATCGGGCTCACCAGCGGCAGCAGGATGGCAAGGCCAATCAGCAGGCCGAAGCCGATAAGGCCGATGCGGAAATCCGTGCGCGCGGCGGCGATCTGCAGCATGCGGCGGGTGGGTGTGGCGCCGCGTTTGGCGACGGGACGCGGGGCAGCGCTTTGCTGGACGATATCGGTCACGTCAGTACTCCAGCCTCGGATCGATGGTCATGGCGATGAGGTCGACCAGGATGTTGATGACCACGAACATCACGGAAATGAAAATCGCGATGCCCTGGATCAGCGGAAAATCGCGTTGCAGCACGGCGTTGATCGTCAGGAGGCCGAGGCCCGGATAATCGAAGATGAATTCGATGACGAGCACGCCGCCGAGCAGCATGCCGAGCTGCACGCCGATGAGGTTGATGAGGGGAATGGCGGAATTGCCGAGCGCGTGCGAAAAGATCGTGCGGCTGCGGGAAAGGCCGCGGATCGGCGCGAGCTGGATGAAATCCTCCCGCATCACCTGCGCCACCGAGACGGTGAGCGTGCGCAGGATGAAGGGCACGATCTCCACCGCCAGCACGATGGCCGGCAGGATCGTGTAGCTGAAGCCGCGATAACCGATGGCCGGCAGCAGCTTCAGTTTGACCGAGAGGAACAGCGTCAGCACGATGCCGAGCCAGAAATTCGGCGTCGACACGCAGAGCGAGCCGAGCACCAGCGCCAGCTTGTCCGGCCAGCGTCCGGGATAGAGCCCGCCCGCTGTGCCGAGCGGCACGGCGACCAGCAGCGCGATGGCGAGCGCGACCGCCGCCAATTGGAGCGTCATCGGCAGGGTGGCGAGGATGAGGTCCAGCACCGTGGCGCGCTCTTCGCGCGTCGCATCGTCGAAGGATGCGCCGCCAAGGCTCGCCCCGCTCTTCGGCCGCACGAAGGACGTGCCGAGATCGCCGGTGACGAGGTCGCCGAGATAGGAGACGAACTGCACCGGTATCGGCCGGTCGAGGCCGAGTTCCTTGGCCTTCATGGCCACCACCTCGTCGGGCGCCATGCCGCCGACGATGAGGCGCGCCGGATCGCCCGGCACCACGCGCAGCAGCGTGAAGATGATGAAGGTAACGAGCAGGATGATGAGGCTCCCCTGCAGGAGCCGTCTCAACAGGAACGACAGGACGAACATGCGTCTCCCCTTGCGCCGATCGGGATGGAGCGGCCGCCAAATATTGGCGGCCGCCGCGTGCCATCAGGCGAGGCTGGCCTTGTTGGCGTCCATCATACCATTCGGATAGAAGTACATGCCCTCCACCCCCTCGCGCATGGCGTGGATGAAGACGGAGGTGAACAGCGAGAGCGCTGGCACCTTGTCCGCCAGCATCGGCATCACCTCAGTCTGGATCACCGCCTTGCGCGCGGCCGGATCGAGCGTATTGCGCTCCTTGTCGAGCACCGCATCCAGATCCTTGTCCTCGATGCCGGTAATGCGCTTCGAGGAGGAATGGAAATGGGTGCGCAGCACGAGGTCCGGCTCGGGAGAGCCTGTCGACCAACCGCAGTCGATCATGTGGCCCGGCCCGCCGCCCGGCCGGTCGTAGAGCCGCTCGTTCCAGGCGGCGACCTCCATGACGTTCAGCTTTACCGGAAAGCCCTGTTCCTGAAGCATGGCGGTGATGACCTCGCCATATTCCTTGGTCTTCGGGTAGAAGCCGACCGAGGTGATGTATTCGAGTTCCGGCAGGCCCTCGCCTTTCGGGAAGCCGGCCTCGGCCAGCAGCCGCTGGCACTCTTCCGGATTGTATTCCGGATAGTTCGGCGTATCGACGTAACCAAACTTCACCGGCGAGATCCAGGCCTTGGAGGCATGGCCGGAGACGCCCAAAATGTCGAGCAGCACGGCGCGGTCGATGGCATGGGCGGCGGCCTTGCGCAGGCGCGGATCGTTGAAGGGCGGCTTGGAGCAGCGGAACCAGAGATATTTGTTCTCGACCGAGACCGCCTTGTTCAGCTTGAAACCACCGGTGTCCTCGATGGTCTGGACCTGTTCGGCCTCCAGGCGCTCGATGAGGTCGGCCTCGCCGTTGAGCAATGCCAGCGTGCGGGTGGTCGCATCGCCGACGAAGCTGAAATTGATGCCCGGCAGGGTCGGCTTGCCGAGATAGAAGCCGTCGAAGGCTTCGAGCACCGTCGTGTTGCCCTCCTGGCGCGCGAACTTGAAGGCACCGGTGCCGTTCGGCCGGGCGGACAGCGTTTTCGGATCAGCGACGTCCTTGGCCGACAGGATCGGCAGGAAGGCCGACAGGAACCAGAAGAGGCTTGCCGGATAACCGCCCTTCTCCGTCTTGATACGAGCGACATGATCGCTCACCACCTCGACCTCGCAGGGACCGGGATACCAGGCCGCGGGACGATCCGGCTGGCTGGCATATTCGAAGGTCGCCTTCACGTCCTCGGCGGTGAAGGGTTTGCCGTCATGGAAAGTCACGCCCTCGCGCAGCGTGAATTCCAGCGTGTGCTCGTCGACGAGCTTCATGTCGGTCGCCAGCTCCATCACCAGCTCGTCCGGATTGTCCGGCCGCATCGGCGCGCGGGTGAGGTAGCCGAAGACGAAACTCTCCAGGTTGATCTGGGCAAGCGTCGTGTGGGAGGACGGGTCCCAGTTGCCGGTGAGGTTTTCCGCCGACATGAAATTGAGGACCTTGCCCTCGGCGGCATGCGCCGGGTCGACGAAAAAGGCAGTATTGAGGACCGGCAGGCCGATGGCAAGGCCAGCGAGCGCCGAGCTTCTTAGGAATGCTCTCCTGTTGAATTCCATGACGATATCTCCGCAGTTGGATTGCTGGCCGTTCCCCGCCCCGCTTTGTCGCCAGCAACGACAAGCGGAGGTATTTTATTATGGAAAAGGTGGTCTTCGGCCTGCTGGCAGAACGCCATGACAAGCGCATCGGCATGCCGCCGGCCGACGACCTGCAGGCCGACCGGCAGGCCGTTTACCGTCAGGCCCGCCGGCAGCGAGGCCGCCGGGTTGCCCGAGAGGTTGAAGGGATAGGTAAAGGGCGTCCAGCCCGTCCAGGCGAGCACCTCGGAGGGGGACGAAAATCCTTCCGGCGCCTCGCGGTCGGCGGCAAACGGCTCGACCGGCACGGTGGGCAGGAGCAGGAGGTCGATGTCCTCGAAAAGCGCATGCACGCTGCCGGCAAAGTCGGCGCGGGCCTTGGCCGCCGAGAGATAGTCGGCGAGATCATAGCGGGCGGAGGCCTCGACGAGGCCGCGGAAACCGCTGCCGAATGCCGAGAGGTCCGCCTCGGCGCCATAGGCAACGCCGCGGCCGGCGACCCACAGCGTCTCGAAAATGCGGATCGGGTCCTGCCAGTCGAGCAAAACGGGGCGGATATCGAGGTCGAGCGCGCCAGAGAGCGTCGCCACCGCCTCCCTGATGACGCGGTCCACCTCGGGCACAACGGCAAAGCCGAACAGGCTCGGCGCAAAACCCACACGCAGCGTGCGGATCGGGCGTGGATCGGTGTAGTCGGCGCCGTCATCCGGCAGGGCCTGATGGTCGCGCGGATCCGGACCCTTGGCGATGTTGAACAGCAACGCGCTGTCCTTGGCCGAAACGCTCATCGGGCCGGCATGGGAGAGCATTTCCGTCGCGCTCCACGGCCAGGCCGGCACGCGTCCCAGAGAGCCCTTCATGGCAAAGACGCCACAGAAGGCCGCCGGGATGCGCACGGAACCGCCGCCATCCGACCCCAGAGTGAAGGGCACCATGCGAGCGGCGAGCGCGGCGCCAGACCCCGAAGAGGAGCCACCGCTCGTCAGTTCGGGATTCCAGGGATTGCGGGTCGGCCCGTAGAATTCGGAATGGCCGGAACCGGACCAGCCCATCTCCGTCGTCGTCGTCTTGCCGATCATGATCGATCCGGCGTCGATCATCCGCTGGACGATCGGCGCCGTCGCCTTGGGAGCGAAATTTTTGTAGGCGGCCGAACCGCGCTGGCAGAGCCGGTCCGCCACGAAGAAGAGGTCTTTCACCCCCATCGGAATGCCATGCAGCGGGCCGCGCAGATGGCCTTGCGCTGCTTCGCGGTCGCAGGCCCGCGCTTCCTCCAGCGCCTCCTCCTCGAAGACCTGGCTGAAGGCGTTGACGACAGGGTTCAGCCGCCGGATGCGCGCCAGGCATTCCCGCACCAGCGCCTCGGATGTGAGGCTGCCAGAAGCAATTGCCGACCTGAGCGCAAGAACCGAAAAATCCACGACCTTCATCTCCCGTTATGTGGATTTATGTTGGTTTTGTGGAAATTGTCAATACACACAAAATCAACAAATCACATATTGAGAAGCATGAAGAACCGTAGGACGGCCGTGCATGAGAACCGCTCTCCCAGCACCGTTGGTTGTCGCCTGCCAATGCCCGAGGACCCAGTACCGAAACCCGTCAATGGGTCACATACATGCCCAGCAAGGAGGAAGCACCAAGCCGCGCTTGTCATTTCTGGACCAAAACAACGAGAACGGCGAAGCAAGTCGCTTCGGCGTAAAAAATAGGGAAAAGAAAGAGATACAACGTTCCTACAGCTTAGGAATCGCAACGTGGAGGATGCTTCCGCTCCCGAGCGTCATACCGGATGAATGGACCACTTCTCGAACCTATGCAACCCGCCCGATTCGCCGTCGTGAATGCGAATCTCACAGCTCCTTCGACCTGTCGACGAGTTCGGCCTGCTGGATGGCCGGCACGGTGCTCGTGCCGTTCTGGTCGAAGGCCATCAGGAAAAATCCCGCTGGGCGAGACGCGCGTTTAACCATTCGATGTTCTCCTCCGGCTCCTCGAACGGCAGGCTGAGATCGAAGAAGCGCACATTCGCCCGATAGGAGACGCTGCTCTAGTAGATCATGACCTCGGTGAAGACCGTATCTATGGTGAGGTCGTCGTCGACGAGGGTGCCGAGGTTTTCAGCGCCCGGAAACGTGCCGGTCGCGCAATGGCCGATCCGGTAGCTTTCCGCATTGCGCGCCGACCAGGCGAAGGACACCTCGCCGTAGGGCCGGTCGATCGTGCGGTACATGCGGAAGAACTCGATGCTGGTCACCGACTCCACCACGGTCAGCGTCGCCTCCCGCGTCCAGGTCATCGGCTGGGGCGTCTGCCAGGTGCCGCTGAGGCGGTAGAAGCCGTTGCCGCACCTCCTCCGGCATCGAGCCGCGCAGCGGCACGTCCGTCGCCGGCTTGGAGATCTTTTGCAGGATGATGCGACCCTCGGTAAGCGTTCCCTTGAAGGCCCATCGGCCGCCAAGCTCCCAGGAGAGATGCGCCCGCTCGCCGAGCGCCGCTGCCTTCGGCGTCATGGTCAGGTCCATCACCGGCATCACCACGGTGATGTCGATCGAATCCTCCTTGACCAGCTTGCCGTCCTTGTAGAGCGAGAGCGTATAGACCATGAGGTCCTCGTAGGGCATCGCGGCCAGCGAGCCCTCGGGCAGGCTGAGGCTCGCATCCTCCCCGTCGCTCGTCAGCGTATGGGTGGTGCCGTATTCGACATAGGACAGCTCGATCCGGTCGCAGCCGAGCACCGACCAGCTCAGCCGGCTCTCCTCGCCGCAAAACAGCGAGGGTGGCTCGGCCATGAAGCTGCGGATCTGCGGCTCGGGGATCTGGCGGTAGAGCGTCAGCGTCTCGTAGCCGGGATCCCAGCCGTCGATGCCTTCATAGAGCACGTAGACCTGCGTGGCGAAGGGCGGCAGGCTGGTGTTGAAGTCGGAAATGTGCAGCATCAGCGCGCCGCCCTTGCCGATCAGCTCCCGGTGGTCGGGTTTCGGCCGTATCGCACTGACGAGGCTGTCGGCGTCGGGGCCGGAAACCGTCCAGCCGTGTTTCGCATCGCTCGCCGGCACCACCTCGATATCTTCGACCAGCGCCACCGCCGTCAGGGCCGTCGTGCCGGTGAACGTCTCCTCCTCGCCGGGTTCGACCCAGACGGCGGGGAAGACCAGCGTGAAGCCCGGCGCGCTGTCCGCCGCCCGCGCCGAAAGCAGCGGCTTGTCCTTGTCCCGGTTGCGAATGGTGACGGTGAGCTCGTTAGGGATGAGATAGTCGCGGCCGACCGAGGTGAGCACCGTGCCCCGCGAAATGGCGAAGGAGAGCGCGTTCGAGAGCTGCCGCTTCGGATCGGGCTCGACCGGCTTGTCGGCGAGGATCACTTAGCGGTCAACCGTTTTCGACGCGACGGCACTGGCGCCGCTCCGGAAATCCTTGAACACGGCCTGCATATGTTTAAGGCCGAGGGTCTTCTTCAGCCCGAGCATGCCGAAACTTAAGGAAATGGCGAGCGTTGCCCCCGGCCCCCAGGTGACATCCGCGGTCGGCGAGAGCCCCGGCTGTCGGCGGACCAGCCGGCGGCGGTCAGCACCGCCTGGCCCGCTTCCTCGTCGCCGCACAATTCCGCAAGGTTCAGCGTCAGCGTCGTCGTACCCGCCTTCAGGGTCAGCGTGTCGGGGCCGGTGTTCTTCAGGGTGCGGTGGCGCTCAAACCAGTCTTTCACATGATGTAGCAGCTGCGAAGGCCTCCGTTTGTATTTGAGCGGCTACGGCGGCAATGTCTATCGGGCCTCTTCATCCCGGTTTCCGACTGGCGTCAACCAATTCGGAACCCTTGGCGCCTGCTCCATAAGCACCCAGCAGGCCGCGTTGCGCGAGATTGCGCATCAGATGGGACGCAGCGAAGGTCCAGGGCGCGCATTCGTCGGAAAGCCTCACCCGATTGACCAGGGCGCCGAGCCGGTCGTTGGAGATGGTGACCGTATCGCCGATCTTGTGGGTAAACCCCTGACCGGCCACGTCGCGGTCCTCGACGGGTGCAAACAATGTGCCGAGAAAGAGCATGAAGCCATCCGGATATTGATGGTGAGCGCCAATCGTCTGGGCAACGAGATCGAGCGGATCCCGGCTGATCTCGTGCATGGAGCTGTGCCCGGTCAGTACGTAACCGTCCTCACCCTCGACCCGCAGATGAAGAACGGCATTGCGCACGTCCTCGATGGAGTAGGTTTCATCGAAAAGACGGATGAACGGTCCGATGGAGCAGGAGGCGTTGTTGTCCTTGGCCTTGCCGAGAAGCAGCGCGGAGCGGCCTTCGACATCGCGCAGGTTGACGTCGTTGCCGAGCGTGGCACCCCGCACCCGGCCCCGGCTGTCGACGGCGAGCACGACCTCCGGCTCCGGGTTGTTCCACGAAGATATCGGGTGCAGCCCGACCTCCGCACCATGGCCGACCGACGACAGCACCTGTGCCTTGGTGAAGACCTCGGCATCCGGGCCGATGCCCACCTCAAGATATTGCGACCAGAGCCCTTCCTCGACGAGGGCCGCCTTGACTTTCACCGCCTGGGCCGAGCCCGCCTTGAGATCCCGAAGGCTGGCACCGACCAGGGCCGCCACCCGATCCCGGATCGCTGCCGCACGCGCAGGATCCCCGGCAGCCCGTTCCTCGATCACCCGCTCGATCATGGAGCGGGCGAAGGTCACGCCGCAGGCCTTGACCGCTTGCAGATCGCAGGGCGCGAGAAATCGTGCCGCATCCCTTTGCCCGGATGCGGCGAGGACCTCTTCCATGCGGCCGATCCGGGAGCCGGTCTCAGCCCGCACGAAGCCGACGGGGTCGTCCAATTCGAGCAGGTCCCGCATGGTCGGTGCGGTGCTGGAGGTGATGTCGACCAGCACTCCCTTCCGCAGCACGACAAGGGAGGGGCCGGCCACAGCGGGAAGCCACACGCGGCCGACGAAGGTGCCTTGCAGATCGAGTTCCATATCGTCACCCGTCAATAATCGACGACCCGACCGTCGTTCGGATCGGCCCAGCGCGTGTTCGGCACGACGGAGAACCAGCCCTCGCGCGAGGGATCGCGATCATAGGGGTAGCCGCCCAGCGTCTTGTAGAGGTCGGCATACTTGCCGAGCTTGTCGCGGTCGATCTCCACGCCGAGCCCCGGCGCCGACGGCACCTTGATCGCGCCGTTCTCATAGCGCATCGGCCCACCGACGATGATGTCGTCTACGAGCTGGTGATAATGCGCATCCGCATGGAAGACGAGGTTCGGCACGACCGCGCCGAGATGCAGCATGGTGGCAAGCTGGATACCGAGTTCGCCCGAAGAATGCACGGCGATACCGAGCTGGAAGGTTTCGCAGACGCCCGCGGCCTTCACACAGGGCCGGATGCCACCCCAGAAGGTCGTGTCGATCAGGATGACATCGACCGCCGGATTGAGGATGTTGGCGGCGAGCTGCTCGAAATTGACGACGACCGTGTTGGTGGCAAGCGGCATCGTCGTGTTTTCGCGCACGCGGCGCATGCCGTTAAGGCCCCAGGTCGGATCCTCGTAGTAGTCGTTATTGAGATCCTCGATACTCTTGGCGAAGCGGATCGCCTCCTCCACGCTGAAGGCGGCATTGGGATCGTAGCGCACGCTGTCCGGCCCAAGCGCCTTTGCCCAGGCGCGATAAACCTCCAGCTCGTAGCCAGGTGGGAAGACGCCGCTCTTCAATTTGTGCGAGGTGAAGCCACATTTTTCCTTGAGAGCCAGCGTCTGCTCGATGAGCTGGTCGGCAGTGCGTGTCTCGCCCTCACCGGTCTCCTTGTTGGGCAGGCGGAAGAACATGTAGCTGGCGAAAGGCACCCTCTCGCGCATCTTGCCGCCGAGCAGGTCATAGACCGGCACGCCAAGGAATTTGCCCATGATGTCGAGACAGGCGAATTCGATGGCCGCATGCATCTGCGTGCGGTTGTTGTAGAGGCTGGCGGTCGGATTGCAGATCATGAAGCGGAGATTTTCCAGCTCGAACGGATCATGCCCGACGAGATAGGATTTGAGTGCCCGAAAGGCCGCCTCCGCGCTCTCCCCGCCCCCGCCCATCTCGCCGAGGCCGACGATGCCCACATCGGTCTCCACCTCGACGATGGTGCGCACAAAGCGCCCCCAATGCGCCCCGTTGGAATGGCGCAGCGGCGCTTCCAGCGGAACAGTGACGGTCGTGGCGCGGATATCGGTGATTTTCGGTCGCTTCATGGAAGGCTCCAATGCGGTCTGTCTGTTGCAAATGGCCGGGCCAAACGCCCGGCTAGCTGATCATCCGGGTCATCTCGTCCACGCTGATATCCCTGGCCGGCAGGTCGGCGATCTTCTCGCCCCGCGCCATCGCGACGATGCGGTCGGAAATCGGGTGGATGTGATGCAGGTTATGGCTGATGAAGATCGAGGTTACGCCGAGGCCCTTCAGTTCCACGACATGGTCCAGCACCTTGTTGGTCTCCTTGACCGAAAGGTGGTTGGTCGGCTCGTCAAGGATCAGCACCTTCGAACGGAAATGCATGGCGCGCGCAATCGCCACCCCCTGGCGCTGGCCGCCCGACAGCGCTTTGACCGGCGTGTCGGCACCGCGCAGGTGCAGGCCGACACCGCGCAGGCCTTCCATGGCTTCCCGCGCCATCTTCTCCCGGTCGACGATGCCGAAGCCGGGCCGCCCGAATTTCAACGGTTCGCGCCCGATGAAGAAGTTCTGGGCGATCGACATTTCCGGCACCATGGCCGTGTACTGGTAGATAGTCTCGATGCCGAGCCCCATCGCCACTTCCGGGCCGGTGATGGAGGCGCTGCGGCCCTCGATGAAGATGTCGCCCTTGTCCTGCGTGTGCACGCCCGACAGGATCTTGATCAGCGTCGACTTACCGGCGCCGTTGTCGCCGACGAGGCCGATAACCTCGCCGCGCGCGGCATGGAAATCGACATTCTTCAGGGCATGCACGGCGCCGTACCATTTTTGCAGGCCAACGCATTTAATGATCGGCTCTTCGGCCGGATTGACGGCAGTGCTCATGGCCTTACCCCTTCATGCCTTCGGCCTTCAGCCGGGTCTGCGTGTTGAGGACGACCGCCACCACGATCATGGCGCCGACGGCGAACATGAACCAATTGGCATTGACGCCGCTGAGGATGAGAATGTTCTCGATCATGGCGATGAGCAGCGTGCCAACGACCGCGCCGAGAATGGAGCCGACCCCGCCGGTCAGCGCCACACCGCCAATGACGGCCGCGGCGATCGCCTGCATTTCAAGGCCCGTGCCGAGGTTCGGCACGATCACCTTGACGCGAAAACTCTGGATGATGCCGGCAAGGCCGGCGAGCGTGGCGCAGAGCATGAAGCAGGCCATCTTCACCCGCTCGGTCTTGATGCCCATGTCGCGCGCCGCCTGCGGATGGCCGCCCGTCGCAAAGATCCAGTGGCCGAAATCCATGCGGCGCAGCACGAAGCCGAGCACCAATGCAATCGCGATCATGTAGAGCAGCGAGACACGCGGTGTCACGAGCCCGAGATCGAGCCGCCCGACCAGCCAGGACACGTCGAGTTCGCGCGGGAACACCGGCGGGAAACCGCCAGCCAGCACGATGGCAAGACTGCGGGCCATGAACAGCATGCCGAGCGTCGCGATGAAGGAGGGAATCTTGAGCTTTAGCGTGATCAGGCCGTTGGCAAGGCCGATCAACGCCGCCAGCGCAAGGCCGATCAGGATGGCCGCCGCCGTCGGCCAACCGGCCTGCATCAGGAGCACCGTCACCATCGGCGACAGGCCGAAGACCGAGCCGACGGAGAGGTCGAACTCCCCGGCAATGATCAGGATCGTGATGCCCATCGCGACAATCGCCAGCTCGGGGATCGGCTGCAAGTAGACGGTCATGTTGCCGGTCGTGAGAAACCGGTCGTTGATGATGCTGAAGGTCACGAACAGGGCGAGGAAAATCAGCAGCGCTGCCATTTCCGGCCGCGCCATCAGGCTGCGGATATTGGGTTTCATCGTGTCAGGCCTTTGAAGGGCCCTCCCGCGCCTTGGCGGAAGGGCTGGGAAACGGCGGGCTTAGCGGACACCCATCGACATGAACTTTTCGACCTGCTCCAGATCCTTCGGCTCGACCACCGCCTTGCCCGTATTGACGTCGAACGCGCTGAGACCGAATTTCTTCATCATTGCGAGCTGGAGTATCGGCAGGTAACCCTGGTAGTAAGGTTGCTGGTCGATGGTGATGTCGACATAGCCCTTCTTCATCTCATCAAGCACGACGGGCACCAGATCGAAGGTCGCCATGTGCAGCTGGCCAGGCTTGATGCCGAGATCACGCAGGCATTCGCCGGCGCCCGCGCCCCAGAAGCCGGCATCGACATAGGCATTGGTCTCCGGCTTGCCCTGGACATATTGGCAGATGCGCGAGGCGGTGACCGAGATGTCGTTGGAGCTGTCGATCACCTCATAGCTGATCTGCCGGTTCGGCTCGGCGGCCTTGGCCTCGTCCAGGAATTTCTTGGCGCCGCCGATACGTGCTTCCGCCCAGCTTTCACCGGGCCGCGACAGGCCGAGCAGCGCGTGGATGGGCTGGTCTGCCGGTATCTTCGCGTGGAGCCCCTTCATCAGCACGTAGCCCGCCTCGAAAAGATCCTGCCCCACGAAAGCGTTGCGTGCATTGCCGGCGGCGCCCTGGCTGTCATCGACATTGGCCGTGATGACGGGAGTCCCCTTGTCGACCGCCTTCTTGATCGTCTCGTCGTAGAGGTCGTCGTTGACGATCACGGTGACGATGCCGTCGACACCCTGTTCGACGACGGTGTCGAGGTTCTGCAGGTGTTTTTGCAGGTCGCCGTTCGGCGTGGTGAAGATGAGCTGGCAATCCGCCTCGAACTGCACACAGGCATCGTCCATGCCCTTCTTGATCGATTGCCAGAAACTGTTGTCGATACCGGTCTGTGTCAGATAGACGAACTTCGGCTTCTCTTGGGCCACAGCAGAGCCCGCCACTATGCACGCCACGCCCAAGGCCAGTGCGGCCAGAGATTTCTTCACCATTTCAATTCCCTCCCAGGATTTCCTCACGAAGCGCTCTCAGGGTGATGCCCGCTGCGGAGCGCGTGGCGCGGCGGGCCGTTCCGTAAGCTGATCGCGTGCTACTTCGCCTCCCCCAGCACGCGGAGGATTTCGTAGCAGGCGCCGAAAGGGTGATAGTCGGTCTTGCCCGGCGGGCTTTTGATGTCGCTCTGCTTTTCGCCTTCGGGCGAAAGGATGCGGAACCAGCAGCCGTAATCGTGATCGACGAGGTGCCGCCAGCTGTAGCGCCAGAGGCGTTCGTAATCCTGCCAGTAGCGCTCCGCGCCGGTGCGCGCGGCAAGGCCCGCGGCAGCGGCCACCGTCTCACAATGGACCCAGTGGTACTTGTCGAGATCGTAGAGCATGCTATCCGGGCCGTAGCTGTAGTGCAGGCCACCGAATTCGAGATCGGCGCTTTTGGCCAGCGCCGTCTCGTAGAGCAGGACGGCCTTGGGCAGGATCCAGTCCCGCGGGCGATACCGTTCGAGGATCAGGAGCAGCTTGGTCCATTCCGTCATATGGCCGGGCAGGTAGCCGTAGGGACGGAACAGGTGCTTGGGATCGTCCTTGTTGTAGTCCCAGTCGATCGACCAGTCCTGGCGATAGTGCTCCCAGACGACACCCTGCGCACCCGCGGCAAGCTCGACGCAGATGCGACGGGCGAGCGTCTCGGCACGGTCGAGATAGCGGGTCTCGCCCGTCGCCTCGTAGGCCGCCAGCATGGCCTCGGTCATGTGCATGTTGGCGTTCTGGCCGCGATAGGGCGAAACCCTCCGCCAATCGCGGCCGATCTCGTCCCTGTAGAGTTCGCGGTCCGCTTCCCAGAAGCGGCGTTCGAGAAGATCCCAGGTCTGCGAGACCTTCTCCGCCATGCCTGCAACGCCCGCTTTCGCCGCCGCCGCATAGGCAAGCAGCACAAAGGCGTGGCCATAACAATGTTTGGTCGTGTCGACGGCCTCGCGGCCATGCATCAACCAGAAATAGCCGCCGTGGTCGGGGTCGCGATGCACCTCGTCGAGATATTTGATGCCATGAGCGGCAGCCTCGGCGAAATCCGGCCGCTGGAAGAGCACGGCGGCCGTCGCATAGTTGAAGATGAAGCGCGTGGTGGAGACGAGGTGCTGCGTCTTGCGATCGGTGATGAAACCGTCGTCGCGATATTCGTTGTAGTAGCCGCCGTCCTCCCTGTTCAGGCAGATCGGATGGTAGAAATCCATGATCTCGCGCATATGGGCGAGGAGGAATGTCTTCGAGCGGAAATCGGGAAACGGTTTCATGGGCGGGCCTCCGATCAATCTGGAATGATGATGCCGAGCTTGGAGAGCACCCCGCCGTCGATCTTGACATCGGCGCCGGTGATGAAGCGTGCCTTGTCGCTGGCAAGGAAGGCGACGAGATCGGCGACCTCGGCCGGTTTTCCAACACGGCCGAGCGGGTGGCCCCGCCCCCAGGCGTCGAGCGTCGCCTCGGCCGTGCCGTCGCCTTTCCAGATGTCCGCCGCCCAGCGCAGCATCGGCGTGTCGATCGAGGCGGGGCAAACGGCGTTCACCGTGATGTTGTCAGGGGCATGGTCGAGCGCCATGGCGCGCACCAGCGCGTTGATGGCACCCTTGCTCGCCGTATAGGCGGCGACACCCGCCTGCGAGGCATAGGCCTGCACCGAGGAGATGACGACGATCGCCCCGCCGCCGCGCTTCTGCATTTCGGGAATGGCGAACTTCGCAGCAAGGAAGATACCCTTGAGGTTGATGTCGAGCACGTCATCCCAAACGTCCTCAGGTGTATCGACCACCGTGCCGTAGCGCTGGATGCCGGCGCAGCAGGCAAGCACGTCGACGCCGCCGTGACGCGCGACCGCTGCCGCGATCGCTGCCGCCATGGCATCCTTGCTGCGCACATCGCCGACGAAACCCGCGGCCCTGTCGCCGATCGCCGCCACGGCCTCGTCGACCGAGGCCTTGTCGTTCGCGACGATCAGCACCTTGCCACCGCCTGCCGCGAAACGATGGGCGCATGCGAGCCCCATTCCGAGGCTACCACCGGTTACGACGATGCTCTTGCCGTCAAATTCACTCATCATGCTTTCTCCGCAACGGACGGGTTTTGGGCAGGCGCCCCGAATTTCGGCTCGGCGAGGCCGCGACCGACACCCTCGACGGCAAAAAGCCCACCTTCCAGTGGATGCGCCTCGAGATGGTCGGCCGACATGGTGAAACGCGCCGAGGTGACATAGAGGGTGGATAGGTCCGGTCCGCCGAAGGTGCAGCTCGTCGGCCAGCCCGCGGGCAGCTCCACGAGACCGACGAGGCCGCCTTGCCCGTCGAAACCGGCGACTGCCGCACCGCCTGCAACGCGGCAGTTCCACAGCCGGTCCTCGGCATCCAGGCAGGACCCATCCGGAAAACCGCGCGAAAATCCGGCTGCAAGGGTTCGCCGGTTGGTGAGGCGTCCCGTCGCGACGTCACAATCGAAGAGGTAGATCTCGTTCGCCAACGTATCGGCGAAGAAGAAGCGGCTATCCTGTGTCCAGGCCATCGTGTTGGTGATGCCGTATTCGTTCGGTGTCAGCCGCGCGACATGGCCGCCGACATCGATGCGGTAAATAGCACCGGCATTGCGGTCCATATTCTTGAGCGAACCGTCGGGGTGGAGGTTGCTCTGCATGGTCGACACCCAGAAGGCGCCGTCCGGCGCGACACGCCCCTCGTTGAGGCGGTTGTCCGGCAGATCCGGCTCGGGCACCGCGAACTCTTCGAAAGCGCCACCGGGCTGCCAAAGGCAAACCGAGCGGCGAAGGCCGACGATCAAACCGCCATCCGCCCGCATACCGATGGAGGTCACGAAATCGGGTGTCGGCCAGATATCATGGCGGCCGCTTGCCGGTTCGAGCCGATGGATGCGCCGGCCGACGATATCGACCCAATAGAGGGCATTCTCCTCGCCCGACCAGATGATGCTCTCGCCGACGATATCTTTTGCATCGAGAAGCATGCAAGCCGAGGTCTTCATGGCAGCACCACCGATTTGATCGACGATGGATCATCGCTCGCCTTGGCCAGCGCCGCCGCGGTCTCCTCCAGGCCAAAACGGTCCGTGATGACGGATTTCATATCCACGAGGCCGCTTGAAGCAAGGGCGATCGCTCTCGGATACATGCCGGCATAGCGGAAGACGCCATGGATCGAGAGCTCCCGCTCCATGGCAGGCCAGAAATCCACCGAGGCGACACCCGTTGGATTGATGCCGACCAGTGCAAGCCCGCCGCGTGGACGGATGCGCGGCAAGGCGCGCGTCACCGCCGTCGGCGCCCCGCTGCATTCGATCACGGCATCGACTTCGGCGATCGTCTCATAGGCCGGATCGGCAGCCGCATCATGTGCGGTGAAGCGCGGGAAACGCGAGACAAGGCCGATACGCGCCGGATTGATATCGGAAAGGACGATGCGCGTCGCTCCGCGCGCGGCCGCCGCCTGCCCCGCCAGCAGGCCGATCGGCCCGGCGCCGATGATCAGGACCGAGCTGCCCGGCTTGAGGTCGAGCCGTTCCGTCGCCCATAGCCCGACCGCCAGCGGCTCGATCAGCGCCGCTTCCTCGAAGGACAGGCTGTCGGGAATGGCAAAGGTGAAATCGGCAGGATTGACGACCCGCCGCGCAAAGGCACCGTGATAGGGTGGCGTCGCCATGAAGACCACGTCGCGGCAGAGATTGTAGGCGCCGGACCAGCACTGTTCGCAATGGCCGCACGGCCGTTGCGGCTCGAGCGTCACGCGATCGCCGGGCGCAAGATGCGTGACCGCGCCACCTGTTGCAACGACCGTGCCAGCGGCCTCATGTCCAAGCACGATCGGCCGATCGCTGACGAGGTTGCCGATGCGCCCGTGGCGGAAATAGTGCACATCCGACCCGCACACGCCGACGGCTGAGATCTCCACCACGACGTCGTTCGGCCCTGCCGCCGGCTCTGGCCAATCCTGCAACTCGACGTGGTTGGGCGACAGGAGGACGGCTGCACGGTTTGGTCTCGTTAAGATCGCGTTCATGCCCGTCCCCGCATACGCTTGATGCTGATGATGTTGACCATGACGGCAACGAGGATGACCACGCCGCGCACGATGCCCTGTGCGAAGGGGTCGACACCCATCAGGACGAGGCCGTTGACAAGGGCGGCGATGAAGATGACGCCGAGCAGCGTGCCAAGCATGGTGCCACGTCCGCCGAAGAGGCTGGTTCCGCCCACCACGACAGCCGCGATAATGTCGAATTCCAGGCCGGAGGCGGCGCCGCTGTTGCCGGATCCGAGGCGGCTCGCCATCAGGATTCCCGTCAGCGCGGCCAGCGCGCCGGTAATGGCGAAGACGAGGATGCGCACCCGCGCCACGGGAATGGCGGAAAGCCGCGCAGCCTCCGCATTGCCACCGACCGCATAGACGCTGCGGCCGAAGACCGTGCGCGTCGCCACGAAGCTGAAGACGGCAAAGAGGACGAGCATGATAACCGCCGGCGTCGGGATGCCGAGAAGCCAGCCCGCGCCGAGGCGCTGGAAGCTGAAATCCATGATGACGATCGGCACGGCATCCGACATGACCTGCGCGGTGCCGCGCAAGCCCAGCCAGAGCGCCAGCGTGACGATGAAGCTCGGCACGTCCAGAAAGGCGCGCAGCACGCCGGTGAAGCAGCCGATGAGCGCGCCGAGCACGATGACCACCAGCGCTGCGACCGCAAGCGGCACGCCGGATTGCGCCAGCGAGGCGAGAAGTACGCCGGCAAAGGCGACGTGCGGACCGACGGAAATGTCGATCTCGCCGCTGATCAGCACCAGTGTCATGCCCCAGGCGATGATACCGACGAAGGCGGCATCGCGCAGGATGTTGAGCTGGTTGGGCAGCGTCATGAAATTCGAGGCAAAAGCCGTAAGAAAAGCATAGAGCACGAGGATGGCGACGAGCAGGCCGATCTCGTTGGCGCGCCCGCTCAGGAAGTGGCGCAGGTCGAACTTCTGGTAGAGTTCGGATTGAGTATGGGCCATTTTCAATGCACTCCCTGTTCGCCCGTCGTCAGTTCGGTCAGCGTCTCCGTGCGGATCGCCGGCCCCTCCACCGCTCCCGTGATGCTGCCGCCCCGCAGGATGAGGACACGGTCGCAGACCTCGCAGAACTCCTCGATCTCGCCGGAGACGAAGACCACCGCGAGGCCATCCGCAGCAGCATCCCGCATCAACTGGTAGATCTGCCGCTTGGCACCGATATCGACGCCGCGCGTCGGCTCATCGAGCAGCAGGATACGCGGCGCGGCATTCAGCGCCTTGCCGATGACGACCTTCTGCTGGTTGCCACCGCTGAGATTGCCGAGCGGTTCACCGGGGTGCGCCAGTTTGATACCAAGCGCGCGGATCGACGCGGCGACCTTCGCGCGCATTGCGACGCGGTCGATTACGCCGCCGCGCGAGACCGACCGCCAGCTCGCCATGACGAGGTTCTCGTCGATGCCGAGCATCATCACCGCCCCCTCGCCGCGGCGATCCTCCGGCGTCATGAAGATGCCATTCGCCCGCGCCTTGCCCAGGCTTGCAGGCCGGAAGGCGCTGCCATCAAGCGTCATGGAGCCACCCTGGGTGGCGCGCAGCCCAGCAATCGCCTGCAACAGCTCCGTGCGGCCGGAGCCGAGCACGCCGGCAATGCCGAGCACTTCGCCCGCCCGGATCTCGAAGCTTGCATCCTGGATGCGCGGTGCGACGTGGAGGCCCTGGATGGCGAGCAGCGGGCGGCGTTCACCAGACGCGCCGGCGAGGCGCGGAGCTCCGCCCTCGCCCTGCGTACCACCGAGCAGCATTTCGACGATCTGACGGTTCGAAACATCGGCGACCGGCGCGGTCGCGATATGGCGGCCATCGCGCATGATGGTGACGGACTGCGCCACCTTGCGGATCTCATCCATCCGGTGAGAGATGTAGACGATGCTCGTGCCCTGTTCGGCAAGCTGCCGCACGACGCGGATCAGCGTCTCCGCCTCCTGGGCGACGAGCGAACTGGTCGGCTCATCGAGGATGAGCAGCCGGGCCCCCTGGCTGAGGGCGCGCGCGATCTCGACGAGCTGGCGCTCTGCAACGGATAAGCGCGCAACCGGCTGGCGTGGATCGAGATGGAGGCCAAGCACCGCCAGCGCATCATGCGCCTCGCGCTGCATCCGGCGCCAATCGATGCGCCCGCCCTGCTTGGGCCACCGGCCAAGAAAGACGTTTTCAGCGATGGAAAGCTCAGGCACCACGCTCAATTCCTGATGCACGGTGGCGATGCCGGCCCGGATACCGTCCATCGGCGTCCGCAGCAAAAGGGCCTTGCCGTCCATCACAATCGCCCCCTCGTCCGGTCGCTCGACACCCGCCAGGATCTTCACGAGTGTCGATTTGCCCGCCCCGTTCTTGCCGAGCAGGGCGCGGACCTCGCCACGCGCCATGGCGAAGTCCACATCCCGCAAGGCAACGACGCCGGGATACGCCTTGGATATGCCGCGCATATGAACAAGCGGTTCGACCATGGGGACAATGCCACTGACTGCGTTGATGAAAAGGGAAGGCCGCAGCAAGCCGCGGCCCCCGGGAGGAAACCGGCTGGTTTCAGGGGATGCCGTCGGGCCGCGCTTCCAGCCAGGCTTTCACCTTGTCCGGATCGGAGGACAGGAACATCTCCGTCGGCACGATGGTGAGATAGGTGTCGATCGCCTCGCCCTTGATGGCCTTCAGCGCCATGAGCACGGAATCCTTGCCCATCTGCTGCGGCTGCTGGCCATTGGTGGCAATCAGCGTTTCAGGGGCGTTGACGAGATACTGCGCGAGCTGGACGCTGATATCGTTGCCGAACACCACAGCCTGCCCCTGGCGGCCGGAGGCCATGATGCCCTGGATGGCGCCGATCGTGCCGTTGTCGGTGGTCGCGAACATGGCATTGATCGCCGTGTCGCCGGTCAACATGGTCGTCGCCGTCTCGGTCGACTTGCCTGGTTCGAAGCCCGCCTGGTCGGCCGCCCATTCGACACCCGGCACCTTCTCCTCGACCGCCTTCTTGAAGCCGGCCTTGCGCTGAACGCAGGCCTCGTAGACGTCGCAGTTCAGGATGCCGAAGCGCGGCTTGTCGACGCCCTTGCCCTTGAAATAGTCGCCGGCGACGAGGCCGACATCATAGCCGAGCTTGTACTGGTCGGTCGTCACCAGCGCCTTGACATACTTCTTCGCATCCTCGTCGTTCACGCAGGTGTTGTAGCAGATTACCGGAATACCGGCCTCCGCCGCTTGTTTCACGACAGGCACGGAGGCCGTGGCCGACACCGGAGACATGATGATGGCCTTGACCTTCGAGGCGATCAGCGTGGAAGCGAACTGTGCCTCCTTGGCCGCATCCCCTTGGGAATTCTGGCCAAGCAGACGCACGCTCTCATCGCCGGCGCCCGCTTCGATGCCCTTCTTGATGCCGCCATAGAAACCTTGCGCATCGAGATAGAGCGCGCCGATCGTCACCTCCTCGGCACTCGCCGCTCCCGCCATGAAGACCGCCAGCGCGGTCGATGCAATGACCCGCAAAGCAGCGGGCCGCAGCCTGTCACGAATTGTCATCGATATCCTCCCAGATGTCTTTGCATTCTTGTATGCAAGATTTTAAACCTGGTCAAGCTTCGACGTTTGGATGAGTAGAAAATGATTATTTTTCAGGCTATCCTGCAATCAAGGGAGAGTTGCATGCAAAAAAACAAAAGGCCTTTCACCCATGGCGCGTGATACGAAAATCTCGGCGGCGGAGCATTGTTACCGCACGCTTTCGCGCAAGATCATCGGACTGGAGCTGAAGCCGAATGAGCCGATCGGTGAACACGCGATGGCCGAGTTGCTGGGCGTCAGCCGGACGCCCGTCCGCGAGGCCCTGTCCCGGCTTTCCGCGGAAGGACTGGTCGATCTCAGATCCCGGGCCGGCGTCGTGGTCGCACCGATCCGCATGGACGCAGTACGGACGGCGCAATTCGTCCGCGAGCAGCTCGAACTTGCGATCGTGGCGGAAGCAGCCCGGCAATCGAACCGGCGCATCCTGCTCGGCATCCGCCAGGCGATCGAGGAACAGGAGCTTGCCATTCAGGAAGACAATCCGGATCTGTTCTTCGAATGCGACGAGCGCATGCATGCGCTCTACTGCAGCCTGGCCGGGCGCGACGGCGTCTGGGGGTTCATTTCTGATGCGAAGAAGCACATGGATCGCGTCCGCCGCCTGTCGGTGCAGGCCGGACAGCTCGACCAGCTCGTGCAGGACCATCAGGATGTGCTGGAGGCCGTGACGGGCGGCGACATGGATCGTGCCCAGGAGGTGATGAAACTCCACCTGCGGCGGGTCATGCTGGATCTCGGCGAGCTCTCCCGTCGGTTCTCATCCTACTTCGAGCCGGAAACTGTACGCACGACGGAATAGGCGGGAAAAAGCGAACGCCCGGATCCATCCCGCCAGGGCGACGATCACCGCCTTGACAGAATGGTCCGGGGAGGCTGTGTCAGGCGATGCCGCCGTGAACCACACGATGGATGTTCGACAGGATGTGCGCGGGATCCACGGCCTGGAAGATGCTGCGCCCGTAGACGATGCCCCTTGCACCGGCCTGCATATAGGCGTCGACATCGGCAAGGGTATCAACCTCCTTGTCGCGCGGCGTCCCGCCGCGGATGCAGACCAGTACATTCACCGATCCAACGACGACTTCGAGATCAGCAATCTCCAGCGGGGAATCGATCTTCAGAAGGCTGACGCCAAGTTCGGCCGCAAGCCGCGCGGCGTGCAATATATCCCGCGTCTTTCGAACCGTGTGCCCCTGATCATCGACCACAAGCGCCTCGACGATCACCGGATAGCCAATCTGGCGGCAGATACGGGTGATCTCGGCCAGGTGCGCACGGTGATCCGCGACCCGCGCCGCATCCGGCTCGTTCACGAGGAAGAAACACGTCACCGCATCCGCACCAGAGCGGGCGATCTCATCGGCATTGCAGTTGCATATTTATCTATGGTCTCAATCTATGGGTCTCAATGATTCGGAGGTCGTGGATGGCAGGTGCATCGATCGAGACGACGCTTGAGCTTTGGGCATCATTGTTGCGTGACGTGAAGGCTCGTATGCGCGGACTGTTTACGTAGGAGCGAGTTGCAGCATCTGCGAACCTTTTCCTGGACGGTTTGCTGAGTGTCGAGCGGCGTAAGACAGGTTGGATGCGCGCTGAGGCGGCCGGTGATCCCGGTCCATGGCGGCAATAAGCCGTTCTGGGTCGCGGGCGTTGGGACGCGGACGCACTTCGCGGCATCGTGCGTTGGTGCACGTCAATATCCAGGTTCGGCAGGCAAGATAACGAACTGCCAGATCGGAGCGTTCGCCGCCTGTGTGTCCGTTCGCGGTCATGCCTTTATCGATCGAGCCCTGTACTTGCCCAAGAGCTGGACTGGCGATCCGGCAAGGCTTGCAGCAACTCACGTTCCTGAGGCTATAGCCTTCGCTACCAAGCCAGGCCTGGCTGTGGATATGATACGGCGCGCGATGGCAGCCGATGTGCCGTTTTCATGGGTGGCCGAAGATGCGGTGTATGGCGTCGGGGACGTCGAAGGGACCCTGCGCCGAGCCTGCAAAAGCTACGTTCTTGGGGTTAAATCGGACCACTATTTCGGCTCCTGGTCGGGCAAGCCTCCGGTGGCCGGCACAGCGCAGGAGATCGCCCGTGATCTCGATCCAAGTGCATCGCAGCGTCTCTCCGCCGGTGAGGGCACCAAAGGCGCGCGGCTTCATGACTGGGCCTATTGCGAACTCGCTGATCTCGATGCCGACGAATATACCGAGACGAAATCGGGGCTTTGGGCCCGTGGGCTCCTGATCCGGCGCAATACTAGCGACGGTGATCTCGCATTCATTACCACCTGGTGCCTGGACGGGACCGGCATCCAGACACTCGTTTCCGTTAAAGGCCATCGCCGGGCGATCGAAGACAGCTTCGAGACCGCCAAGAACGAGCTCGGCCCCGATCACAACGAAACCCGGTCATGTCACGGCTGGCATCATCACGCCTCCCTCGTCATGCTCGCCTTCGCCATAATGGCGGTGATCCGATGCCGCACCAATGACGTGACGCCCCAAAAAAGACTGCGGATGCCGACCATCAGGATTTGATCCGCTGGTCAATCCAGGAAGTCCGGCGCATCGCCATCAGACTCGCCCAGCGTCGTATACCCCCCGCCTACGTCATCGCATGGTCATGCTGGAGACGCGCTCATCAGGCGGTCGCGCGACGAGCGCATCTGAACACTAAAATGCAACTGTAATGCATCTAGACCTATCAGCTTGGTGATGCTTGCAAATAAAGCATGCTGCCAAAATATAGCTCGGTGGCTCGGAACGCCCCGCCAAAACGCTTGCATTGAACAACGACGTCGATCGATGCTCTCAGCAAGTTCAAGATTTCGGTGCGCTCAATATCTCGACCTGCATCTGACTCTTTTATCAGGAGCGTCAGCTGTTCGAAGGCGAGCGCGACGGAATCGGCATGGACAGTCGTAATGGAACCAGGATGGCCGGAGTTGACGTTTCGAACATAATAGAAGGCGGTTCCGTCGCGAAGTTCCTGCAAGAGGATGCGGTCGGGACGCATGCGGAGGCTGGATTCCAAAAGTTCTTTGGGCCCTGCATGGGACAGTCCTTGTTGGTCTTTCGAATAGAACAGTCGCACATGATTGGGTTGTGGGATGAGGAGTTCCGGCGTGTCCTCTATCGAAATGATCCGCTCATCGTCCGGAATGTGTTTTATCAAGGCCTTAGAGAGCGTTGTCTTCGCGGATCCCGTCGCTCCCGAAATTATGATGTTCTTCCGGGAAACCACCGCCTGTCGCAAGAACTCCTTGACCTGACCATTGCGGTAGAGACTGCGCAATTCACTATCGTCACTTGGCGCATCCGCGTCGGCGGTTCGGGTACCTGCGAAGAATTGTCTTTTCTCCAGATCGTCGAGTGTAAAGTCGACGGAGGACGGCTTGCGGATCGTGAGGCTGACCGTGCCTTTCGACGTTGCAGGAGGGATGACAATCTGGATGCGCTCATCTCCCGGAAGAGTCGCGGACAGGATCGGCCGGCGTTCGTCGATGGACTGGTGGGAAAAGCTGGCGACGGCCCGGGCAAGGCGCATGAGTTTGTCGAAGGTAAGCTCCTGAAGATCATGGGTCCGCCAACCACCGGGTCCTTCCGTCAGCACCTGCCCGGGCCGATTGACGATCACCTCATAGAGTGAGGTATCCTGCAGGAACACCGAAATCGGTTTCAGCAACTCACGAACAACCGCCGCATCCTGAGCTTCCGTCATCGCCCTGCCTACTTCGTTACTAGCTTCGAGTCGGGCGCGAAATTCCCCAGCACCGCTCGATCGAGAATGCGGTTCCTCGGCTCTGTCACACGCAGGCGATAGATCCCGGAGAAGTCGAGATCGCGAGCGACAAAAATGGAGACGAGCTCGCCCTGGTGCTTGTTCAGCGTTGGCGCGATGTTGATGGATTGCTCGACGGCGATCGCGGCAGCCTGCTGCCCCGCGCTGGTCGTGTTTTGCGCATCGACGTCACTATCCTGAACCCGGCTGTTCGCGTAGCTCGTCGCATCGCCGACGATGGAGAGAAGCAGGGCACTGCCGAACCGTTCCCACCAATGGGTGTCGACATAGCCGTCGATGCCGGCGCGGCCGAGCGCATCGGTCGCGGGAGACGCAAGCGTGACGATCACCCCCTTCGGCGTTTTGGCGCGGTTCCATAGGACGAACAGTCGCTTCTGCCCCCGTTGCAGCCCGCCTCGATATTCACCCACGACCTGGGTGCCCTTCTCCATGAGGACGACCCTGCCGTTGTCAGAGAGAACGTCTCGATTGATCACGCAGCTGCTGAATCCGGGTTGGTCAGACGCGAGCGCGGTTTCGAGCACGCAGGGGATCGACGTCCCCATTGCGACGATGAAGTCACGATTGCCAAGCGTCCCAGCGCGTGATCCTTCGAGTTTCGTCGGCCGCAGCAGTCCGTCGAAGCGCTGCTGATCGCTATTCTCTTGGTTCTGGCTCATCATGTTGCCGTCGAGGGGCAGGAAATTGCTGTTCGCGCTCGTCTCCGAGCTATCCCCCTCCCGGCGTTGCGTGGCATTCTTCTGGCTGCCGCTGAAGGCCATGACCGGCGCGCGACGGGCGGAGTCGAGCAATTCATCCTTCGCCTCGGCAACAGGTTCCACAACCGGCGTCGGGAGCTTCACTTCCGGGACCGTCTGCTCCGGCTCGGCCTTCTCCTTCGCTGCCTCGAATGGTGTTGTTTGACGGATGACAATGCGTTCCGGCTGTGCGCTGTCGTCTTTGGCCTTTTTCCCGGTTGTCGACCAGAGGGCGAATCCGACGAATGCCACGACCGCGAGCGCCACCGCACCTCGCTTCAGGACGGGACTGTTGTCGATGCGCCGGCCTGTGACCGTTTCGGCCCGCTCACCGGGAATGCGGGTTTCATCTTCCTGGGCCATAGCCTCCCCTTCCCTACTGATCGGCGCCATCGGTCTTCACGATGCGTTCGACCGACGGCGAGGTCGTGTTGGTGTCCGGATTGATGCCGACGCGGTCGTAGGCCTCATTGAAGACGCACAGCACGTCCTTGCCCCGACGCAGGATGAACTTGCGGCTGATTGCGTGCACCATCACGAGGTTGCCATCGACGGATTTCGGAACCAGGCTCTCGGAGCCATCGGAGTTTTCCATGTAGATGGCGGGCATTTCCTGATTGCCGACGAAAGCAAAGGTCGTGACCTTGCCGTTGTCATAAACGCTCTGCGGTTCAAGGGCCTGGGCACCCTGTGCCGAATAGCGCCAGTTGCGCGGCCCATAGGCTTCATGAAGCGCAAGCACATTGTCGGCTTCCTTCGCCTGGTTCGCGAGCGCGCGGGCCGAGGCCTGCCGCCGGCGCTGTTCGGCCTCGTCACCGGGATAGCGGAACTTGACATAGAAGTAGGTGTTCTGCCCGACCTCAACGGAGCCGTCGCGGACCGTGAGCTCCATCTGATAGCTGCGCGTCGAGCCGTCCCGGCGCGTCGTCACCACGGAAATGTTCGTGACCGGCTGATGCTCGCGTGGCTTCAGGAACAGGATGTTGCCGGCCGGCGCCACCTCCCAGGCGACGCTGTTGCCGAGCGCAACATGGGCGATCTCCTCATCGGCTGCGAACTCGACCTGCACGGAGGAGCGCAGTGTGCCGACAATCCTGATGATATTGTAGGGCTGGTAGTTCACGAACCTGACACGACTATCCTGGGATGCGCCGCGTGGGATATCGAGTGCAAAAGACGTGGAGGCGGACCCCATAAGGAGAGCCGCGGCGACGATGATCTTGCAATTCAATTGACAGCCTCCGGATCGGCGCGGTATTCGCTAACCGCGAAACCAAGTGGGTTCACCAGCCGGTCCGTCGATGACATCGGGGCATTGGCATAGGAATAGGTGAGGGTCGCGACCCAATGGGACGTGCGAACCTCGTCTCCTCGGGTGACGGTCCGCATGTAGCGAACCGAGATCACGTTTTGATTGATCAGTGAGATCGAGGCGATGTTGATCCTTGCCGTTGCGGCGCGGCTGTACGTGTTCTGCGGGGATTCCGGATTGCTCCCGCGATAGATGGCGGAGAACCGGGCCTGCTCGGCTTGCGTTGACAGCAGCGCGATCGTGCGGAAGTTCTCCTTTGCCTCGCTCCAGACGTAGCCTTCGCGCGCGCGAACATATTTAGCCGCGAAATATTTGGTCACGGCCTCGTCATAGGTTCCGGCCGTGGAAGTCAGCGCCGACACCACATCGACGATGCCCGTCGAATTATCAACGCGCACGACGAAGGGCTCTACGGTCTTCAACGGCGTAAGGCCAGCGACCGCGAAGACGGAAACGCCTGCGATGACGCCGGCGGCGATGGCAATCGACCAGGCGATCCGGTTCGACCGCTCGATCTGCATCATTCGATCCTGATCGAACCGCCGGGCCTTTTCGAAGTAGCTCTTGAGGTTATCTGTCGAAACCATGCCGTCACCCCGCGCAACGGCGTTGGGAGCCGTCGATATCAAGGTGGGCGAATGCGGTCGGTTCCGTGCCCTCCTCAGCATAAGGCGTGGCCGAGGTTGACGGTCGCCGATCCGACTGCTGTGACTTCAACTTGCTGTCACCTTCCCATTCCCACATCGCCCGATTCAACGGCCGGCGAGAATAGCCGTCGCATTTGGGGAGCGAATAGGTCAGCGAAGCGCACCCTCCGAGTGCAACAAGTATGGCAAGAAGTACGGTGGTCTTGATCATATGGACGGGCCTTTTCTTATTATTGAGCGGCGCTCATGCACCGACGCTTCTCGAGCCGAACGCACTGCCGGCGAGGCGCGCGGCGCGGCCAACCATCCGACCTGCGGAGCGAGTCCCCTTGGCGAGCACGCCCTCATGCGCATCGCGTGCGGCGCCGTGGCCGTAGGCCAGCGACGCGCCGCCGGACGCCAGCGCGGAAGCGATCGTCGGCAGCTGGTAGAACACATACAGGGCAGCAATGCCGATGGCGCAAAGTGCGATCGGCCGCATAAGGACGTCAGTATAGGCATCGATCGCCGTGAAGGTGGAATCGAGGCAGGAGATCAGCAACGCGCCGACAGCCACGACGAGGACCTGAAGGATCGCGAAGTTGGCGAGCTGGCCAATCCAGGCCTCGGTGAAGCGCCGCGTCGACTGGAACATAGCCAGTGCGATGAAAATCGGCCCGATGGCCAGCACGATGGCAAGGGCCAGCCGAGCATAGAGCGAGACGACGTAGCCGATACCGGCGACCAGAAAACTGACACCGATCACCATCATGCCGCCGACACCCGTGACGATGTCGACCGGCCATGACGCGCGTGACCAGATGTCGGTTGCCGAAGCCTGGCCCTTGTCGAGCAGACTATCGAATGTGCTGGCGCTGGGCGTCGTGCCGGTGTTCAAAGCCTGTGCGATCTCACGCGGCAGGATATCGAAGAAGACGTTCGTGACATAGGTCTGGTACTCACCGCCGTTTTTTACGAGCAGGACAATGATCGCGAGCTTGATCGCCCGGAAAGCAAATTCCAGAACCGGTTCCTGCACGGAGCCGCGCAGCACAAGATAACCGTACAGAATGACGTAAAGCGTCACGGCTGCCGTTAGCGGGCCGGTCACCCATTCGGCAATGTTCGACGTCCCCTCGGAGACAAACATTTCCAACGGGCGCTTGAACTGTCCGTCGATGAACTCGAACACCTGATACATGGGTTTCAGCCTCCCAACGCCTTGCGCATCTTTTCAAGGCGGAGCTTCCCGTCGGCCGCTTCCGCGTTCTGGCAATTGGCAGAGCCGCGCAGTTCGCCCGGATTGTTACGGCACTCCGCCATGATCCGGGACAGCAGTGCTTCGTCGGCGGTCAGTTGGTCGACGGAATAGGACTGCTCGGAGCAGGCCGCGAGGAGAAGGAGCACGGCAAGAAAGGGAGATCGCCTCATTGCAGCGCCGCCTTCATCGCATCCATGCGCTGGCGCCAGTCCTCGGCCTTGCGCTGTTCATCGACCTGGTTCTGCGCCTGCTGCACCATGCGCAGACCTTCCATCCGCAGCACGTCGGTCTGGAGAAACGCCTGCTCGGCCTGCAACCGCGCCTGCAGGTCGGCGATGTCCTTGGCATCGCTTGCCGTCGAAATCTTTTCACGAAGCTGGTCGATCCCGTCGATGCGCTTGGTGGCAGCGTCGTAAATCTGCTGTCCGAGGCTCATCTGACCCGCGTTTTTGTTCTGTACGCGCGCGAGTTCCTTGGCGTAGAAATCGTCGGCGTCGGTACGATAGGTGGAGTTCCCTTCCAGGAACTTCGAGGCGGAGTCCTTGAACACGCCTGTTCCATCGCCCTTGAGCAGCCCCTCGATGGCGGCGAAATCCGATGGAAGCGCCTTGCGGATCGCCGGGTCGTTGAGCACGCTCGCGACGTCAGCCATGTCGGTCAGCTTGTTGAGGGAACCGTAGAGCTCTTGGGCCTGCTCGATCTGCTTGTGCAAGGCCTCCAACTGGTCATTCAAGCGCGCGATGCTCTCGATGTGTTTTAGGATTGCCGTCTGGTCAATGACCGGAATCCCCTGCCCCGACGCGCCGCCGGCGGAAAGGACAAGCACTGCCGCGAGCGCCGCGCCATGAAGTCTATAGGATGCCATCAGCTTGCGCTCCTTCTTGCCTGGAAAACGGGAAGCCAGTCTTTTGGATCGTTACCGACTTCACCGCGGATCGCGTCGAGCAGCTCGACATTGGCCGTACGGCCGGAGAGGATCGCGAGTTCGTCGTCGAAGCCGTTGAGATTCAGTTCGGCGACGACGCTGTTATGTCCCTGCTTCAACACAAACCGCCGGCTCTCGACGGAGAGTTCGCGGGCGATCAATTCGTATTCGCGTTCCGTGAGCTTGAACCCCTCCACATAGTCGGCACGGTTGCCGCGGGAGTTTGGCAGAAAGATCTGCGTCGGGCATTGCTCGATGATCGTGTGCGCGATCGGCGATATCAGTGCGTCGCGCAGGCTCTGCGTGGCGAACAGCATAAGCCCGTTCTGCTTGCGGATCGTCTTCAGCTTGTTCTGTGCGAGGTCGCGGAAGCCCTCGTCCTGCAATGCTTTCCAGAATTCGTCGATGACGATGATGATCCGGCGACCGTCGATCAGCTGCTCCACGCGATGAAAGAGGTACGCCATCAGCGGGGTGCGAATTTCCTCATTGTCGAGGAAGTCCGTCATGTCGTAGCCGATGAACTTACCGTTGCCCCCCAAATCGCCGAAACCGATATTCTCGATGACATTGTCGAAGACCCAGCCGAGCGGCCCGCCCCTTTCCCAGCGCCGCAGCCTCGCCGCAATCCCCTCCAGGTCCGTGTTGTTGAGGAAGGTCCGCAGGGCGCCGATCGTCCGTTGCTCTGTCGGCAGATCGGCAAGTCCGTCGACGGCGCCGGCGATATCGCGAAGTTCGGTGACGCTCAGCTCCCTCGTGCCGGACCCGACAAGCTTTCCGACCCAACGGGTCAGAAAGACCTTGTTCTCCGGTGTGAGGTCGAGGGCCTTGAGGGGAGCGCAGCCAGTGGGAGTGCCATTCTTGAGGGGGAGATAGGTGCCACCGGCGGCGCGGACATAAAGGTCCGCGCCGCGGTCCTTGTCGAAGAACACGACGTGCGGATCGTGTTTTTCGAGCTGCGACAGCATGAAGTTGACGATCACGGTTTTGCCGGCGCCGGACGGGCCGCACATTAAGGTGTTGCCGAGATCACCGTGGTGGAGGTTGAAGTAGTAGGGCGAGCCTGACGCCGTCTTGAGCAACGCGACAGCCGGTCCCCATTCGTTGCCGTCCTTCTGCCCGATGGGATAGGAGTGGAAGGGTGAAAGGGCCGCGAAGTTGCGGGAGGTTATCGCGCCGGATCGGGCGCGGTAGCGGAAGTTGCCCGGCAACTGTGCCCACCAGGCGGACTCGAGACCGAGATCCTCGCGCGCCACGACCGCCCCGCCGTTGGTCAGGCTGGCACGGGCCTTGGCGAGATTGTCCGTCAATTCCTTGACCGAGGCGGCGAAGACGGCGAGCGTCAGGTGATGCTCGCCGAGCACGAACCGGTTCGATTCCAGATCGTCCATGGCGTCATCGAGCTCGCCGATCTGCGAAGCCGCCTTGTCGCCGCTGCTGACCAACTGGTTCTGCTTGCGGCCCATGATGACCCGAGCGTCCGCCTTCGAAGCGAAGCAGAAGGATTGCGAGAGGATCAGTTCGAAGGGACTGGTCAGTACGCCATCCAGCATTCCCGTCCTGGTGCGGGCGGGATATTCCTTGATGCTCAACATGCCGGCAAAACGGCTTTCCGCCTCATGGCGGATTTCGATCGTCTCGCGTCCGATGATGACGCGGTCGGAGTAGATGGCCGAGGAAATCCGCCCCTCGGTTAACGGGACCGGCTCGCGCCGGCCGCCGACCAATTGGTGAAGCACCTCGCTCGGCTCGGAAAATAGCAGTCCATCATGATTGTAGAGAGGGAGCACGCGTGGCTCGAAGCGATTCAAGCCGGCAGTAACGTCGACGAGTTTGTCCTGAAGCTGCTTCAGCGCCTCCTCGTCCAATTCGATGCCGGCACGGCTTCGCTGCCGCAGTCGAGATAGCAGCTTCGCGGCCTTGTCCGCCGGATCGCGCGCCGGCGACCAGAGGACGGTCAGGTACAGATCGTTGCGGAACAGATCCTCGCGGACCATACGCTCGCGGTACTTTTCGTTGAGCGCGGCCGAAAAAGATGTTGCGAACGTTCCGTCCGGATAATCACGATCGCGACGCCGAATGAGATGAGTCCACAAGGCAAGCCGTTCATCCGCGATGTTGCGATAGAGCGTGTTCAGATCGCGATGCAGCGCGTTGAGGTCGAGGACATCGGCAGTCTCGAAGGACACGCCTTCCAGCGCCACCATGACCATCAGCGTACGGGAGTCGAGTGCGATCGTCGTTTCGTCGACATGTCGCACATAGGGAATAAAGGTTTCCGGCGTGAGTTCGCGCGACTTGAGCGTGGCGACGCTAGGCATATCCGAGATCCCTTTCGTCAAAGCGGCGGACGAGCTTCAGCGGCGAAAGCGTAGCTCCGCCCCAATAGCCGCCGTTCCGGGTCCGGCCGCGCGTCTCCACCCAGGCCACCAGGATCCGGAACATGTTGTGGTCGTGTTTGACCAGAGCCCGAAAGACGAAATGGAAGACGACGCCGACGAGCGCATAGGCGACCGAGCCGGCCGCGAGGTAGAAGATCGTGGTCGCCATGACGTTGATGCCCATGGCCTCCATCGTGACGCCCGCGATCATCGCCGGGCGTGTGCAAGCGATGAACAGAGTGTCTTCCTCGAGTTCGGGTCGCGGGGCGGCCATCTGGTCAGCTCCCGATGATCGTGCTGACGAGTTCTGAGGAGCCGGCGATCACGCCGATGCCGACGATCCAGTAGCCGGCGCGGCGCAGGTCCATGTAACCGAACATCCAGGCGAGCGCGATCAGGATAACGGCGATGGTGGCGAACAACCTGAAGATGTTGCCCTGCAAAAGGTCGACGACGTTCTGTAGGATCGTCTCGATGCCGGCGGCCTGCGCAAAAGCCGGTTCGACCGGCATCGCCACCACAGCGAGTGCCATCGAAGACGAGGCCGCAAATGCGCGGATACGGGAACTGAAAGTCATTCACTCTGCTCCAATTGATTGTTCTGAAACACCAGGACGGAAGAACCGCGCCGGCTGTTGAAAACGTCCCATGTGGGCGTTGAAGCGATGGCAGTAGTCTTCTGCTCGGAGTTCTCCGACGCCACTTCTGCGACCACATCGGCGGGGCTGGAGCCGACAGGATCGTCATTCCCCCTCCCTTCCCCCGTATCCGTGATCGTCAGCCGGGCGATGGTAGGACCAAGCCGTTTGATTTCGCGGCGAACCTGATCGTCGTAGTTCACCATTGCGCCCACCGATGGATCGGCACGGCCATAGTAGGACTGGAGCATCACCTGCTCCGCCCTGGCAGGATCTGCGCCGGCCTTGACGGCCAGACGGTAATACCCGTCCAGCAGCGTGGCCGTGGCTTGCAGGTTCAGGCAAGGATCGAAGGCGTCGGAAATGGAGAGCTTCAGCTTTTGAAGCTCTTCGACCCCGATGCCGCCGAGACCGAGTTGAATATCGTGATGTTCGGCCACCAGCGATGTGGCGATCTCGATCGCCTTAGCCTTCGATGCCGGCTGTGTCTTGAGCGGTTGGCCGCTGTTGATGCGAATGTTGAACGGCGCGAACCGACTTTCGAGACTGACGACGCCAGCCAGTGTTTCGGACGCAACAAAGGGTGCACAGGTCTGCGCAAAGTCGACGAAAACGATGGGCATGTTTAGAACCAGACCCTCTGCTTGCCGACGCCGTCGATCGTCACATCGATGTATCGCGGTTTCTCACGGACCAGTGGGCGGTTCAGGGTGTAGGCCATGCACTGGTAGCGGCCATCAATTTGCTGCCAGCGTGGCGAGATCGCGGAGCCATTGCTCCCGCCGGCATTGTCCGGGTCCCGGCGGCAAAGACTGTCGCTCACCGGCTGCATCGACGTCGACACGCAGGTTCCGTCACGCCCGGTCGGGCCATAGCCCGCTGACAGACGGTAGCCGTCGTTGCAATAGTAGGGTTCGTATCGAGGGCGGGAACTTTGGAAGCCAATGCCGCTGCAGGTCGGGAAGGAACGGCCCTTTGCGAGCCATCTCCAGAGCTTCTGGATAGGCGGCCGGCACTCGGCGTATTGTGTCGGGCCACCGGGATTGGATAGGCACAGGATAACCTGGCAACCCCATTCATCGGCACGCGCACTTCGTTCGGAACTCAGATATATTGATCCGAACCCTAACGCCGCTATGACCGTTCGAAAGAAAAGGCTCTTCATGCCCCCTACCCTCCGATTGAAATTTCGTTGAACTGGATGCGAAGAATCGTCTCGCCCTAACGTTCATACTGAACATTTATTGGATAGTTAAATCGATGGCAAGCAAATTGAGTGACCGATGGCAAACACAAGCATTGTCTGTCTTCGCGGTGCGTGAAATCCTCGACAAACCGCTAGAAGATGAGAGCGCGCAATCGCGCATCAAACAAATCGGAATGATCAACATCCTCTATATGATGCACCAGGCACATGAGAGACTAACCCTCTCAAAGATCATACAATTTACAGGAATGACGCGCGGCGGCGTCATTGAAACCATTGACTTTCTGGTCAAGCGTGGGGTCCTGACAGAGACGCTCGGGAAAAACTCCATGGGTCGAGGGACAGCCCGGCAATTTGAGTTCGCTGCTCAGGTGTTTGAGGCGATGCGTTCTGCCGCGGTGACTGAAAATGGCTGATTTTACTTATCATGTTTTTTAAGATACGGCGGCTGGGGTTGACGACCCCGACTTCGGACCGAGTAACTAATTCCTGAATGGAAACCCGGTGTACGTTCCGAAATATCCGACTCAGACATTTTGCAAGCTGAAGCGCGTCTCTGTTGATTGTCAGCAGATTTCGAGCCAGGCCTTCATTTCGCTGCAACCCGCTATCAGGCCGAAATAACGCATTGTGCGCAACCGTTTAGGCGGTGAAAAATGGAGCGGTGCCAAGTGGAAATACGGATCAAACCCTGCCGAAAATCAACACCACAGAAGATTCATCGCGAGTTGGGAAACCCGCGAGTCGCAATCATCAAGGTGTCATATCACTCTAGCAGGAAGATGGTATCGGCGTTCACAGCTGGTTCTGCGATCCCAGCGCACCGTGGCAAAAAGGCGCCGTGGAGAATGCCAACAAGCACATTCGCCGTTTCATGCCCGGCGACACCAATCTGGCAACCGTATCACGGTGCGATCTCAACCAACTCGCCCGCCACCTGAACGATCAACCTCGAAGGTGCCTCGGTTGCAGGACGCCGACCGAGGTATTCATGGCTCATTTGCTAGAAGCGGGATGATCCCCTACCCTCAATACCGACATGATGCACTTAACCGCCTTAATGCATTGCGCCGGACGTTTTGGCGACGAGAGGCGAGGCTTTTGCTGGCTGCGCGCCACTACGGGCAAGTTTTTCCAGTCGCTGGAGTTTATCCGTCGCGATGGAAGGCGGGGTTTTCAGGTTGAGGTCGAGGGGTTCGTTTTTGGGGCGTCAGCGCCCCGTCGGCTATGTCACGAGCCGCGGGATGCGATCCAGGACGATGCGCAGGATGCGCTGATCGGGGCAGGATGTCGGCAAGTGCAGGCGGATCTGGGTTTTCATCTCGACCACCCGCGCGGCAATCTTGATGACCCGGGCAGCGCGGATCGTCGATGCAGCGCGCCAGACGGTCGGCCACATGTAGCCGCTTGCCCACCGCAGCCAGGGCCAGAACACCACTGTCGCACGACAGCATGCCGCCATCAAAACGCGCGACGACGGGCTTGCCGCCGACTGATGACAAACCGGGCAGCGCTAGCGTAGGATCATTCATGGCGGATGTGGTCTCCGGAAACGACACGGATCGGCTTAAGCAACCAAATCCTACGTCATTTCAACGGTTTGAACCACATCCGCCAACCCCTCATGAATTCTTCGGGTTAGGTTTACTTCTCCAGCTAGCTTCTCCAAAAAGTGTGGGCATGGATCAGTGTGTGGATAGCAGACAGAACGACCGCCTACCCAGGTTCGCCATGGCTAGGCGGCCACAGAAACAGCGATTGCGAACTATCGCGTGACCAAGTCCGCGCCAAACCATTTCAGACTGATCGCCTTCAGCGTGCCGTCCCCCGCAATAGCCTGAATGGCACCGTTGAACTTATCCGCCAAAGCCGCGTCCTCTTTTCTAAGGCCTATCCCGACCCCCGGTCCGAACAGTCCGCCCGAGATGCGCGGTCCGTAAAGATGAGCCGACCTTCCATCATTGGATTCCAAGAATGCCTTCCAAACGGAAAAATCCGCTAAGCCACCATCGATCCGACCAGCTACGAGGTCAAGATTGAGGTTGTCCTGTTTGTCGTAGGTGCGTAGCTCGACAGTATCGCCAAAATAATCTCTGACGAATGCTTCAGCGTTTGTGGAGCCTTGTACACCGATTGAACGCCCTTTCAGGTTTGCTTTCAGGTCCGCCAAGACGCGCTTGCTTGCGTCTGTCTCTGTCGTCAGATCAAGCTTCGACGTGCTCTCCACCGCCGGCAGGTCGAGGGATTTTGAAACAACGAAGTAGTTGGAGGTCAACGCATAGGGCTGCGAGAAGGAAATGACCCGCTTGCGCTTTTCGGTTATCGACATTCCTGCCATGATGGCGTCGTATTTTCCTACCGTTAGAGCGGGAATAATCCCATCCCAGGCTTGGGTCACAAACTCGCATTTGAGATTTGCCCTTGCGCACAACGCTAGGCCGACATCAACGTCATAGCCAACTGGCTGCCCGGACGCATCGACCGAGTTCCAGGGCGGGAAAGCCCCCTCCGTGGCAATTCTGATCGTCCTCACCTCCTCAGCCCGGGCCATTCCGGCCAAAAGGCCTAGAATTACAACAGCAGTTGTGAATTTCAGGATATTCATATGACTCCCCCTTCTGGGATTTCGATGCGGTCTCAGGTGTAGATTCTCGGTATGTGATCGCGCAGGCCCGCATAGATGCCGACGACATCTGTCCCCCAAAGCGCGGCAATTTCTTCATGCGTGATGACTTCGTCGCCCTGCCTGCCGAGCAGTACGACCTTGTCACCGAAGCGGGCATCGGGAGCGTTCGAGAGATCTATTCGCACATGTTCGAGATGAGCCGGCGGCAAGAGACGGGCTCGCGTTCCGCCCACGAGCGCTTCGGCACCAGGCGGAACTTGCCTAGGCAGGCCGTCCCCCCAGCCCATGCCGAGAACACCGAGCTTCATCCCCGACCGAAAACCTGGAAGGTCCGGGATCGGGCCAAGGGACGCATCGAGGTGTTTAACGGCGACGATGGTGGTGCAAATCGTTTTTAGGGCTGGTTGCAACACGGCACGGCGAACAGGTGCATGACTTTCCGGTAGTCCAACAAAAAGTGCACCCGGATCGACAGCGTCCATGTCCATTTCCGGATAGGCGAGGACGCCCTCCGTGCTCGACATCATGGCGACGACGGGTCGCTCTCCACACACCTCAGCCTCGGCGAGGATCGCCCGCATCCGGTGAAGTTGTATCCTCGCATCGGATGGTATTGAGGTTGGAAGTTCGCTCATGTGCGCATAGATTCCATCGACCTGCACGTCGGAATACGCGTTCGCCGCGGCAAGCAGTCGGCCCGCCTCCTGTGGCGATGCGCCCGCGCGGAAAAAGCCCAAGTCGGCCTTGATGAACACATGGGTTTTTGTCATCGCCGCGCGCCAACGCTCCAGTTCATCGATACTGGAGACGCTTACCGTGAGGTCGAGCTCTTCGATCATCATCCCTGCCGCTGGCAAGGCTCCGGGGTATAGAAGGATGCGCTGATCAGCCCCCATCCTTCGGATCGCCATGGCGTCGAGAAGCGACGCTACCGCGAACCCGTCAACCCCCTCCGCCGCCAGCGTACGCGCGACCGGGCCGGCACCACATCCGTATGCATTCCGCTTCAGACAAGCGTAAATGCTGACATTCTTAGGCAGGACCGATCGAAGTTCGCGATAATTGTGCCTGATTGCCCCCAGGTCGATTTCGTACCAGCTTCCTCGCAGGAGGGCCGCCTCTGCACAACCGAGGTCATAACTTTCATTGAAAGGCGACAGGAGAGCGGTCATCGCGCCACCTTCTCGATTGCGTAACCCTCCGAAGGCGGGATGTTCTTACGGTTGTCGTTCTCTGCACGAGCGCGACTTTGGTGACTGGCGATACCTCGCTCCAACCGCCCAAAAAGATGCACGACCACGAATGTGATCCCCAGATAGATCAACGCCGCCGAAATAAAGACCTCATAGGGCGAGAAGGTCTGCGCAACGATCCTTCGCGCTGTGCCCGTCAGCTCCATCATCGTGATGGTGCTGGCGAGCGAACTCGCCTTCAGCATCAACACCACTTCGTTTGCATAGGCCGGCAACGAGATACGAAAGGCGACAGGTAAAACAATCCGCCTGGTCCGAAGCTCGTAAGACATCCCCAGCGCCTTCGCCGCTTCGACCTCACCTCGCGGCACGGCACGTATGCCACCGCGCAGGATTTCGGTCGTATATGCTGCATGGTTAAGGGAAAACGCGATCAGCGCGCACCACCAAGGCTCCCGCAAGACCGGCCAGACAAAACTCGCGCGGATCCACTCGATTTGGCTCGCGCCGTAGTAGATGAGAAAAATCTGAACGAGGAGCGGTGTTCCTCGAAATGCAAACGTATAGAGCAGGACGGGGCGCGATAGCCCGGTAGACCCTGACGCGCGCATTAGCGAAAGCGGAAGTGCGATGACGAGACCAAGCAGAACGGAAGCTGCTGTGAGCTGGACGGTCAGGAGCGCCCCGTCGAGCAGAAGGGGCAGAACGTCGAGAATAAGGTACCATTCCATGTCGATTTCTCAATCTGCGACGCGGACGCCGCGATTTGCGCGCCGCTCAAGTAAAGTCAGCCCAGCCAGCGATACGGAGGTGAATGAGAGGTAGAGGCCGGCAGCGACGGTGTAGAAGGTGAGTGGATCGCGGGTTGCGCCCGCTGCAACACCGGTCTTGCGCATTAAGTCCTCAAGCCCCACTACGGAGATGAGAGCAGTGTCCTTCAGCAGCGTGAGCCAAAGGTTTCCTATGCCTGGCAATGCGTACCGCCACATCTGGGGGAAGATCACCAATCGCCACGTATGCATCTTTGACAAGCCGAGCGCATGCGCCGCTTCGATCTGACCGGTCGGCACCGCACGGATTGCTGCCCTGAAGACTTCGGTCGCGTAGGCGCCGAAGACGATAGTCAGTGCAAAGACGCCGGCAGCGAAAGCATCGACTTCGACGTAGCGGCCGAACACCGCGGTCATCGCAACCGTACCGCCAAAGTATAGAATAAGGATGATGAGGAGTTCGGGGACACCGCGAATGATCGTGGTGTAGACGTCCGCCAATCGCCTGAGGGTCTGGGAGCGGCCGAGTTTTGCCATCGCACCGCAAAGACCGACACCAATCCCCAGAACCAGACTGGTTGCTGCTACGCGCAACGTCGTGATCGCCCCGGCGGCGATCTGGTCGCCGAAACCTTGCAGCTCGATCATTGATGCAGCTCCCTTTCTTGGGCCGAGAGGAACTGCTTCAGTCGGAATGACGCAGGATTACGAAACACCGTTTCCGGTGCACCCTCCTCTTCGATCCCCCCCTGGTGGAGAAAGACAATGCGGTTCGAGACCTGCCGCGCGAAGCCGAGCTCATGCGTAACAATGAGCATTGTCCGGCCTTCATCCGCGAGCGAGCGGATTACCTTCAACACCTCGCCAACGAGTTCAGGATCCAGCGCCGATGTCGGTTCGTCGAAAAGGAGGATTTCAGGTTCCATCGCCAGAGCGCGTGCGATAGCGACGCGTTGCTGCTGGCCACCGGAAAGGTGAGCTGGATAGGCGTGCCGCTTGTCGGCAAGGCCAACTTTTGAAAGAAGTTCCTCCGCGCGTAGCCGCGCTTCGGCTTTAGCTATTCCCCGAACATGGATCGGTGCCTCAACCATGTTCTCCAGGACTGTCATGTGAGACCACAGATTGAAGCTCTGGAAGACCATCCCGAGCTTGCAACGCAACGCATTGATCTCTCGTTGCGCTACGATGCCTGAGCGTGCGTTGATATGGCGTCCGCCGACCCAGATCTCGCCTTCGCTCGGCTCTTCCAGAAAGTTCAGGCACCGAAGAAGCGTGCTTTTCCCCGATCCGCTGCTTCCGAGGATTGAGATGACGTCGCCGCGTTCCGCTGTGAAGGACACCCCTTTAATGACTTCGAGCGGACCGAAGCGCTTCTTCAACTCCACGACGCGCAGAGCAGGTCCTTGCTTCGTGGTATTGTCACGAGCGTGATCGTAATTTGATGGTTGGTTCACTAGCAATCCCTCGGCTTGTCGTCTGCCGAGGATGCGACACTGGCCCAAGTGGGGCTTGCAGCGAATTGACGTGTCTGCGAAATCTTATCGAAAAATCATTCGACTGATTTATTTAGCGACGAGCCGCGAAAATCTTGAGGTGTCGTGCCCGTCTCGCGCCGGAACGTGTTGGCGAAATGGCTTGAGCTGGAGAAGCCGCACAGGAGCGCCACTTCGGTGATCGGCATCGCGGAAAGGCGAAGGTACTCCTTTGCCCGCTCGACCCGCCGCCGGACGATGAAGGCATGGGGCGGGCATCCGAGTGTTTGCTTGAAGGCTCGGCAAAAATGCGGAATGCTCAACCCTGCGAGAGCAGCCAGCTGACCCAACGACAGATCGGAAGAAAGATCGCCATCGATTTTCTCGATGACACGGTTCAGGTTTGTCGCCGCCAACCCGCCCTTTCGGGTCGTTGCGACATATTTCTGGCGGCGGAACAGCTGCGCAAACATCGTGGCCACGTAGCTTTCCACGACCATGGTACTGAGTGGATTTTGATCTCCGATCTCCTCGCCGATACCGCGCGCGGCGTTCATAATGATCGTATCCTCGCAACCAAGGTCAGGTGAAAGGGTCGGAAGCATGCTCGTCGCCATTCGAGAAAAGACGTCGGTCACAAAGACCGGATCGATTGTGATTGAAAGGTAAGCCGCCGTGGAAGCACCTTCCTCCCATCCTTTCCAGTCACACCCGGCTGGAATGAAGAGAACGGCTCCGGGCCGGCGGCAGACGAAGCCGGTCCGTTTTTCGTCAAGGAAGTGTTCGCCACGTTCGGAGTTGCCTTTCAGGTTTAGGAGGATCAGGTGCCGGTCCGACTTGACCGCGATCTCTTCCGCTTCAAGGCCAGTGCGGCGGACGAGATCAGCCTGTACGTGGCGCCAAGTCCTGTGGTCATGGACAATCGTTTGGCAACTGCCGGTCTTGAATTTGGGGGCGGGAGATGTAACCTGAACTCTCATCGGCCCCGTTCCCACTGCGAGAGGGTTAGAGATGGCTGGCCATACTTGAATGATGACGTGATCCTGAACGGGAGCGCGCTATGCTGGTCCGGAAAAAGCAGTATTTGAAGCCTGCAGGCACGTGAACACACGTTCCGCTGTTTACGTGGGTGTCGCATCGAACATCTCCGAAAGAGAGTTTGTCGCGGTACGTCCCCGCGAAACTCACTAAACCTCCCAATGATCGGGGAGTGGAAACTGTCCGTGACAGCCCTGTGGCCTTTAGCTCCGGGGAACCTGGACATACGCCACAGGCTCCCCGACCTCGAAAGGTCAAGGAGTGTGATGCTGAAACGACCAGCATCAGTCGCACGGAGGGGTTTCCAGCCCCGAGGCAGCACGTACTGCCTCACATTCAGAAATAGAGGAAGCGCATTAATTTCGCTAGAGACATGTGGTGAAAAATTGTGTGCTGGGCCGATATCCTGGCACCATAGTTGAATTGCGGCATAAATTTCTAGGCGGCAGGACCGGCCGCAAGCGGTGAGATCGTCACGCTGATCAATTGGACAACATCGGGGGCATGCTGCATGCGAAAACACTTAATTAGGGTCATCGGCCAGGATCGCGCTCCACGTCGATATTCGTTCCGTTTCTGCAAAACAGGATGAGAACCACCATGCCGAACGCAAGGATGACGGCATAGGCGAGAAATAGCGTCGACGGTTTGACATCGTCGGCGATCACCGAAACGATCGCGAAGAGGACAACACCCAAGAGAACGCCCACGCTGTGGAGCAGGCCCTTTGCGCGGCCAAGCGCGGTACTCGGGACGGCCGACTGGATCATGACTTCGACGGCAACCCTGCCGAGATTGTATAAGGCTCCCAGGATCGCGAATGCCAAGAGGGCAAAGGGCGGGTCCAGTGCTTTGATCACCGCGAAGGACACCGCACTAGACCCGAGAATGACGTATTGCAGGACCGTTAACTTCGTCGCTCGAACGAGAGGTATCAGCAGCAAAGCACCAAGGATCGATCCTGCCGACCAAGAACTCTCAAGCTGGCCGAAATCGACCGCATTTCCACCGTGTTCATCAAACACGAAACTAGGCCCGATAACGCTGATCAACATCCCTCCGGTATAGAGTAGCGCGTAGACGACACTCAGACAGAGGAACTGAGAATCGATGACCGGCGAGCTCTCCATCGCGCCCCCGGCACGCTCGGAGGGCCCTCTCTCATGCCGAACAACACGCATGATGATTGCCGAAAAGGCAAACCCAATGGAAACAGCACCGAAAGTGACCACCGAGCTTGCCCCATGCAAGAGAGCCCCAACGAGCACGGCCGCAGCGAGACTTCCAGACTGCATCAAGAAAAAGGTCATCGAGTTCGCAGTCGCCAGCGAGAGTCTCGCACTGATCGACGGAATCATGGATTGGGATGCCGTCAGCGCGATCCGATCGCAGGTTGCAAAGAGTACGGCAGACAGCCCGATGGCCCACAGCACGCTTGTCACCATCAGAACCGCGCCCAACACGATAGCGGCGACAACACGGACAGTCTCCGCGATGACATAAAGAATGCGCCGATCGAAACGATCGGCCAGCCAACCGGCAAGCGGACTGGTAACGAGTTCGGTCAGACTAATAATAGTGAAGAATCCCGCGACTGCGGCGCTGCCCTGTCCGGAGACGATAAGGACCCAAGCACATGCTATGTGGTAGCCATTTCGGCCGATAGCGGATGCAAACGTGCTTGCCAAAAACCAGTTAAACGAACGCGCGTAGCGAACGCGGGGGGCGGGCGCTTCCATCGTTCTCGGTCGGGGCATATGGATACTTCGCAGTTGGAGACCCATCTGCAATAGGCATCTTTAGGCCCCTTCGCTTTAAGAATCAGGCCTGGTTATCAAAATCGTGCCAAAAACTATTCAAGTGCATCAACTGCGCCATCTTCGGCGGAACTCCAGCGGCCCCGTTCCATAGACTCTCTTGAAGGCGTAGGTGAAGTGGCTGGAACTTGCGAACCCGCATTCGAACGCGACTTCTGTGGCGGAAAGCTCAGTCGTACGAAGAAGATCAACGGAGCGTTCCAATCGACGCGTTGTGACAAACGAATGCGGTGACTTTCCCGTCGACTGCTTGAAAGCACGGAAGAAGTGGCGGCGGCTTACCCCGATTTCTCCTGCCATCTCATCCAGGTTCGGCGGATTGCCGAGCCGGTTCTCGATGATGGCAACAACGCGTTTAAGGTCGAAGGGCGAAAGCCCGCCCTTTGCCGGTTCGTTCCCCAAGCCATTGAGCCGAACCATCTGGACGAAAAGCTGAATAGCTTGGCTTTCCACCATGACGACGCTGATCGGATCGGGATTTTTCAGTTCAGCCGCTATTCGCTGTAGGCAGGCCTCTATCACCGTATCTCGAAAGCCTATTGCCGGTCGCAAACACGTGACATTTTCAGCTCCGATTGCGCGATCAATGAAGGCAGTGTCGATGGAAACGAATAGATAGGACCCCGTAGTGTCGCCCTCGTCCCATCCGCTCCATTTGCTACGCGCAGGAAGGAAGGCTACGGAACCAGGCCGGCGCGGGGTGAATGCTACCCGTCGTCCTTCAACGAAGTCCTCACCCGCTCGCGCCTCGCCTTGAAGGTTGACTATGAAGGAATGCTGCTCGGCCGACACATTTGTCTCCTGGCGGGCCAGTCCGGTTCGCTTCACGATATCAGCGCGCACGGCGCCCCAATCAAGATGTTGGTGAACAAGACTGCTGTGGTCCGAGCGACGGACTTCCCCGGGGTCGAAATCACGCGTTTCCGTCAATAGCGTTCATGTCCCACATCAATAAGGTTCTGCCGCCATATAAGTTCAGCTGTAGTTGCAAACAATCCCGGGAGAACCCAAGGTTGGCCGATGATGGCACTTTTGTGAAAAAACGGCATGCCGATGAAAGCGCGTCACAAAGCACAAGCCTACCTCTTACCCGCGGCATCGCTTGAAGCTGGTCTTCATTAAGTCAGCAGAACCGTTGTGGAATTTGGTCCGCCTGGTTTGCGGAGCCGCACCCTTATGTTCATATGATTAGGTGTATTGCGATGCAGGATTTTGACGACTTCTTCAGTGAATGCGATCGTGGCCCCCGGCTTAATCAGTTGGCTGGCTTCTTTACAGAAACCGCTGCCGGGAAAAACGGCATGCCAATTCGCAAGCCAATCGTTGACACGCGGCTATTCCCCAACGACACGCTGCTTCACCGCTTTGTCGATCTCCACGCGCGCCGACAAGGGTTCTTCGACCAGCACTACCATAGCAGCATCCCGTACCGTCTTGAGGAGGAATGCCGTATGGCTCACGCCCTCTTCCGATACGCGCAGCTCAGCCCTACCGATGTACTGCTCTATAGCCTCGGGACGGCCGAAGGTACGATGGCTCGCACCCTGTCGGAATTGAGCAACGGAAAAATTCAATCGCTGTCCTGCAGCCCGAACGAGGAGAACTTCAAGTGCTTCATGGCATTCGGCGAACCATCCAATGCAAACTTCTTCCTCGGGCCATTCCACCGGCTTTCAAAGGATCACCTTCGGTCCGACGAGAAGCTTAGACACTTTGCAGACGGGTTCGATTTCATTCTGGAAGACACGACCTTCCAAATGTACTCGCCGAACCGCAATAAACAGATCGAATTCGTTGCTCACCACTTGAAGAGCGATGGAATCCTTCTCCTTCTCGAGAAATTCCGCGCGTCAAACCCGCGCGACTACCAGACGCGTGAGTCGCAAAAGGATCTCGGGTTTAAAACCCGTTTCTTCCCGGCCGAGGAGATCGAGAGAAAGACCAAAGATGTGCTGACCACAATGCACAACAGCGAGGTGACCTTGGCCGAAATGGCCAACGCGGTCTACGCCCAGTTCAAACATTGCGTCATCACCTGGAACAGCGGCAACTTCTACGGCCTTGCAGCCAGCAACAGCCAGGAAAACCTGTGGCGCTATCTGTCGTTGATGGTCGAACCCGCAATCCCGGCGGAATACGTCTACGAGCCGCAACCCTATACGGAACTTTCAAAGGCGGCGGACGGCTGACGATAACCACCACCGTCAGAACGCAATCTCTTCCTGTGTGCTTGGCGGGCGGGATCACCCCTCGTCCGGCGCTACTCTGAATGCGGAGGCCGGCCGTGAAAAAACCTGAGAACCAATTCATCGCCGAGACATTCGTTTCTGTCGCGGATGCAAAATGCGTTGTCGACCAACTCTGCGCGCGATGCTGCGCCTATTGCCTATCGATCGGCGAAGACGGCGTTGATCGGCTCCTCGCCTTTGAAGACGTCCGCGCAACCCTACGCCCCGCCGGCGGCGGCCTCCTGATGCGTGTTGAAGGCAGGGATCTGGTCCTGTTCTACGGCGTCCGCATGCTGTTGCAAGGGCAGCTCGAAACCGTCGCTACCATTGCGACCACCGCTGTCGAATGGCAGCCATTGAGGGGCAGCCGAGCCTGATCGGCGGCGGGAGGAGGCCCGACTTGTCCCGCAGTTTGCCGGCTATCGCTCAGGGCATCAAGAGGATACTGCCGCTTGAGCGGCCAGACTCCATTCTAACATGGGCCGCGGCGACCTCGTCCAATCGGTATTTTGAGTCGACCTGCGAGACGATACCGGCTTCGATATCACGAAGGGCTGCAATTGCCGTCTCCCGGTGGCGGCCAACATCCGCGCACCAGGCCATGATGCTCGGATGCGCAAGAAACTTTCCAGGCCGCAGATTCTCGACGGCGACGGGCGGGATCGGGCCGGCGGCCTGGCCGATGGTCACCACCACGCCGAAGGGCCGGACGGAATGGATGCTCTTAAGCAGCACATCGCCGCCGATACCATCATAGACGACATCGACACCGTTCCCCTCGGTCAATGCCTTCACCTCCGAGACGAGATCGGCATCCCGACCGACGATAAGATGATTGGCGCCAGCGGCCCGCGCGAGCACAGCCTTCTCCTCAGAACCGACGGTCCCGATCACGACGGCGCCTCGCGCCTTTGCGCCGCGTGTCAGGATCGACCCGAGCCCGCCGGCGGCCGCGTGAACCAGCACCACATCTCCAGCTTTGACCATGAAGGTCTTTTCCAGAAGCATGTGCGCCGTCATGGCCTTGAGGAGAGAACTGGCGGCGGTTTTCATGGAGATGCTATCGGATAGTTTGACGACCCGCTTGGTCTCAATGATCCTCAACGAGGCATAGGCGCCGACCGGTGGGCCGGCATAGGCCACGCGATCGCCCGCCCGGAAGTCCGAAACACCGGAACCGACCGCCTCGACAACGCCCGCCGCTTCCGCGCCGATCACCGCAGGATAGGTCGGTAAGGGGTAGATACCCTTGCGGTGATAGACATCGAGGAAATTCGTGCCGATGGCCTGGTGATGGATGAGGATTTGGCCCTCTCCCGGTTCGGAAACGGATTGCTCCCGGATTTCGAAGCGCCCATGCTCACCGGGCGAAACGAGCAATACGATTTTGTCTGTCATGAACCCATCTCCTTCTTGGAGACACTCTGCCCTGTAGCCTGCTGATCATAAATTCCCTAATCTCACCCAATGACTGGGAAAGAATTCACACAACTGAATTGGGACGATCTGCGGCATTTCATGGCGGTGGCGCAGGCAGGAACATTTCTCGGCGCAGCAAAACGTCTCGGCATCGAGCACGCAACGGTTAGGCGGCGTATTGTGGCGCTCGAAACGAGGCTCGGGCGAAAGCTTATCGATCGTCGTGGCCGAAAGATCGTCCTGACATCCGACGGTGATAAGGTTGCCGAACTCGCTGCCCCGATTGCTCTGCAGGCAGCGAGTATCGAGCAGCTGGGGCGGACCAGCTCGAGCGAACTCCAGGGCGATATCCGTATCAGCGCGCCGCCGGCGCTTTCCAACATGCTGCTTGCCAGGCCCATCGTCGACCTTCGCCGCCAACATCCGGGCATTCAGATCACTCTCGTCGGCGAAAAGCGCTTTGCCTCGCTGAACCGGCGCGAAGCGGATGTCGCCGTCCGTCTATCCCGTCCCGAGGAAGGCGAATACGCGATCATCAAAGTCGGCGCGATCAGCTTCGACTTTTATGCCGCAGAAGAATACCTGGCCTCGACGTCCCCTGAAGACTGGTCGTTCATCGGCTATGACGAGTCGATGAAGGCTGCGCCGCAGCACACCCGCCTGATTGAGTTTGCGGCGGGCCGCCCGATCGCCCTTCGCTCTTCCATGATGGAATTCCAGGCCGCGGCCGCGTTGACCGGCGGGGGTGTCGTCATGCTGCCGGATTTCGCGGTGGAGGGCATGGAAGGCCTTCAGCGCATTGAAAGCGGGTCGCCCCTGACGCGGGAGATCTGGCTCGTCGTTCACTCCGAGATCAAGGATGTCCCCGCGGTGCGCGCTGTTGTGGAGGCGCTGAAGCAGGCATTCCGCCGCTAGACGATATCATGCGCAGTACGGGCAAAAAAATGGGCCATCGGAAACCGTGGCCCATGAAGTGTGGAGATATGAACCTCCAGAGGGGAACAGCTGATGCGGCGGCAATGGGAGGAGAAAACCGCGATGTGCATCAACTGCGAGCATAATGCCCGTTTCCTGGGCGGATGAATATCATCCATTGTGCAATGCAGCTATGCAATTCTCCAGGTGCGACCAGACTTAGCGCCGCATCGTCAACTGACTTGTGCGCGAAACCTCCCGGTTTTGTCGGACGGTCTTCTCCTGCAGCACGCGCGCCTGCTCATGGACTTGTTGCAATGATGCCGCCTGTTCGCGCGTTGCGCCGAGCGATGAGGCGAGCCGCGCGACATTTCCCCCCTTCAGATCTACCTTATCTCCTGGCGATAGACGTCTGTTGATCGCAAGCGTCATCGTCTCAAGCTCACGACGAAGCGACGGTTCGCTGTTCAGGTGACGAACTTGATCCTGACCGTCACTCCTCAAGATCTCCGTCAGCTCAGGTGACGGCGCCGGTATTTCCACGCGCTGCCGCGCCTGCACCTCTCGATGCTGGGTCACGATCTGATGGCGCTCGAAATCCACTGCATGTCCGTAATCCGCGAGCGCCGCCGCAAGCTGCGGCGCATGGGCTTCGGCAGCCTCACGCGCGGGACTTGGGCCGTGCAACCAACCTTTCCCCTCCCCGGCCATGTCCCCGAGACGCCCCTCGCGGACATCCTCGCCGGCGGCCGCACCACTTCGAGCACCACGAATGCTCGCAACCGTCGATGTCACCGCTTGGCTATTGCCGAAGACGAGACGTGACAGGGTTTCGATCTCGGCGCGCTTGTCGGCGAGGCGTGCGGAACCGTGCAGCCTGTCGGCAATTTCATTCTCGGTCAGGTCGGGCAGATCCCGCCCCGGCACGAGGACATTGGAGCGTCTGGTGCTTTGATCTACATCCCACCTTGCACCCAGACTGCGCTCGTTATCAGCGATACCGCGCGCAAACTCCTCGGCCGCGCGCCGGCGCCCGGCGTCAAGCCGCTCATGCCGCGCGGCCTCCACCATGATTTCGTCCATCATGGCCTTTGCCCGCGCCCGGTTATCGAGATCGCCGGTTCGCAGGCGCAGGTTATCCAGCATCGCGCGGAAGGGTTCACCGCGTTGGTCGACGATCGAGGCAGCGATCGCGGTGCGCTCGGCAAGCGCCATGTTCCGTTCCAGGCGCTGGCGGGTGCGGGCGACCGCCGCCGCGAAGCCGGGCTCCACGATATCCGACATGGCAGCGCTCGCGGACATGCGTCCGGATGCGACGTCATTTGCCGCCCGAGCCAGCGTTTTGCGCATGCCGGCAGTCTTCAGCCAGGAATCCACGACCTTCGCCATACGGGACAACCGGTCCGTCCGACCGAACACCTCGCGGTCGATGGCGACCTGGTTGAGCTGGACGTCGAAGTGCTCCGCCAGCCGCCGGCGCTCCCCATTCGGCGTTTCGACCGAGAGGTCGGCCGGCAGGCGATGCGCGGCCGGAAACTCCTGGTTCCCGTGCTTGTCCTGGACCATCGCGCGTGTTGCGACGATCGTACTGTCATCGGGCAAGAGGCCAAGGTCGCGGGCGGTTTCGACGAGTTTCAATACCATGTAACTCTGGGACAGCCGCCCTAGTGCATGCGCCTCGATGTTGCCAATCGGGCGGCGCTCGGCATCGCGCAACGCATTGTCGTAGAGCTCGACGAACATGCCGAGTGCGTCAGCGCGCGTCTGGAAAATCGATCGCCCGCGCCGTGATCCATCATCGCCATCCGCCTCACGCCGCTGCGCGAGCAAATGGTTGACGTCCTCTACGGCTCGTGTCCTGGCGGCCGCTATGCGGTCCTCGGGCGCATGCCGTTCCTCCATGCGGCCGAGAACATGGCTCCAATCATCAGAAAAACGCTGCAACTCGCCGCGCGTCATCGGTCGTGTCTGCTCCCGTTCGAGGGCGCCCCCCGCCTCTGGGGCGCGCATCCAACCGGCCGAGCCTCGCTCATTGTCGTAGAGGATAGTGCCACCGCGCGTTCGAAGCTGGACACGGTCGACGAGGTTTTCCGTCTCGACCTTCTCGAGGCTGACGCGCAATCCGGTGACAGCGGCATCGTGAACGTGCGGCGGCGGAATGCGCGCCGCGTCGCCGGCCTGCAGCATCTCCTCGAAGCGATAGTCGTTGCCCTGCCAGCTTAGCCGTGGATTGACGGCAACCGCTCGCGCCTCGATATCGTAGCCACCGGCGCGCGCCACGCCGATGACGCGGGCGACATTCTCCGGTGTGCGCATCGTCGTCTCGAACACGATATTGACCTTCCGCTCCACGGCGGCCGCCAGCGACTTTTCCGTCCAGCGCCCGGCATCGGCCTGGGTAAACTGCGACGCGGTTTCCGCATCCTGCTTCTGGAATGCGAGGAACTGCGGATGATAGAATCGGAGATCGTCACCGACGATGCGGATCGTCGGCCCCGTTTGATCGAGTTCCGTCTGGCTTGCGATCAGAACCGCCGTCTTAACGGCCCCCGGGTGGCCGCCGAGCAGGATCATCCGCAGCCGCCCCGCCGGCTTCATCGCCTCTGGCAGATAGTCGGGAAGGATGTCCTTGCGGAAAATGCTCTCATTCCTCTCCGGCGAGAGCGGGCCGGATGCCTGATCGCCCGCCATGATCAGAACTCCGCCCAGAACCGGGCGTCGTCCTTCACGCGTGGCCCCCAGAGCGCGATGACGTCCTCGACAGAATCGCGATTGGCGACGGTGATCCTCTGCTGCAGGGCAATCAGCTCACGCCGCCGAGACCGAAGCGCTTCGGCGGCGTCAGGATCCGATCCTTCGAGCTCATAGACACGCGCCGTGACGATGGCACGCGCCTGGTTGAGGATTTCGATGGCGATCTCGGCGCGGACGATCGCGTCGTATGGGGCTTCCTGTTCCGTCATGTTCTTCTCCTTTTCCACATCGTCGAAAGATTCACCGGATGACGCCCCGGCCGCGGTCGATCGCCCGGCGCTGGCGTTCCGCGACTATCTGCTGGCTGTTGCCCATGCGGACTGTCTGCTGCAATATTTTCAGGCGCTCCTGCATCGCCTCGAATGGACGGCGCTGCGCTGGCGACACGCGGTTGATCACGTCCTTCTCACCGCGCAGGATCGCGTCGCGGCCGAACCGCAGATCGAGCGATCGGCTGACACCGGCAAATTCTTCCCAGATACGAGGATCGAGCGACCCGGCTGCGACATTGAGCTTGGCGTCCTTCTTCTTCATTGCCGCCGCAAGCTCGCGCAATGCTTCGTCGGCCGCCGGCGACAGGCCCGGAATTGCCACGCTCATCCGTTGGCGCTCTTCTGTAATTGTCTGGGTCACTGTCGAGAGGGCTGTGGCATAGGACGCGCCCAGCGACCGGACGCGGCTCTCCGCATCGGGCACTGCCTGTAGCGCGTCTTTTCGTTCGCGGCCGACAGCGAGCAATCTGTCCAAGATGCGATCGGACCCGCGCAGAGCACCATAGGCCGCGGGACCGTTGGCAACGGCCGCTGCGATCCGCTCGCCCGAAATGCCCTTGACGATCAGGCTCTCGATCTTGTCGACGGCGCCGGCGGGATCGCGCCAGATGCGTCCGGCCGTATCGACAAGGGCCGCGCGATTGTGGCCGTAGTGGGCAACCTCGGGCGCCCTCACCCGCGCCTCGTCTTCGACCGAGGTCTTGAACTCCGTCACGGCGGCGAGCATTGGCAACACGGCACTCGTCTCCTTCCCCGGCTCGACGCTGGCGCCGGCAACCACCTTTGAGCGATCCTTCTTTTCGGCAAGATGCTGCTCCTCGGCAAAGCGGCGCACGACCTTGAAGAGCCGCGCCAGTTTCTCGCGTCGATCGGAAGCAAGATCGTCCGGCATGCGCTCGACCATGTTGTGCTCGGCAACAGCATCGGCCCTCTCCGTGAAGGCGGACCATCCGAAGCGCCCTGTCAGCGCCTCGTTGACCGCCTTCACCTCCTGGACCAGCAAACGGTCCTCGACGGCATAGGCGAAAGCAGTCTTGTAAGCGTCGGGTCCGCCGCGCTCTCGGACCGCCTCGATTTCGACAAGACGCGCCATGGCCGGTTTCGAGAGCGCGGGAATGGACAGGGACATATGCCCACGCCTCTGTTCCTCGCGAATGCCGAACCGCGCTGCCTGTCTGCGGAATTCCGTCGCATGCCACCGGGCGAGCGGCAGCAGATCCGACAGGGCCGCCATCGCTGCATTCCGTTCGTCCCGCGCGGCGCGACCGTCCACCAGATGCTCCGCCCCCTGCAGGCGGCCTAGACGCTGAGGCGTCGCGGCAAGATCTTCCGCAAGGCGGCGCGGCTCCATGCCTGCATTCGACGCCAGCACGTTCAGCCTGGCCAGCGCGCCGTCAGGGTCGCGATAGATTTTCTCCAGAACCGGGCGAAGAATGACCTCCCGCTCCTTCCATCGATCCGAGGCCAGTTGCGCCCGGCGGGCTTCCTCCTCGATGCTACGGGCAAATCGCGTCGTCGGCGGAATAAGGTATGGTCGATCCTCGGGAATTCGCGGCGCGACGGTTTCCGAACGCTCCTCATTGTAGGAGACTCTCTTCTCCCGTTCGATCGTGAAGCCGAGCGCCACGCTGGCGCGCTCCCAGAGCTTCGCCACCTGTTCCCGCTTTTCCGCAAGCCAGGCCAACCGCCGCCCGGCCCCCTCCTCCATCCCGGCCGCGACCTCGGCAACCAAGTCGATACCGCGGCGCCGGGCAAAATCGCGGGCATGCGCCTGGTAGCCAGCCTCGCTCTCGAAATCGAGCGTCGTGGTCTTCGCGCCCGAACGGCCGAGACGCTCGACCATCTGCTTGAACAAGTCCGGCCGATGGTTTTCGCGCTCGATCCGTTCCTGGCGAGCATCGGCCGATTCCTTCAGCTCTGCCGTCCAGACATTGCGGTGAACTTCGCGTTTCTCCGTTCGCTTCTCGCCCGTCTCCGGATCGGTGACGGTGACATCGACCTTGACCGTCTCGACGCCATCCTTGCGGAGCGTGACCGTGTCGCCTTCCGAAACGCCGCCCTTCTCCAGCGCCTTCGGCAGGCTCACGCCCCAGACACGATGGACCGTTCCGTCATCCGTGCGGACATCGGCATAGGGGCTTTCGTCCGCATCCTCATCGTCCGGCCGGAACTTCGCCTCGCCCGTCTCCACAAGCTCACCGGTGACGCCGGCGGCGTGATCGGCGCGCGGCTTTCGTCCCCATTTCGGCCTCGGCTCGAAATCCTCGCGCGCCGCATAGAGCGTTGCCTGATCGCGATGGCGGGTCATCGACACATAGGTCAGGTGCTGGTCCATCATGCCGGTGGCGAGCACGAAGGTCCGGTCGACAGTGGCGCCCTGGGACTTGTGGATCGTCGCGGCATAGCCATGGTCGATATTGCAACAGCTGTCCTCACTGATGACGACGTCGCGACCGCTGTCGAGACGAACCGAGAGCAACGGACCACCACGCAGGTCGCCGGTCGCAACAACCGTTCCGAGCATGCCGTTCTTCACATATTGCGGTCCGAGACGCCGCGCGCGCGGTTCGAGGAAGCGGGCATTTGCGAGGAAGATGATGCGATCGCCGGCGGCGAACTCCCGAACCCCGCGCTCTGTCCGGAATTCGCGTGCGGCGGTAAGCGCGCCGGCAGCGTTCATCACGCCGCGCAGCGATTCATTGAGACGCTTCACATCCTCGTTGGTCTGCGCAAGCACCAACATCTCGTCGCCCCGCAGACGGCCGTCGTGACCTTCCACGCGCGACCGCGCGACGACCTGTTCTCGCGCCGCCCTCCAATCCGCCACGATCCGTTCGACGACTTCGACGCGCTGCTCGGTCTCGACGATCCGTCCTCGCTGGGCATAGGCATCCAGCCCCTCCTCAACCTTGCCACGCGCGAAGAGACGCGAGGCATCGCGCGCCCAAGCTTCGCGCTGCCGGCGGACACCGGCAAGTTCGGCGGACCCGATCCGCTCCGATATCGCCCGGAAAGCCGCACCCGCCTGGATCGGCTGTAGCTGCATGGCGTCGCCGACCAGGACCACCTTCGCGCCGGCATCTTCGACCGCCTCCAACACACGCGCCATCTGCTGCGATGACACCATGCCGGCCTCATCGATGACGAAGACATTGCCGCGCTCCAGGAGATCGCGCCCGTTCTCCCAGGCCAGTTCCCACGATGCGAGCGTCCGCGACTTGATGCCGGAGCTGTCCTCCAGCCCTTCGGCCGCCTTGCCGGCAAGAGCTGCGCCGAAGACGCGATGACCTTCACCTTCCCAGGCAACCCGCGCGGCGGCAAGCAGCGTCGACTTGCCGGCCCCGGCGAGACCGAGGACGGCCGCGATCGCATTATCACCGGTGACATGACGAACCGCCCCGGCCTGCTCTGGATCGAAGTTGAACGCCTTTTCCGGATCGGCGGTTTCGACCTGACGCACGGCTGCGGCGACCTTCACGTCGGCGATACCGAAGCCAGTACGCTTCGACAGGACTTCTGCCGACTGCGCCATGTCATATTCGATGCGCAGGATCTCGCGCGTGGTGAAGATTGCCGGCTCCGCCACCTTGCCGGTCTGCCGATCCACCTGCTGCGGCCTCAACAGAACGAGATCGTCGGACGACATCAGGCGCGCGCGAATGTTCACGAAATCCGTGGGGTCATCGACATAGCGATGCAGCGCCTTGGCGATATCCCTCTCATCGAAGGTGGACCGTTCGTTGGCGAGCTGCTTCAGCAGAAGCTCGGGATCGGCGAGCAGGCGGTCGGCCATATCCTGCCGCCGGGCCAGATCTGCCGGCGCGAAATACATCTCGACGCCCTTGCGCGCGAGCGCGGCTTTTTCCGGGCCGAGATGTTTCTGGGCAATGCCATCGAGGCCCTGCTCGGCATAGGAGCGCCCGTCCAGACGGATGTCATGGCCGGCGAGCGCAAGGTGCCGATTGGCCGTTTCCGCCCAACCGATCTTCCAGGCCTTCATCGTCTCCTTGTCGCCGGCCCAGAGCTTGTAGACGATCTTGCCGTTCGGCCGGTCCGGCGTGACGACGCGCAGCGGCTCACCGTCTTCGCCGAGCACCGGCACCTTCTTCGGCCGGAAACCCTCGTCCGTCAGGGGTCGCAGCGCCGTCATCAGATGGATGTGGGGATTGCCGTCCTTATCGTGATAGACCCAGTCGGCGATCATGCCTTGCGAGGTCAGATTGTCCCGGACGAATTCCTGCACGAGGGCGATGTTCTCCGCCCGCGTCAGCTCCTCGGGGAGCGCAATGATCAACTCGCGGGCAAGCTGTGCGTCCGCTCGCACCTCAAAGGCCTCCACGGCATTCCACAGCGCCTCGCTCGTGCCCGCGACGCTCTTTCTTTCGATCGCGATCCGCAGCCAGGCCGGAACCTTGTCCGGTAGCGCCAGCTCCTCATGCTTCAATTCGGCCGCGCCGCCGCGATAGCTGAAGGAGGTGCCGGCCTGTTCGTCCATCATGCGAGCGCGATGACGGTAAGCGGCGGCCGAGACGATGCTGCGTCCCGCTCCCCTGCTGATTACCTGCGCTCTGACGAACATGATCGCCACTGCCGTCTCCTGATCTCCCAAGCACGTCGCGCCAGCGACGTATATTGCGCCCTCAAACCGATCGGACCTCAGGTCCGATGCCGCTTTTCCGGAAGACGGCCCAGGCCGGAATTCCGGCATCGACATTTTGGGGACTTGCGCAAGGTAGCGCATTTTACTATCGTTTTCTAGTCAGTATAAATAAACAACAGCGATATTGCTTGAAGAGAGGGAACCTGGTAAATGGCCGCCAAGTCGTCAATTCTGGATATCGATACGCAGATCGAGAAGCTTCGAGAGCGTCGAAAAACGCTGATAGTTAAATCAGCTGATCGCTTCTCCCGCGCGGCAATGAAGTCGGGTCTGGCGGAGATGGAGATCGACGACGAGGAGGTCGATCGCATCGTCGAAGAGATCGCCGCGCGATTTCGCAAAGCGGAGAAGAAAGGGGCTGGTGACGCAGCTGCTTCGCCGCGTGGACAGCCAGGTGGCGGGGCTGGAGCGACGACGGAGATTCCTTATGACGGCTGATCGCAAGAAGGAAACTCGCGAGAAATTCCTGCTGGGCGGGATCGTCGTCCGGGCCGGACTGTCGAAGGTCGACCGGGCGTTTCTGCTCGGCGGGCTCATCGAACTGGCGCGCGTCGGGTCCGGTTCGCCGGAATATCGTCGGCTGCGGGATGTCGGCGAGGAAGCCTTCAAGGCTCCCGTGCTCGATGGCGGCCGACCGATGCTGGAGGCAGCCGAATGACGACGATGGCCAAACCACATCCAAGCCTCTTGCTCGTCATGGTGCCGATCGTCGTCACGGCCTTCGCTGTCTATGTCGTTGGATGGCGATGGCCGTCGCTCGCCGTCGGCATGTCGGAGAAAACGGCATACTGGTTCTTGCGCGCCGAGCCGCTGCCGGCGTTTTTGCTCGGGCCGCTCGCCGGTCTTTTAACCGTCTGGGCTTTGCCACTTCATCTGCGAAGGCCGATTGCCGTGGCGAGCCTCCTCAGCTTTCTGATCGTTGCAGGCTTCTACGGCCTGCGGGAATTCGCGCGGCTTTCGCCTTTCGTGAAGAGCGGCGTGCTGTCCTGGGATGGGGCGCTTTCCTATCTCGATAGGATCGCAGTGGGCGCGGGCATTGTCGGCTTCATTGCGGTAGCGGTCTCGGCGCGCATCTCAACGGTCGTGCCCGAACAGGTGAAGCGCGCCAAGCGCGGGATCTTCGGCGGCGCGAACTGGCTATCGATGGCCGCGGCCGGAAAACTCTTCCCACCCGATGGCGAGATCGTCATCGGCGAACGTTATCGGGTCGACAAGGACATCGTCTGCGATGTGCCTTTCGATCCCTATGATCGGTCGACATGGGGCAAGGGCGGAACCGCGCCGCTCCTCACCTACAAGCTGAACTTCGACTCCACCCATATGCTGTTCTTCTCGGGCTCAGGCGGGTTCAAGACCGTGAGCAACGTGGTCCCGACCACATTGCTTTACAGCGGCCCACTGATCTGCCTCGATCCTTCCACCGAGATCGCGCCGATGGTGGTGGAGCATCGCACCCGTGCACTCGGCCGGAAGGTCATGGTGCTCGATCCCATGAACCCGGTCATGGGGTTCAATGTGCTCAATTTCATCGAAACGTCGCGCAAGAAGGAAGAGGATATCGTCGGTGTCGCGCATATGTTGCTGTCGGAGAGCGTGCGCATCGACACATCCACCGGCTCCTATTTCCAGAACCAGGCGCACAATCTTCTAACGGGCCTGCTCGCCCATGTCATGCTGTCGCCGGAATACGAGGGGCGTCGCAATCTGCGCAGCTTGCGGCAGATCGTTTCCGAGCCGGAGCCCTCCGTGCTCGCCATGCTCCGCGACATTCAGGAGCATTCCACCTCCGCCTTCATCCGCGAAACCTTGGGCGTCTTCACCAACATGACCGAGCAGACGTTCTCGGGCGTCTACTCGACGGCATCGAAGGATACGCAGTGGCTGTCCCTCGATGGATATGCCGCGCTCGTTTGCGGCAACGCCTTCAAGCCGAGCGATCTCGTTAGCGGCGAGAAGGACGTTTTCCTGAACCTGCCTGGTGACATCCTGCAGTCCTATCCTGGCATCGGCCGTGTGATCATAGGCGCACTGCTCAAGGCGATGGTTCAGGCCGACGGCGGGTTCACGCGACGTGCGCTTTTCATGCTCGACGAGGTGGACCTACTCGGCTACATGCGGGCGCTCGAGGAAGCGCGCGATCGCGGCCGCAAGCATGGCGTCACCATGATGCTGCTCTACCAATCGGTCGGCCAATTGGAGCATCACTTCGGCAAGAACGGTGCGACATCGTGGATTGAGGGATGTGCTTTTGCGAGCTATGCCGCCATCAAGTCGATTGAAACGGCAAAGAACGTTTCGGCGTTGTGCGGCGTGATGACCATAGAGGTCAAAGGAGATTCGCGTGACGTCAGCTTCGCCACGAAGAACGGCTCGCCGCGAAAGTCAGAAAACATCTCCTATCAAGCGCGACCGTTGATCCTGCCGCATGAGGTCACGCAGACCATGCGCCAGGATGAGCAGATCATCATCGTTCAGGGCCGTAGCCCGATCCGGTGCGGGCGCGCGATGTATTTCCGTCGGAAAGACATGAACAAGGCGGCGAAGCCCAATCGATTTGCCAAGCGTTATCGCTGATCACAACAACGCACCGGTGCGCCGGTTCGGAACTGCGTTATCGACCGAGAGGGCGATAGCGCTCAGCCGGGTCCGTTTCGCCCGGAGGTGTGATCCAGTCGACGAACTTCGAATACACCATGGAAACGCCGACGAAGCCGGCGGCCATCAGGAGGAAAACCCAAAATGGCATTCCGTTGGCTGCCTCGGGTTTGACGAAAGCGACGAAGGCGACCAGCGGCATGATGAGGCCGCTCAGCATCAGCACGTTGACGACCGGCCGGAGCAGGGAGAGGACGGAATAGGCGAGACACCCGGCGCAATAGAGCACGCCGCGGACGATTGTGATGGCCAGCGTGGCGATCAACAGAACGGCGTGTCGCAGCAAACGAAGCAGCGGGTTGCTTTTCGCAGCCTGTGCACTCGCTTCGTCGATGGGTTGCTCTTCGATCTCATCATGCCGACATCCTCACGCTGGAAGGGCGCGGCAAGCAAAGATCGGCGGGGAGCGTGAGGGACAACCCCTTGCGGCGAGGCGGCCGGTCGATCCGGCCGTTTCGCCCCGCTAGAGTGAGCGTCACCGAAGGCCGGGCCGGCTCGGGGGAGCCACTTTAGAAGATAAGCGCCTGTTATCGTTGAGCAATCCGATGAAAGGGGCTTTCTTCGCCAGAAATCCTCCCCGCTTTTGAAGTCCGCTACATCTGAATGTGGAGTCGAACTCAATGCGTCCGCTTCGCCGCAGCAGCTAGGCCGACGACATCAACCTGATCTCGGCTCGCCTCTCCCGCTTCGTCCTTTTCTTGTATCTCCCGTTCTGCCTGGAGCCAGTGCCCAAGCGATCGGCCATCCAACGACCCTTCGCACTGCCAGAGTTCGAAGGCTCGCTCCTTGATGCGTCTCTCGCGTTCGTCGTCCATGATCAGCCGAGCCCAAAGAAGGACAGGACGGCGATCACGACTACGACCAGACCGACAAGATAAATAATATTATTCATAATGCGTCTCCGTTTCTGTTCGGGGTCAAACGTGCCCGCCGCCATTCTTGTTCCCGTCGACTGGAACCACCGCGATCCGTAGTCGTTCCTGATGCCCCACAGGAGGACGCACAATGGCAATTGAGAACGCACCGACGGAGAAGGGCAAGGAAGGCGCCCGTGGCCTCCACAAGGCCGCACGAGCCGAAGAGCGCGAGGTTGAAGCTGAAAAGGGATCGGAGCTCGCAAAGGGCGCGGATCGCGTTGAGGAGCGCTCCAGGAGCTCTGACGGCAAGAGTGCTGGCGAGAAGCAGCGTTAAGTCGATGGGGCCGCCCGGCAGCTGCCGGGCGGCCCTCTCAATGCGACTTACCAGGTCTGGCGATTATACCAGTCGTCAACGTCCCGCGTCGCACGATCCTTTTCGTAGCCGTAGCGCTCCTGGATCTTGCCCTCGAGCTGGTCGCGCTTACCTTCGATGACGTCCAGATCGTCGTCAGTGAGTTTACCCCACTGCTCCTTGATCTTGCCCTTGACCTGCTTCCAGTTTCCTTCGACACGGTTCCAGTCCATCTTGCTCTCCTCGTTTAGGATAGTGATGGATAGGAAACGCGCAGCCGGCGGAATTGATCCCTGATCAAGCATTCATTAATGGCGGCGTAGAGGGGCCGGAGCGGTGCCAAAGAGGCGAAAGCGCCTGTACGGGCATTCCTGCCTCAAGGCACGCCGAGACGAATGCCTCGCGTGCAACCGTCGCCGGCGTCCGGAGCTGAAGGGCGGCACGGCATCTTTCACAGGCACGCTTGTAGCGATCGCCGGAGCGTAGTGGCCATTCATTTTCTAGGAAGTCGAGAGCGTCATGGACGCCTTGGAACAAACGGCTCGTCCCATTCGTGACCGTGACGGAGATAGGGGTCGCAAAGTAGATTTCTGCCAGCATCGATAATCCTCCTTCCAAAAGCTACCCTGGCGCCGAACGATATCGAAATCGCGTGCGGATTTTTCAAGGGTGCCGTTGGCTGCCGTACGAACTGCGATCCGGATCAAAGGTTCCGCGCGGCCGAGACGAATAAGAACGACCTAAATAAGAGAAGCGCTAGATGATCCGCTCGACTTGCAATTGTCGCATTGCGAGAGCACACTTCCTTGTACTGGCAGCCGATTATCAGGGCGCTGTCGGCTGTGAGGTGGCACCTTTCGCCCCGAACGAGAAAGGGAGTTCGCTATGGATCTCCCAAAAACCTTATCTCAGGCAGGAATATTAGAACCCGACGATCTCGCGATCATGCGAGATGTAATTGCGCGCTTGAAAAAGAATATGGACCGCGACCTCGATGCGGTTGCTCTTACTGTCATCCGGCTCTTTCAGGAAGAGCCGGGCGACGCTGAGCACCTTTGGAAACGCTGTCAGCCCCTCGTGGGCTGACGCATTGGGAGTTTAGGGTTGGCGCGGGAATGGGCCGACCCGATAGCCGCCGACCTTGTGCCGGCTGCGGAATTGCTCCTTGGGAAGAGGCGGTAGCCGTCACTCGTCCGGTGGCGCAACACCGCCCTCTGCAATACGAACCCCGTCCGGAGAGATGAACTCCGCGAACCGCCACCGGCCGTTCTCGTCCGGAGCACCTTGCTCAAGTGCCGCCTGAATAGCATCCATTGTAGATTTTTTTGCGTCGGCGCCGTTTTCGATCCGGGTGATCGTGTTTGCGGTAACTCCGGCCCGCTCTGCTAGCTCCCGAACGCCCCACCCAAGGCCAGCCCGCGCCATCTTCATGGTAGTTGCGCGCATTATTTTTTGTACCTCGTCGCAATCAATGTTAACAATGTACAAATACAGTACGACAAACGCAACAGGAAGGACCACCAGCAATGGCCACCACGACGCACGACACAATTACGGACAGAAGGCTCGAACCGCGCAGGCTGCGTCCGAGAAGACAACCGCCGCACTTCCCCTATGACCGGGCCGGCGCCACCGAGATTCCACGCATGGCAGCTCTCGCTGAACAACTGCAGACCAGCATGCTCGAACTGCAGCCCATGCCCGATGAGGCTATGGACGGCATCAACAACGCTCATACGGCCGTCGTGGAGGCGCTCGCCGTCGCGCCGGTCACTAAGTCCAGTGAGCTTGCCGATAAGCTGCGTGTGCT
>NZ_SHMI01000017.1:0-103182 GCF_004284735.1 Shinella sp. JR1-6 | reverse complement strand
ACGGGCGCCGCGCTGGAAGCCATCGTGCGCGAGGTGCAGGAGATCAACGGCCATGTGAACGCCATCGTGCTTGCCGCCCGCGAACAGTCGACGGGCCTGCAGGAGATCAACACTGCGGTCAACACGATGGACCAGGGCACGCAGCAGAATGCCGCCATGGTGGAGGAACAGACCGCCGCCAGCCACGGCCTTGCCGGCGAGGCAGCCGCCCTCTCCGCGCTGCTCGCCCAGTTCCGTCTCGACAGGGCACGGAACGCGCCGCAGGCAAGCCGGCAGGCCTACGCCGCCTGACGGGGCGTCATACCGATCCATGATCCTAGCCCCCTGCAGCTCCTGCAGGGGGTCTTTCTTGTTCGGTCAAGACCCATCCGACGAAGCGTGGGTAACCGCGTCCGCGACAAAGCAATACCCGCAGCGGTGCGCGCGCGTGGCGGCGGCAGACCGCATGCCCCTTGTCCCGGCTAAACGAAAACCATCACGCCTGCATAGCCGATCGCGATCAGGACCAGCCCCACGACAAGCATCGGCATCAGGCTGCTGCCATCGGCGTCCCGTCCGCTGACATGCTCGCCGGAAAACACCAGGGGCTTGCGGGTTTCTTCCTTGTTCATGCACCTCTCCTTTTAATGTGGCAAACTATATACCACTTTAAAACGGCGCGCGACGTGACAATTTAGCACCGCGGCAGAAGGAGCATTCGTGCCCCCTCGCTTGGGCGAGGCAGATGTCGATGCCGATTGAAATTGCCATGCTTTTGGACGACAAGAATGCATGACAAAATGGCACCCCGATCCCGGCCAGCTGCGACGGCCCGTCTATATCTCCCTCGCGGACCAGTTTACGGCGGCAATCAAAAGCGGCCGACTTTCCAAGGATGACAAGCTGCCGGCGCACCGGGATCTCGCCTACGACCTGAAGATTTCGATCCAGACGGTGAGCAAGGCCTATGACGTGCTTGCCCGGCGCGGGCTGGTTTCGGGCGAGGTCGGTCGCGGCACCTATGTAAAGGCAGGCAGCGTCGCCCCCCCCTCGCCCTACATTGCGGAGCGGCTGGCAAACGAGATCGACCTTTCGATCGTCACACCCGTCTGCACCCCCTTTCACCTCAAGCAGATGAAAGACGCCCTGCACCTGATCGGCGACAGCCTCTCGCCTGCGGCGGCTTTGTCCTTCCGGCCCAACACCATCTTCCCGCGGCACAACGAGGCGGCCGCCCGATGGCTCTCCACGCTCGGCGTCGAAACCACGCCGCGCAACCTGCTCGTGACGAACGGCGCCTCTTCGGCTTTCGCCGCCGCCCTCCTTTCGGCCGCAGGGCCTGGCGCGATCCTTGCCGCGGAAGAGATCTGCTATCACGTGATCCGGCCGCTCGCGGACTATCTCGGCATCCGGGTTCGCCCGATCGCCGCGGACGCCGACGGCATGGTGCCCGAAGCGCTGGAAGAGGCCTGCCTGCGGGACGAGGTGCGCGCGGTCACCCTCCAGCCCAATCTCGCCAACCCGACGGCTTCGCTGATGCCGGAAGGCCGGCGCCACGCCATCGTCGAAACGGCCCGCAGACACGACGTCACGATCATCGAAAACGACGTGTTCGGCCCGCTCCTCTCCCGTCGCCCGCGCCCGATCGCGGCGATGGCGCCCGAACGGACGGTTTACATCACGGGCTTCACAAAGGTCGCCCTCCCCGGCCTGCGCATCGGCTATGTCGCCGCGCCGGATCATCTCGCCGCCACGATCGCCAACCGGCATCTGATGGCAAACTGGATGGCGACGCCCGTCATGGCCGAGATCGCCACACTGTGGCTGGGCGATGGTACGATGCAAGCACTGGTGGACTGGCAGCGCGAAGCCCTCGGCCAACGGCACCGCATCGTCTCCAAGGCGCTGGAAGGCGCCGCCTACCGTGCGCATCCGGAAGGGCTCCATTTCTGGCTGCCGCTTCCGCCAGAGCACGACGAGCTCGCCTTCGTTTCCCAGGCGCGCACCCGAGGCGTGGCCGTCGCGCCGAGCACGCCGTTCTCCCTGTCCGGCAACCCGGCAGGCGCCGTCCGGGTATCGGTCGGCGCAACCGAAGCGGACGAGTTGCGCGCGGGCCTCGACATCCTCGCCTCGTTGCTGCGCGCCGCACCCGACCGGAGCGTTCTGGCACTCTGAAGCCCCGCAATACGGCCGCAAAACAGCCAGGCGATTTTGCACGACACACGCAGGAAATTGACATGTGTCTTTTTCCCAGATTGACATGCATTTCCTCCCACGGCTGAATGCCCTGCACAAGACTATGGCGGAGCGTGCATGATCGAGGAGATCCAGCATCAATCAACCTTGGAGGCCCGTGCCACGGCCCGACGCATCGGCCTGATCGCGCTTGCCACGGACCATACGGTGGAAGCGGATTTCCGGCGCCTCGTCGCCAGCGACGGCATCGCCGTTCATGTAACGCGCGTCGGCTATGCGAACCGCACGACGCCGGAAAACCTCCGCGCGATGCATCCCCACCTTTCTGCTGCCGCCACCCTGCTTTTGCCGGACGAAGAGCTCGACGCCATCGTCTACGGCTGCACCTCGGCCTCGGTCATCATCGGCGAGGAGGCTGTCACAGCCGCCATCCGCGAGGGCAAGCCGGGCGCCACGGTCATCACGCCGGCCGGCGCCGCCGTCCTGGCGCTACGCGCCCTGAAAGCACGACGCATCAGCATCCTGACACCTTACATCCGCCAGACGGCCGAACCCATGCAGGCCTATTTCGAGGCGAACGGCTTTGGCGTCGATCGCCTCGCCTGCCTCGGCATGGAGGACGACCGCGACATGGCCCGCCTGCCGCAGGCCGAGATCATCCGGCTGGCGGCACACATCGCCGCGGCCGGTACCGAAGCTCTTTTCATCGCCTGCACGGCGCTGCGGGCGGCACAAAGCACCCCCGAGATCGAACGGCAAACCGGCCTGCCGGTCGTCACCAGCAATCTGGCGGCCGCCTGGGCCAGCCTGCGACAATGCGGTGTCGCGCCCGACCCCAGGGCCGCAAGCCGCCTGCTCGCGACCGCCTGACACTCCAGTTCCGCCAATCAGGATGCCTCCTCATGATCGAACTTCCCTTCGCCCTTTCCGAATACAGAGCCCGGCTCCAGGCCATCCGCGCGGAGATGGCGCGACGCAATCTCGATCTCCTCGTCGTCAACGATGTCGCCAACCAGCACTACATCACCGGTTATGACGGCTGGTCCTTCTATACGCCCCAGGTCGTGCTGGTACCGCTTGCCGACGAGGAACCCGTCTGGATCGGCCGCGCCATGGATGCCGCCGGCGGCCTGCTGACAGCCTGGATGAAACCGGAAAACATCGTCGGCTTCCCCGAGGACCACGTCCAGCGGGCCGACCGTCACCCGATGGACTGGATCGCTGCCTGGATCAGCCGGAAGGGTTGGGGCCGCGGCAATATCGGCATCGAGCTGGAAGCCTATTACTATTCGCCAAAGGCCCATGCCCGCCTCACAGCAGGCCTGCCGAACGCCACCTTCCACGATGCCGACCTGCTGGTGAACTGGATCCGCAGCGTCAAGTCGCCGGCCGAGGTCGATTATCTGCGCAAGGCCTCACGCCTTGCCGAGGCCGCGGTGCGTGCTGCCTATGACACCATCGCGCCCGGCGTGCGCGAATGCGATGCCATCGCCAAAATTCAGGCGGCGCAGGTTGCAGGCGCACCGGACTTTGCCGGCGACATCACCGCCCTGCCCCCGACCATTCTCGCCGGCGAAAACGCCTCCGCGCCCCATGTCATGTGGAGCGACCGGCGTTTCGGAGAGAACGAGACCGTCGCGCTGGAACTTGCCGGTGTCGTGCGCCGCTACACGGCCGGCCTTGCACGAACCCTCCAGCTCGGCAAAATGCCGGTCAAGGTGAACGACACGAGCAAGGCGGTTCTCGAGGGCATGGAAGCCGTTCTTGCCAGCATCAGGCCGGGCGTGACGGCCGAGGCGGTGGAAGCGAGCTGGCGCAAGGTGATCGAGCGCTACGGCCTCAAGAAGGAATCGCGCATCGGCTACTCGATCGGCGTCGCCTATCCGCCGGATTGGGGCGAGCACACGATCAGCCTGCGCCCCGGCGACACGACCATCCTGAAGCCTGGCAACGTGCTGCACTCCATCCTCGGCATGTGGATGGACGGCTGGGGCATCGAGGTCAGCGAGACGATCCTCGTCACCGAAACCGGCTGCGAGACGCTGACCAACTTCCCCCGGGACATTCATGTCAAGGCCTGAGCCCGACACGGCGGCAGTGGACGCGGCCCTCGCGCGCCGGATGATCGAAATCCGGCGCCATCTCCACCGCAATCCCGAGCTTTCCAATGCGGAGCGCGAGACGCAGGCCTATTTGAAGCACGCGCTGGAAGAGGTGGGCCTCGGCCCGGTCCGGACGGTCGCCGGCTTCGGACTGGCCGTCGATATCGTGGGCACCGCTGGCCCCTCGAACCGCAAGGTCGTCATCCGCGCCGATATCGATGCGCTGCCGATCAAGGAAATGTCGGGCGAGCCGTTCACCTCCGAAAAGCCGGGCGTGATGCATGCCTGCGGCCATGACGCGCACGCAGCCATGGGCTATGTCGCCGCCGTCCTGCTGGACAGGCGCAGACAATCCTTCAGCGGCACCGTGCGGCTGATCTTCCAGCCCGCCGAGGAGGCGGAACCGCTCGGTGGACGGCGGGTCGTCGCGGAGGGTCTTCTCGACGATGTCGACGCAGCGATCGGCATCCATGTCGATCCCTATACGCCGACCGGCAGGATCGCGGTCGGCGCCGGCCCCTATACGCTCGCCTGCGATATTTTCGACATCGTCGTGACCGGAAACTCCGCACATGCCGCAAGGCCCTCCGACGGCATCGATGCCATCGCCGTCGCCTGCACGATGGTGACGGAGCTGCAGAAGATCGTCGCGCGGGAAATCGATCCCTACGATCCCCTGGTGATTTCCGTCACCGGCATCGAGGGCGGCGGCGCCTACAACGTGATCGCTGCCGAGGCCCGACTGAAGGGCACCATCCGCAGCGGCCACGAGGAAACCCGGCAGAAGGCCTGGCGCCGGCTGCGGCAGATCCTTGAAGGGGTGGCGGCGGCGCATGGCGCAACCGTCACGGTCGATCTGCAACGGGGTGAGCCGCCAGTCGTCAACGCACCGGAAATGGTCGAGATCGTCCGCCAGGCCGGCAGGGCGATCGTCGGAGCGGACAACGTGCTGTCGGCGCCCGGATGGACCGCCGCCGACGACTTCGCCTTCTACAGCGAGAAATGCCCGTCGGTCTATTTCCGCCTCGGCATTCGCAACGAGCAGGCCGGTGCCATATACCCCCTTCACCACCCGCAGTTCCGCATCGACGAGGCCGCCCTGCCGCAGGGTGCCGCGGTGCTCTGCGCCACAGCCGAAACCTTCCTCAAGACCATGGAATGAGGAAGACGCAGGCCTGTTGTCCGGTCAGCCTTGCCGCGCCAAGGGTGGCGTGCCATTTGCGCGCTCCGGCGGCATGCCCTCGGCACCGTTCATCTGACGGCATGCCGGCTTTCCGATCTGCAGCAAACAGCATACCGTCAAGCCGTAGGCATATGATCGGCGCCACAAAAGCACCTTGGCAGGGTGTCGGAATTCCGGCCTGCCGTTCGTCTTCATGCAGACATGCTATGGAGGACAACATGACGATCACCATAACGGCCTTTGCCCAATCGCCTGATCGCGGTCGGGGCCTTGCGCGCGACATGCGCGTTCGCTGGGCCCTCGAGGAGGTGGGCCAGCCCTATGCGGTTCGCCTCCTCACGTTCAAGGACATGAAGGAGCCGGCGCATCTCGCGCTTCAACCCTTCGGACAAATCCCGACCTATGAGGACGGCGATCTCGCCCTGTTCGAAACGGGAGGCATCGTATTCCATATCGCGGAGCGCCATGCTGGCCTGCTGCCGGAGGACGCCGACGCCCGGGCACGCGCGATCAGCTGGATGTTCGCCGCACTGAACACGATCGAGCCGCCGATCCTCGACCGGGAAATGCCGACCTACACCGAGCGCGACAAACCCTGGTATGCGGAACGTCTGCCAATCCTGGAAAGCCGCATCCGCACACGGCTGGACGCGCTCTCCCGCCGGCTCGGCGATGCGGACTGGCTCGACGGCGCCTTCAGCGCCGGCGACCTTCTCATGGTGACCGTTCTGCGCCGGCTGGAGGGATCGGGCGTCCTTGAGGACTATCCGCGCCTCTCCGCCTACATCACCCGCGGCAAGGACCGCCCCGCCTACACGCGAGCCTTCGACGCACAACGGGCGGTGTTCACCGCAACCTCCGCATGATGGCGCTGGTTCCGTTCGCACCCGCTCATTTCACTCCTCTTCTCGGCTGGTTTCCAAGCCATGCCGATCTCGTGCAATGGGGTGGTCCCCGTCTGGAATTTCCCCTGTCGCACGGTCAACTCGAACGGATGCTGGCGGAAGGCAGATCCGATCCGCCGGCCCGGCTCTGCTGGACGGCAGTGTTCGACGGTGAGCTGGCGGGCCATGTCCAGCTGGCCTTCGACTGGCGCAACGGCAACGCCGTGCTCGGTCGCGTGGCCATCGCGCCGGAAATGCGCGGCCGGCGTCTTGCCGGCCGGATGATCGCACTGGCGATCGACAAGGCCTTCGGCTTCCAGGCGATTGAACGGCTGGAACTGAACGTGTTCACCTGGAACACGCCGGCCATCCGCACCTATGAAGCGCTGGGCTTCACTCTGGAAGGGGTCCGCAGAGCATCCGCCCGCGTCGAGGGCGAGCGCTGGGACACCGCCATCATGAGCCTGTTGAGAACCGAACTCTCCAGGGCCACCGCGCCGCACGCAGGCGGTTAAGAAGAAGGCCCACACAGGCGACGGCGCGTGGGCCGGCTTCTACAGTTTCGCCCTCGTCGAACGCGGCGTGGAGAGGAGGATGCTCGTTTCACTGCCCGTGATGCCCGGCACGAGGCGGATCTTGCGCAGGACGGCGTCGAACTCGGCAAGGCTCGAGGCGCTCAGTTCCACCAGCAGGTCCCAGCGGCCGTTCGTCGTGTGGATCTGCGAAATCTCCGCGAAGCCACCGAGCGTACGGATCACGCGGTCGGTTACATGGCCTTCGATCTCGATCGTCATCACGCCGCGAACGACATCTTCGAGGGCATCGGCGCGCAGCATCACCGTATAACCGAGAATCGTGCCGTCCTGCTCCATCCGCTCGATGCGTGCGCGCACGGTTGCCCGCGACGCCCCGGTTTCCAAAGCGAGATCCGAAACGCTCCGGCGCCCGTTGCCGCGCAGCAGCGTCACGATCTTCTGATCGAGCTCATCCATGCCAATCTGGCTCCTCGGCTTTCCATTATGGTCAATATGGCATTCCGAGATGCCAAAATTCAATATTCAATCTGCCGTTCAAGGCTTCTAGAATTTGGAAAACCAATAAGGAGTACGTCATGGAGTGCACGCTGATCGGCGCCCCCTTGCAAATCGGTGCAGGACAGCTCGGCTGCGAGATGGGGCCGAGCGCCCTTCGCATCGCCGGCCTTCGCACCGCGCTGGAGGAGCTTGGCCATACGGTGAAGGACACCGGCAACCTTACGCCCCGCGCCTTCGACGAGATGCCGCACCCGAACGCTGCCGTGCACCATCTCGGCGAGACGGTCGCCTGGGTGGAGGCGCTGTCTGCCGCCGCCTACGAGCACAGCAAGGCCGGCATGCCGATCTTCCTCGGTGGCGACCATGCGATCTCCGCCGGCACCGTTCCGGGTCTGGCACGCCGCGCCGCCGAACAGGGTCGGCCGCTCTTCGTGCTCTGGCTGGACGCCCACACTGATTTCCACAGCCTTGAGACCACCGCCAGCGGCAACCTGCACGGCACGCCCGTTGCCTACTATACCGGCCAGGCAGGCTTTGAAGGTTATTTCCCGCCGCTCGCCCATGCCGTACCCCCGGAAAATGTCTGCATGATCGGCATTCGCAGCGTCGATCCCGCTGAACAGGTCGCGATCCGCAGGACCGGCATCACGGTCCACGACATGCGTGTCATCGACGAACACGGCGTCGCCGTCCTCGTGCGCACCTTCATCGAGCGGGTCCGGGCTGCAAACGGCCTCCTGCATGTGAGCTTCGACGTCGACTTCCTGGAGCCCGACATCGCACCGGCCGTCGGCACCACGGTGCCGGGCGGGGCGACGTTCCGCGAGGCGCACCTGATCATGGAAATGCTGCACGACAGCGACCTGGTGACGAGCCTCGACATCGTCGAACTCAATCCGTTCCTCGACGAACGCGGCAAGACTGCGAAGCTGCTCGTCGATCTTGTTGCCAGCCTGATGGGCAAGCGGGTGATGGATCGCCCGACGCTTGCAGGCTGAGCCCGGCCGTTCTTCTGGAGGGAAAATGAACATTGATCCGAAATTGAACGTGGTTCCGTTCGTCAGCGTGGACCACATGATGAAGCTGGTATTGAAGGTCGGCATCGACCGGTTCCTGACGGAGCTGGCGGCGACGATCGAGGAAGACTTTCGGCGTTGGCCGGTCTTCGACAAGACCCCGCGCGTCGCCTCCCATTCCGAGGAGGGCGTCATCGAACTGATGCCGACCAGCGACGGGACGCTCTATGGCTTCAAATATGTCAACGGCCATCCGAAGAACACGCGCGACGGCCGGCAGACCGTGACGGCCTTCGGCGTGCTGTCGGATGTCGGCAACGGCTATCCGATGCTGCTCACCGAGATGACGATCCTGACCGCGCTGCGTACCGCCGCGACCTCGGCGGTGGCGGCAAAATACCTGGCACGGCCGAATTCTCGCACCATGGCCATCATCGGCAATGGCGCGCAGAGCGAATTCCAGGCGCGCGCATTCAAGTCGCTTCTCGGAATCGACAGGCTGCGCCTTTTCGATATCGACGCCTCGGCAACGCGCAAATGTGCCCAGAACCTTGCAGGCCTCGGCTTCACCATTGAGGAATGCCGATCGGTCGAAGAGGCCGTGGAGGGCGCCGACATCATCACCACCGTCACCGCCGACAAGCAGTATGCGACGATCCTTTCGGACAACCATGTCGGCCCCGGCGCGCACATCAATGCCGTCGGTGGCGACTGCCCCGGCAAGACCGAGCTCAGCAAGGACATTCTGCTGCGCTCCGACATCTTTGTCGAATATCCGCCGCAGACACGCATTGAAGGCGAGATCCAGCAGCTGCCGGCCGAGCACCCCGTTATCGAACTCTGGCAGGTCATGACCGGCGAGACCGAGGGCCGCAAAAGCGCCGACCAGATTACGCTGTTCGACAGCGTCGGCTTCGCCATCGAGGATTTCTCCGCGCTGCGCTACGTACGGGAGAAGATCGCCGAGCACGGCATGTTCGTGGAACTCGACCTGCTCGCCGACCCCGACGAGCCGCGCGACCTCTACGGCATGCTGCTGCGCTGCGAGAAGAAGCTCAACGCAGCCTGATACGCGCTGTCGCCCGGCTCGTGGATTGCCGAGCCGGGCGACAGGACCTCTCCTGGACGCCATGTCCAAGATTTGCTCCGGCCCGGGCGGGGCAGCACCTCTGGAAGCGATCAGGCCTTGGCACCGATACGCCCCCGCGCCGCCAAAAGCCCGACGATGGTCACAGATGCGAAGGCCGCGCCGGCAAGGAAGGTGGCTTCCGGCCCAAAAGCGTCCCACAGCGCACCCGCCAGCACGCTTGCTGCCAGCAGGGCGAGGCCGGTCACGAGATTGAACATTCCGAAGGCCGTACCGCGCAAATCCGCTGGCGCGACATCCGCGACAAGGGTTGCGAGCAGGCCCTGCGTGAAGCCCATGTGCAAGCCCCAGAGTACGACGCCGACGGCGAGCGACGCCATGCCGGTTGAAAACGCCAGCACGACATCGGCGAAAACAAGAAGAAGCAGGCCGGCGATGAGGATGCCGACACGATTCATGCGATCGGAAAGCACCCCGACAGGATAGGCCGACAGCGAGTAGGCAAGGGCCATGAGCACCAGGACTGCCGGAACCATCGCAAGCGGCAAGTCGAGCGACTGCGCCCGTAGGATCAGGAAAGCCTCGCTGAAGCGCGACAGCGTGAACACGGCCGCGATGCCGACGATCCACCAATAGCTGGCGCCAAGCCGCGCCAGTTCGCTTCGCCGAAGGGGCATGCGCACAGGACGCGCACCGTCCTTCCGCTCCGGCTCCCGGACAAAGACCAGCAGCACGACGACGGAGAGGAGCGCCGGCACGACGGCCACCCAGAAGACTGTCGGAAAGTGGTCAGCCGTCAACCACATCAGTGCGATGGCAAGGAGCGGCCCCAGGAAGGCCCCGATCGTATCAAGCGACTGGCGCAGGCCGAAGCTGGCGCCGCGCAGTTCGGGCGGCGCGATGTCCGCCACCAGCGCGTCGCGCGGCGCACCGCGGATACCCTTGCCGATACGATCGATGAAGCGGGCGGCGACCATCCAGTCCAGCGTCGATGCCAAGGGAAAGATCGGCTTGGTGAGCGCGGCAAGGCCATAGCCGAGTACCGCGAGAAGCTTGCGCTTGCCGAGCCAGTCGCTCAGCGCACCGGAAAAGATCTTGGTGATCGAAGCCGTCGCCTCGGCGATGCCCTCGATAATGCCGACAGCCAGCGTCGAGGCGCCGAGAACCGTCACCATGTAGAGCGGCAGAAGCGCGTGGATCATCTCCGACGAGACGTCCATCAGCATCGACACGAAGCCGAGCGCCCATATGCCCGGCGGAATGCCGCGCCAACCGGCTCCTTTACGGCTCGTCGCTGCCGCGTCCACTGGCGTACCCGCCTTGGCCGTGTCCATCACCGGTTCTCCTGCTGGGCATCGAAGACGCGCTGCGCATAGCCGTCGAGCAGCGTCTCGCAGCCACGAAGGCGTGCCTCGGCCTCCGCGGCCAGCGGAGCGCCATAAAAGTCGAGCTTGCGAATCTTCTCGAACCAGCTCTGAAGCTTCTTCAGGTCGGCATCCTCTTCCTCAAGCTCGGCATAGGTAAATTTTTCGATGGCGATTTCCTTGGCGATCTCCACCTCGAACTCGGCGCAACGACCGAGGAATTCACGATACTGCTCGTCGCGATCGGCCTGGAAGCGGACGATGACCTTGTCCTCCTGCATCCGGTCGAGTGCCACGGTTTCCAGGATCACCGCGTCGCCGCCCATCGTGGCGATGTCGTTTTCCATCATCTTCAGGCGGCGCACGTGTTCGTCGGTCTTCGGCAGGAGGCAGACGCCATTCTGGAGATAGACCGCTCCCATCCCCTTCAGCTTCCGCCACAGCGCCACCCGCTTTGCGGCCGGATCGGGCGGGACCTTGTAGGTCAGGAGAAGCCAGTGGAGAACAACCATGGCTTCTCTTTAATGTAACCATCGTAACAAATCAACTGCTGCGACAGGGGTATGGCTTCATCATCCACCTCCCCAAAACAGGAAACCGACGCGGTCCCGGCCTAGCGAAACGGCTCGATCGGCGCGGCCTCGCCGCGGGCGGCCAGTTCCGCCAAAAGAAGCGCACCGAGACCGGCGATGCAGAACCCCACGGACAGGGGGAGGGCTGTGCCGTCATAAAATCGGCCCATGCCGACGGCGAAGAGCGTGGCAACAAGACTTGATCCCGATGCGATCAGCGACGCACCAAGGCCCGCCACCTGCCCGAGGGGACGCATAGCCATGGCATTCAGGTTGCCGAAGAGCACCCCGATGGCGAAGAAAGCTCCAAACCCGAGCACCATCAGCATGGAAAGCGGCGGGCGACCGCCCCAGAATATGCATGCGATCGCCATCAGGAAACCGGCCGCAGAAAGCCCCGCAAAACCGGCGCGCGCCATTCTATCCATGCCATAGCGGTGCAGGAGCCTGGCATTGACGAAGGACGCGAGCCCCACCCCGGCGGCCAGCCCGGCGAAATACAGCGGGAAGGCCTGCCCGATCCCATAGGCATCGAAGAACAGGTCGGTCGCCGTGCTGAGATAGAGGAGCTGCGCCCCGAAGACGATCCCGGTCGCGATGATCAGCAGCATCACCCGTCGGCTGGACAGGATGCGACGGCTGTTCAAGACCAGCAAGCCCGGCCGAAACGGGATGCGCCGTGCCACCGGCAGGGTTTCCGGTTGACGAACGGCGAGCCAGAGGCCGAGCAGACCGGCGATCACCAGATAGGCGCCAAAAACGCTGCGCCAGCCGCCGAGAGCGATCAGGCCCTGTGCCAGAGCAGGGGCGAGCATCGGCACGAGAATGAAGAGGGTGAACATGAAGGACATGACGCGCGCCATGGCCTCCCCCGCGAACTGGTCACGGATCATCGCGCGCGTGGCGATCTTCGGACCGGCGACACCGATGCCCTGCAGGAACCGACCCAGGATCACCATGTCCAGCGAGCCCGCCTGCATGGCGACAACAGTCCCGGCCCCGTAGACGCAGAGGCCCAGTAGCAGCGCCTTCTTCCGCCCGATCGCATCGGAGAGTGGCCCGAGCAGCAGCTCGCCGAAGGCCATGCCGAAAATGAACAGCGAGATGATGTGCTGGGTGGAAAGCGGGGGCGCTTGCCCGACATCCGCCCCGATCTCCCGCAACCCGGGCAACAGCGCGTCAATGCTGAGGGAGGTCAACGAGGTCAGGAGAGCATAGAGGAGGATGCGTTCGCGAAAGCTGATCAAGAACAGGCCTTGCGGAAAATGGAAACGATCACCCTGCCCAATAGCATGTTTCGCTTGCGGAACGTGCGACTCTCGGTGAAATTACCGGCCTGCAAAATCCGCTAGCGGCGGGCGCAATGCCGGGCGGTTCTTTCGCTGCCCTAGCGGCAGAAGCGTCAGGCAACGAGCAACACCCATACGCGCAAAAATTGACGGCTTGTGAAGACCTCTTCCCTAGGATTGCCGCGGCATCCATCCAGCGGGGGCGGCGATGAAATCGGTGGCGCGTGCTTTTGTCCTTTTCGCCTTCATGGCCTTGCTTACGCTCCATGTCGCCACCGGCTTCCTTGCGAGTTTCACCGAAAAGGTTCCCCGCGCTGTCACCGGCATCGATACGGTCATCCGGACCGGCCTCGTATCCTGGCTCGGCCACACCAACACCCTGGCCTTGCTGGCCTTCCTGACACTCCTCCTGCCGGCCGCCGTCTACTTGCGCGCCGTACAGGCCGGCCGATCCGTTCACCCGGAACCGGTCACCATCAAACCGGCGCGCATGCGGCGCATGGTCGATCGAGCCCCCAAATCCGACCTGCGTCCGCAGGACAGGCAGCTGCTGGCCAATATTCTCGAGGGAGTCGTCGGGCAAGTCGCGCGGGAACACGAGATGCTCAAGGCCAATGAACGGCCAAGCCCCTTCGTGCGGCTCGTGCCTCAGGTGCCGATCCCTCCGGATGGGCCGCAGCACAGCTGGTTCGGCGGCAACCCGTCGCTGCCCGAAGGCACCTCCTGGCCGATCCTCGGCGGTAAACCGGCGGCATTCCTGGCGCAGATCGACTGCGCCGCCCTTCCCGCCGACCTCTGGGGCGGCGCGGGGCCACGCAACGGCTGGCTTTCCTTCTTCCTCGGCTACGAGAACGGCTATCTTGCCGCGAGGATTCTCCACACCCGATCCTACGGCGCACCGGCGGAGCCGCCTTTCCCGATCGAGTTCGAGTGGTTGTCGCTGCATGAGGTTCCCGGCACGGACTGGACATCGCTGGTGCGAAAGGACGTTCCGAAATGGCCGGTTGCCGTGGTCCGGGTTCCCTCGAAGGTGCAAGACCCGCGGGTGCGGACGAAACCCGGTTCCGACGACGAGAGCGATCCACGCTTCCTTCGATACCACACGGGTTTTGACCTGAACGAACCCGGCTGGAAGCCATTCGACGCCGCAAGCACGCTTCTCATGCTCGATACAGCCACGGCCCACGCCCGCGAGATGGCCGGGCGCCGGCGAAGGAACCTCGACAAGGCGGCAAAGACGCTGGATCAGCTTGCCACCCAGCCCGAGCGCTTCGACAATCCCAACACAGCACGAAAGTGGGCGGAGGACGAGAAAGCCCGATCCGCGCGAAGCATGGCGGCGTGGGACGCCTGCCTTTCGCACGCCGGAGCGCTTCGGGCGGCGGCAGAACGCGAGATCGCGTCCGGGTCTCGCCTGGAAGCATTGATCGACGACCTGATCACAACACTCGCGGAGATCACGATTCCGGACGGAAATGACGCACGGCCGACGAGCGCCTTCCCCACCCGGTGCCCGCCGGAAGCCGCCGCCTGCTGGCTGACAAGCTGGGCGACGCTTGCGCAGCATCATGCAACCTTCCTCTACGCCGCCGATCCTGCTGCGCTTCCGCCGGCGTGGCGGACAAGGGTCGAGAAACAGGTGGCCCACGATGCGCAGCGCGAAATGGGATCAATGCGCGACGTGCCAGACGGCTATGTCCACGAATTCGCAATGGGACAGGACGTAACGCTGCTGCAACTGCCCACCAGCCGTCTGATGAACTGGATCTGGGGCGATACCTACGATCTCGTGCTCACCATCGGCAAAGCCGATCTCGACCGGGGTGATTTCGGCCGGGTAAAGGTGCAGATCACGAACTAGGATCATCGCTGCAAAACCGAAATCGAATCGCGCTCACTTCCGCCGGACATCGAGACCCAGGGCCTCGGCGATGACGATCGTCTGGTCGATCGTGATGATCGCCTCCTTGAGGCGAACGTTTTCCGGTTCGATCGCACTGAGGTCACTGCCCCTGAGATCGCAGGCGGAAAAATCCACGCCATGCAGCCACGCGCCGGAGAGATCGACGTCCCGCAGCGAGCCGGCCTTGCAGGAGGCACCCGTAAGATCCGCCTCCCGCAGGCGAACGTCCGCGAAGAAGGCCCGATCGAGCACAGCGCCTGGCAGGCCGACGAAGGACCAGTCACCTCCCGAAACCTGCATCTGATCAAACTCGCAGCCATCGAACATGCTGCCGACGAACTTGCACTGCGTGAAACGGCTGTCGAAGAACTTGCAGGACAGGAAAGTACAGTTCACGAAGGCGCTCGCCTGGTGCGAGGACGCATTGAAACGGGCCCGTCGAAAGATGCATGTGTCGAAGACCGCGCCCTCACTTTGCGCCTCGGTGAGGTCGAGATCGGCAAACAGCGTGTTCGCGTGGCGCTCGCGTTCGATCTGCCGGCCATACCAGTCCGCCCCGGCAATGGTGATCTCCGTCTTCGGCGCCGCTTCGCCATATCGTCGTTCAGCCATGGTCGTCCATCTGCGATCTGATCGAGGGTGCCTGTCCTGCGCTCGAAGCAAGCGCTTGCTCGGATCATGCCGGATGGCGGCGGGAAAGACGAGGCGCGCAATGCCGTCTGTCCACGATCCTGATGCCCGGAACGGGGACTGCGCCATTTACCCTGCGAATTTATGGCGGCCCTGCGCCGTTTCCCCTTCGCCCTCCCAAAAATGCAATCCCTTCAGGCAGATCATGACATTTCCCACAATCAAGCTTCCCGCCCGCCCCCTCACCTTGAAGCGCGGGGTGATTTCAACGCCGCTCGCCTACTACTTCTCCACGCCGATCCTCCTGGCAATCGCCGTCTTCATGGTGGTGACGGAGGCTCCGGGCATTCTGCGCGACTACACGATCAGCGAGAATCCGCTCGTCCTCGAAAACGGCGACATCAAGGGCAGTTGCACGACCCGCAAAGCCATCTTCACCACCTGCGAAGTCGATCTTTCCTACGAGCATGACGGTCAGCGCTATGACAAGGACGTCGAGGTGATGTTCGTCGACATGCACAGTGGCGACTACGAGACGGGCCTTGTGATTTCTGCGGATCGGCCGGATCTCGCCACGATCACCCTCGGGCTCGACATGCTGTGGAACAGGATCATCACACTTTCCGTCTTTGCCCTTCTGCTCGGCGGCGGCGCCTTGGCGATGATCTACCTTCTCTTCCGGATCTTGCGCGTTCGCGGCCAGTTGCAGCATCCAGCGCCCCTCACCCCGATTCCGGTCGAGATCACCGGCATGGACAAGAAGAACAACCGCCTCGCGATCACCTATGCGGACAAGGTGAGCGAACGGAAGACCAAACGCGTGGCCTACACCCGTTTCGAGGCCGGACAGGAGCCGATCATCATCGGCGACGCAGGCAGCAATGCAGTCGCACTGGCTGTCTGGCACGGCGACACCTTCCTGCCGGTCCTGCTCGACGACAAGCTCGAGCGCATCGAGATGACACAGCAGGAACGGGCGGAGGCCCTTGCGCCGCTCTATGCCGCGGCGACACAGGCCGGGCGGCAGGCAGCACCATCCCTTGCTCCGGCGAAGACAGGGCCGTCGCTGCTGCGAAGGCTGGGCCTGTTCCTCCTCGTCATCCTGCTCATCATCGTCGGTATTTTTGGTTACTGGCTCTGGTACGTGACCAGCGCGCCCTCGCAGTTCAATTCTCCGGGGATGGACATCAACAACATGCTGCCGGAAGCCCTCAACCAGTGGGGCTGCGACCAGCTGCAAAAACGCTTCGCCGATGGCCCTGCACCCTTTGGATGCACGGCTGCGGACTATCAAAGCTGGAAATGAGAAAGCGGCGCACCGCGCCGCAAACATAGAGGGAGACGCCGCAAGGGCGTCTCCCCATTATCGAGCCTTAGCCGTGTGCGCGTTCTGCGGCATCCCACTCGAATTGCAGGCCAGCGGTACCACCGAGGCCCTTCATGATGTCGAGGAAGGCCGGAACCGTCTCGGTCCGCTTCCAGTCGCGCTGCAATTCACACAGCAGCTGGACGACGGAGATCAGCTTGCCGCCGGCCTGCTCGATACGGCGCAGGGCCGCGTCATGAGCCGTGACGGAGGTGCCGCCAACGGCATCGACGACCACGTAGACCTCATAACCTTCCTTCAGCGCATCGAGCGCCGGGAAAGCCAGGCAGGCTTCCGTCCACAGGGCTGTCATGATCAGCTTCTTGCGGCCGGTCGCCTCGACGGCCTGGCGGAACTCGATATCCTCCCAGGAGTTGATCGTCGTGCGATCATAGGTCGGGAAATCGGCAAGGACCGCCTGCAGCTGCGAGATCGGCGGCTTGTTGAGACCGGTCTTCACATTGACCGTGGTGTGCACGATCGGCAGCTTGTAGGCGACACCGGCCTTGGCGGTCGCAACGATGTTGCGCACCATCAGCGGGCGATCCATCGACGCGATCGAGTTCACCTGGACGGGCTGGTAGTCGATGACGACAAGGGCGGAGTTCTGCGGGGTCAGAAGGTGGTCTTCGGCCGGGTTGCGGATGACTTCACTGGTCATGGTCTTCACTCCTGGTTTGGCTGCCTGCCTGTGCAGGCGGTGGGTTCCAAGTTCCCCCGCAATCGGGCAATACCTGTCGGCTGCGGGACAATGATGGCCCCGCACGCGGCTGGCTTGCCGTTTGCAGCGAGAGAACGTCTTCGAAGGAGAACGGGCGGTGCCGGCATCCCGTACCGGCAGGTTCCATCCCGCTGAGGCTTGAAAACCCTGAGGTTTTCGTTGCTCGCCTCCGATGAGTGAAACCTATGCCTTTCTTCTAGAAACGATAATTCCCAGTTCCGTTGGATCACTTAACACCAGGAGTGCGAAACGTACTCAATCGACCTGCCAGGCAGGAACACCGGCAAAGGCATCGGCGAGAAAGTCCACCATCGCCCGGACCTTCGCCGGCGGGCGCCGGTCCGGCGGGTAGACGGCGAAGATGCCGGCCATGTCATAGGCTGGCTGGTCGAGCGGCAGGAGCTCCAGCCTCCCGGCCGCAACGTGGTCGGCGATGAGGAAATCGGGACCGTAGAGGATGCCCTGCCCGTTCAGCGCCGCCGCCACAAGGGCATCGCCATTGTTGGCGATGAAGTTGCCCCGGATCGGCACGCGCAGCTGGTTGCGGGTGCCGAAGATCCATTCCCGGGCACCTGTCGCATCGGAAAGCGAATAGCTGAGGCAATTGTAGTCGAGCAGGTCGCCGACGCGCCGTGGCCGCCCATGCGCATCGAGATAGGCAGGCGTCGCGGCAACGACCATCTTCGTCGGCGCAAGCCGGCGGGCGATCAGCCGGCTGTCGGCCAGCCGGCCGATACGCACTGTCATGTCCCAACCTTCGTCGATCAAATCGACATAGCGGTCGTTCAGGCCGAGATCGACGGTGACACCGGGATACATCGCGCTGAATTCAGGGACGAGCGGGGCGATATAGCGCACACCGAAGGAGATCGGCGCGCTGAGGCGCAGCGTACCGACGACGTCGATGCGCTGGGAGGAGACGGCCGCCTCGGTCTCCTCGATATCAGGCAGGATACGCAGGCAGAATTCGAGATATTGCCGTCCCGACTCGTTGAGCGAAAGCTTGCGCGTGGTGCGATGGAAGAGCTTGATTCCGAGCCGTTCCTCCAGCGCATCGACGTGTTTCGTCGCCATGGCCGGCGACATCTTCATCTGGCGTGCCGCGGCCGACAGGCTGCCCTGTTGCGCCGTGCGTACAAAGACCTGCATGCCGGTCAGGCGATCGAGCATCGATGGACCCCTTCTGTCGCGCCGCGGCCATCCAGCCTGCCGTCCTGCCGGTCTATCAGAGAAACCGGCCGGGCAGGAGGGTCTTGCGCAGGGCCAGCGACAGGGCCGTCGCAAGCAGCATGATCGCTCCGATCAGCAGAAAAGCGTCTGCGTAGCTCAACACATAGGCCTCGCGCTGGACGGTACGAGCAAGCAGGGCAGTAGCCTGCCCGACCGCTTCCTGTGGATTGGCGGCCCGCGGCAACACTGTTTGCGCCAGCGTCTCGATCCGCGCCGCCACGTCCGCATCGCCGCTTTCGACATGCTGGCCGATCAGGTTGGAATAGACCTGTTCCTGCACCCGCACCGTGGTCGTCACGAGCGCCAAGCCGATGGCGCTGCCGACCGTGCGCACGATATGCACCAGCGAAGCGATCCAGGGGATCTCCTGCAACGTGATGTCTTCGGTGATCAGCACCATGGTGGGGATCGCGACGAGCGGCCCGCCGACCGACTGGAGCAGAAGCGGCAGGAGGAATTCCTCGCTGGCCCACAGGCCGGTAATGTTCGCGGACAGGAGCAAACCCCCACCCATCAGCATGCCGCCGAGCGCCAGCAGATTGTGCGGATCGACCCGATAGCAGAGCCAGACCACCACGGGTGCGAGGAGCAATTGCGGGATTGCCGTAGCAAGGAACAGGTCACTGCTTTCCAGCGCGCGATAGCCCTGGATGCGGATGAGATACTGCGGAACGATGAAGGCCGAGGACATGACGGCAATACGGCTTGCAAACATCATCATCAGGCCAAGGCCGATATTGCGCCGCCACAGGAGCCGCGGACTGACGACCGGGTTCGGATGTAGCAAGGCATGCAAGAAGAACGCGCCGATGAGGAGCGCTCCGGCAAGCAGGAAGCCGACGATGAGACCGGATTGCAGCCAGTCGAGCCGGTTACCCTGGTCGAGCGCGGCCACCAGCGCAGCCAGCCCGAGCGACAGGGCAAGCAGCCCGAAGCCGTCGAACTTGCGAAAGCGCATGTATTTGACCGGGTCGTGGGCAAGGCCATAACTGGCCGCAAAAACCGTCAGTGCGCCCGGGACGATGTTGAGCCAGAACAGGAACTCCCAGGAGAGATGTTCGAGAATGAAGGCTTCGAGCGAAACCGAGAGGCTGGGCGTGGTGGCGGAAACCAGCGCATAGAACGACAGGCCGTAGAGCCGCTGGTGCTGCGGCAAGTGGCGCATGATCACAGCATAGGCCATGGGGATCAGCACACCGGCACTCAACCCGCGCAGCGCCTGAAGGCTGAGCAGGATCGAAAGGTCGGGGCTGAACGGTGCCGCGAGGGAAAACACGGAAAACAATGCCGCGCCGAGGATGACGCCGCGCGTCGGCGACAGGATCCCGCGCAGCCACACTGCCGCTGGGATCGCCGCCACCTCGGCGACGACGTAGGCTGTGGTGATCCACGAGGCCTCATCGAGGCTGAGGCCGAGGGCACCGCGGATATCCGCAAGGCCGATGTCGGTCAGCCGCGCGTTGAGGATCGATGTGAAGGTGCCGAGGAGGACAGCGCCGATGCCGACGAGCGTCCTGAAACTGGGCCATTCTTTCCGGAGGGCCGGAACCGCTGCCGCTGTCATGATCTGTCCTTCCCGCCTACTTGATCGCGGGATCGTCGATCGCCGTGTCCGTATGGATTGTCGATAGGACCGACATGCCCGGCCGCAGCGCCTGCCGCAGGTCCTGCGGCACATCGACGAGTGCAATCCGCACGGCGATACGCTGGGCGACCTTGGTGAAATTACCGGTTGCATTGTCCGCCGGCAGCAGGGCGAATTCCGCACCAGTCGCGGGCGCAATCTGTTCCACGCGGCCTTTCAGCTCTCGCCCCGGAAACATATCGACCTTGATCGTCGCGGCCTGGCCGACATGCACCTTGCCGAGCTGTGTTTCCTTGTAGTTCGCCACGACATGAACCTTGGGCAGCGGAACAATGGAAATGAAGCGAGTACCGACGGAAACATACTGGCCAGCGCGCACGCTGCTGACATTGACGACGCCATCGATGGGCGCAACGATCCTGGTATGGCCGAGCTCGATACGGGCGAGCGCGAGATCGGCCTTGCGGATCTCCAGCTCCGCCAGCGCCTGCTCCCGCTGCGTGCCCAACACGTTGAGCTGCTGGCGCTGCGCGTCCGCTTCGGCCTGTTTTTCCGCAAGCTGGGCCTCGAAGCGGCGATTTGCGGCAAGCGCGTCCTCCAGGCGCTGGCTGGTGGACCAGCCGTCCTCGACGGCGGCGGTCTGTCGGCCGTACTCACCCGCAGCCCGGTCGCGATCGGCGCTGATTGCAAGGATAGCGGCATCGGCCTGGGCGATGGTGCGGTGTTGCAGCGCGATCCGACTGTCGACATTGCGGATGGCGACATCCGCAGCGGCAACCGAGGCCGTCGCGCGGCTGACCTTCGCGTCATATTCCGAAGCCTCGATCTCGCCGAGCAGCTGGCCGGCCCGGACCGCCTGGAAGTCGCTCACCGCGACCCTGCGCACACGGCCGGAAATCTGCGTGCTGATCGGCGTCGTGTCCGCCCGGAGATAGGCATTGTCCGTAGACTGGTTCGTGAAGCCCGCGACCCATTGCCCCCAGCCGAGCGGAATGACGGTGGCAAGCCCGATGCCGACGACGATGGCGGCCGAACGGGCAAGGGCAAGATAGCTGCGCCGGCGCGGCCGCTTCTGCGTCGCGCCCTTCGGCTGCGGATGGTGAGCGGTCGGCGCACGTACATCCGGGGCCGGCGCGGGTTGCGGCCTGTTGTCCGGGACGACGAGACCTGTGACGATTGCGTTCATTGCCGTAACTCTCCTGGGTCCTTTGGACCGGATTTAAATATCGGCAAATATGGGCGCGGATACTCAATGAATGAAATGATGCTGTAGCATTTGATTCATGAACAAGATTCATTCTCTTGCCTGGATCAATCCTTACGATGGTAACGTTCCGCGCTTTCCACCAGCGCCTGCCGCAACCAGGCCACGGCGGGATGTGCGCCCATCGTCCGGTGCGACAGCATCGAGATCTCGAAGGGTGGCGCATGGTAAGGTGGATCGCGCCACGCAAGATCGAGCGCGCGCACGGCGCGCAATGCAAATTGCAGCGGCACGTAGGCGATCATGTCGGTTGCCGCCAAAAGGGCCGGAACGGCAAGGATGTGCGAGACGGTCGCGCCCACCGTGCGCGTCAGGCCCTCGGCGCCGAGCAGACCCTCGATATAACGCGGATTGCTGGTGATGTAGGCCCGCTCCAGCCCACCCTGGTCGATCGTCGCATCCCCGGCCGGCTGAAGCTGGTCGGAAATCAGGATATCGACATGCGGAAAGGCCGCAAGCGCCTGGAGACCGAAGGGGCCAGCGGCGGCGGGATGATCCCGGCGCATCAGCCACACGCTCTGATCGGAAAACAGCGGCTCGCTGACGAAACGGGACGGTGTCTTGCCGAAAACGCCGATGGCCACATGAAGGGCGCCGCGATCGAGTTCCTCCGTGATGTTGAGCTCACTCAACGGGCGCAGCCAGCAGCCGGCCTTCGGCGCATGGCAGCGGATGCGCGCCATCAGCTCGGGAATGACCGTCGCCGTGAGAAAATCCGAGGTCGAGATCGCGAAGGTGATGTCCGAGGTCTCGGGATTGAAGGTATTGCCCGCGAGGGCGCCCTCGATCTGCCGCAGGGCCGGCTTGAACGCCTGCGCAAGCTCCAGGGCACGGGGGGTCGGATACATGCCGTTCGGCCCGCGGATGAAGAGCTCGTCGCCAAGCGTCTCGCGCAGCCGGGCGAGTGCATGGCTGATGGCCGACTGGGTAAGGTGCAGGCGCTCGGCCGCCCGCGTGACGCCCCGCTCCTCCATGACTGCGACGAAGACGCGAACAAGGTTAAGATCGGCGCTATGAATTTCGCGCATGCTTCCAATGCCCCAGCCTCATTTGATTAATGTAGCTTCCGGCACCACCTTCGACAAGCGCGATCCCTCGCCCCGTTCAAGGAAGAAACACGACATGGACGCAAAGACAGCATTTGCCGTTCCCGGCCATCTGCCCCTACAATCGGTTGCCAGCCTGCAGGAGCGGTTCATCGCCGGATCGCTCCTCTATCTGGGGCTGATCGGGCTCCTGTGGCAATTCAGCGGCCTTTAGCCGGATCACCGGCGAGACTGGAAAGCGGAGGATGCCTGATGGATGACGACGTTCGCGACAACCCGGCCGAGTCGCGCTTCGAGCTGGCCGTCGGAGACGAGATGGCGGTCGCCTACTACCGCGAGGAGAATGGTCGGATCGTACTCATCCACACCGAGGTTCCCCAGGCGCTATCAGGCCAAGGCATAGGCACGCGTCTTGCGCGGGGTGTCTTCGAGACGTTGCGCGCCCGAAAGACGCGCATCATCGCAAAATGCCCCTTCATGGCCGCCTTCGCCGTCAAACACCCGGACTATGCCAGCCTGCTCGACGGGTAATACGGCAATCGACGCCGTAGTCGACTGGCCCCGCTCAGCCCCCCTTTTCCGTCAGATAGGCCCGGGCAATCTGCTGCATCCGGGCCTTTCCGAACTTCGATCCATGGCCGCCGTGAACAGTATGGACGTCGAGCCGCGACAGGCGCTCCATGGTCACCCGGTAGGCCGCGACGTCGCATCCCGGCAGGTCATCCACGAGGTTGCCCTCGTAGATCGCGTCTCCGCTGAAAAACGTCCCCGTCTTCTCGTCGAGAAGGCCGAGCGAGCCGGGTGAATGGCCCGGTAGATGCAGGACCATGTAGCGGGCGTCGCCGGTGTCGATGACATCGTTTTCCTTGAGGATCGTGGCAAGCGCAGCGGGCGGGATCGCATAGGCCTCCGGCAGGACGCCCGTGGGCGTGACCGCTGCGAGGGCGTCCGGTTGCGTGCGAAAATAGGGGGCGAGCGTATCGGTGTCGAGCATCTGCGCAAAGGCAGCAGCCTCAGCTTCGTGCCCCAGCCGGTTCTCGAATTCGTGGAACGAACCGACATGATCGACATGGATGTGGGTCGCGACCGCCAGCACAGGCTTGCCGGCCGGAATGTCCAGCACGCCCGCGAGACTGGCGAGCCCCATGCCGAAATCGACGACGAGATCAGCATCCCGACCGACAACGTGAAACATGTTGGCCCGGAAAAAGCTGTGCACATGCGGCTCGTAAAGCCGCGTCAGCCTCTCGGAGATTGTCTCCTTCGAAAACCAGTCCGTCGCGCGCACCCTCTCCTCCCTCAATGCAGCAGCTTGCCGAGAAAGCGCTTCGTGCGCTCATGCGCGGGCGCGGAGAACAGGCGGTCGGGCGTGTTGCGCTCGATGATCTGGCCGTCATCCATGAAAACCACTTCGCTCGCCACCTCGCGCGCGAAATTCATTTCGTGCGTGACGCAGACCATCGTCATTCCGTCGGCGGCAAGCGAAATCATCGTGTCCAGCACCTCCTTGACCATTTCGGGATCGAGCGCCGAGGTGGGCTCGTCGAACAGCATGATGCTTGGGTTCATGCAGAGCGCACGCGCGATGGCGACGCGTTGCTGCTGGCCGCCGGAAAGCTGGCCGGGATATTTGTCAGCCTTTTCCGGAATGTGGACGCGCTCCAGATAGGTCATTGCGATTTCGGTCGCCTGTTTCTTCGACAGTTTGCGCACCCAGCGCTGGGCGACCGTGCAGTTTTCGAGAACCGTCAGATGCGGGAACAGGTTGAAGTGCTGGAAAACCATGCCGACATCGCTTCGAACACGGTCGATGCGCTTGAGCTGGTTGGTAAGCTCGATGCCGTTGACGATGATCGAACCTTCCTGATGAATCTCAAGACGGTTCATGCAGCGGATCAGCGTCGATTTGCCGGAGCCGGAGGGGCCGCAGATCACGATACGTTCGCCCTTGTTCACCGTCAGGTCGATGCCCTTCAGGACCTGGAAAGCGCCGTACCATTTGTTGACGCCAGTCACCTCGATCGCGGCCCGGTGCGGAAGATCGGTCGTCGTTTGCGTGTTCATGTCCAACTCTCGGGTTGAAGCGGGATCAGCGATAGCCGCGCGAAAGCACATATTCGATACGGTTCTGCGCAAGCGTCAGCACCGAGACGATGACGAGATAATAGACGAGCGCCGCGCCGTACCATTCGAGGAAGCGGAAGCTCGTCGCGATGGCGAACTGGGAGACGGTCATCAGCTCTTTGAGCGAGATCACGGTCGCCAGCGACGTGGTCTTCAGGAGGGAGATGAACTCGTTCATCAGCGCGGGAACCGCGATCCGGAGCGCCTGCGGCATGGTGATGACCAGAAAGATCTGCCAGCGATGCATGCCGAGCGCCGCGGCCCCTTCCCGCTGGCCATGACCGACGGCGGCAAAGGCACTGCGCAGGATTTCCGCCAGATAGGCGATCTGGATGAGCGACAACGCCAGGAACGCCGCGACGAAGGGCGTGAACCAGCCGGCGCGGAAAATCTCCGAAATCTGCGGCAGGCCGTTCCAGACGAAGAGCAACACCAGCAGGGCCGGCGCGCCGCGGAAGAGCCAGACATAGAGCGTCACCAGCCATCGGACCGCCGGCCGCGGCGAGCCCGCCATGGAACCGAGCCCCATGCCGAGCACGAGAGACACGGCCATGACGCAGAGGGAAAGGCCGATCGTCAGGAGCGCCCCCTTGAAAAGGGGGGCGCTGAAGATCGCCTGCAGGAAGAGGTCGAGCTGGAACAACGCGAAACCGTCCTATCGTCAGTTGACGTCGTGGGAAACGTCGGTCGCCGTTTCCGGCAGGTTCCATTTCTGAAGCAGTGCCTTCATCTCGCCGCTCGCCTGCAGGGCCTCGATCGCTTCCTTCAGCATCTGGCGGTCACCATCGCTCTTGCGGAGATAGATGCCGTAGTTTTCGCTCTGCTCGTAGGTGTAGGGAATGCTCAGGCGGCCCGGTACCTGCAGCATGCGATAGGCCGCCGTCGTATCCTGCGTGATGGTGGCCGTCGCACGCCCGACGAGGATCTGCTCGATGACGCCGGATGCCGAGGGATAGGTCTGTGCCTGGATCGGCGCCTTGCCGCCGGCCTCAAGCTCCGCATTGAGATCGGCGACCATCTTTTCGTAGGAGGTGCCGGCCTCGATCGCCATCACCTTGCCGCTGACATCGGCTGGAACCTTCGTCTCCGTGTCGCTTGCCGCGGTGACCATCACGATATGCGAGCTGAAATAGGGGATGCCGTCGTATTTTTCGAGACGGGCCGGCGTGATCAGGATGCCGCTCGCGACGAGATCGCAGCGCTTCGAATCGAGCGAGGGGAGCAGCCCCTTGAAATCGCCGACAACATATTCGGCCTTGGCACCCCACTGCTTGGCGATTGCGTCCATGACGTCGATCTCGAAGCCGATGAGGTCCTTGTCGCCGGGGTTTTCATAATATTCCATCGGCGGGAATTCGCCGCTGGTGCAGATCTTCAGGACGCCACCCGATACGAAATCGGGTTTCTGCTCTGCGGCAAGACCATTGCCTGCGCTAAGAAGGGCGGCCAGCATCGTGCCGGCGAGAAGAGATGGTTTCATTCCCAGTCGTGCGGTTTTCATCATTGTGTTCCCTTGTTTTTGGCTTCTTGGATTGATGTTTTGTGAAGTCGTATACGAACATCCCATGCAGACAAGCTAAATGTTTTGACGAAATAAACGCAGAAAAACTAAACTATTTCGGTGAGGATCTGCCCGTACGCGTCGGTGTCGAAGGCCGGGAGGATCAGCGGTTCGACATGCCCGTCGCGGCGCGCGGTGAGGACGTATTGCATCATGGCTTCGTTGCTCGGCATTTCGAAAACCTGCACGAAATCATAGGGGCCCAGCAGGGCGTAGAAGGCGATCGAGCGACCGCCGAGCGCGGCCACGCGATCCTCGCTGACCTTCCGGCGTTTGGCGCTGTCGGTCAGCTCGGTGAGCCCCTTCTGCGTCAGCCGCATCAGGGAAACATATTTCTGGTTCGCATGCGCCTCGCTCATTTCGCGGACGGTCCAAGCTTCTTGAGCCCTTCGAGAACCGCAGCCGTATCGGTGAGCGCACCGAAAATGCCGTTCTCGACCGTCACCATGTGAAGGGCCGCCTCGTGGGCATATTGATCGCCGCTGGCGCAGGCATCGGAGATCGTCAGGCACTGGAAGTTGCGATCACAAGCCTCGCGCAGCGTGGTGTGCACGCACACATCCGTGGTGCATCCGGAAAACAGGAGATGCGTGATGCCCTGCGCGCGCAGGACATGTTCGAAATCCGTGTAGGTGAAGGCGCCGTTGCAGGTCTTGTCGACGATGACGTCTTCCGGACGCACATCGAGTTCGGGAACGATCTGGAAGCCCGGGCTGGAGCGCAGCAGCGCGGTCGTGCCCTCAAGACCGGAGCGCTTCCGGCGCCATTTTTCGTAAGGCGTCATATCAGCGAGGTCCCCGCGATAACCCTGCCGCGTGTGGATGATCTGCACGCCGGCCTCCCGACAAGCGGCAATGAGCCGGTTGACTGCGGGAAGGATCGCTCGGAGCGGCGCCGGGTCGTAGCCCTGGCGGGCGAAATAGCCGGTCGTCGACAGGAAATCCTCCTGCAGGTCTATGACAATGAGCGCAGTCTTCTGCGCCTCCAGATTGCCGTCATAGGGAAAGTCGAATGGTTTGGCCGCAATCATGAACGTTCTCCTCTTTGTCGTTGGGATAGCACTCTTAACAGTTTGAAAAAATCAATTTATAATCACCAGTATCGTTCTGTTTTTCCAAACAACTAGCCGGGTCAAACAATGAGCCGTCTGCCGCCGTACCTGCAATATCTGCCGGCCTTCGAGGCAACCGCGCGCCTCGGCGGGGTCCGGCATGCCGCCGAGGAACTGAACCTCAGCCCCAGCGCGATCTCCCTGCAACTGAAGAAACTGGGCGAAGCGACGGGGATCGTGCTGTTTCAGAAAGCGGGCAGGAATGTCGCACTGACCCAGGCGGGCAAGGATTTCTCCCAGGCCGTCGCCATATCGCTCGGCCAGCTCGACACGGCGACGCGGGCATCGCGGAAAATCACCGCCGGCGACCAGCCCGCCGCGCTGTCGGTCTCCGTGCCGACGGCGCTCGGCATCGCCTGGCTGACCGCGACGATCGTCGATTTCGCCCAGTCGAACGGCATTGCCAGCCTGACGATCAACGAGGCAATCACCGCCGCGGACGTGGACTGGGACAAGAACGATCTCGCCATCGTCTACGACAACCCGCCATTTACCGGAAAATACTGGCGATCCCTCAGCGAAGTCAGGCTCTGTGCCGTCTGCGCGCCGACGCTGTTTCCCCGGCTGGACCTGCGCAATCGCGACAGGAAGCTGAGTTCGGTCGCCCTGCTGCATGAAGACGACGGTGGCGAATGGGCAAAATGGTCCGTCGCCGCGCGGATAGGCCTCGAAGGCAACACGCGTGTGCGGGTGAATTCGGTGGCGCAGGCAATCGCCTCTGCCGTTCAAGGCCGCGGCGTGGCGCTGGTCTCCGATGTCCTGACGCGGAACTATCTAAGCGAAGGCCGTCTCATCCAGCCGTTTTCGACCACGATCAACGCAGCGCGGGAATATTACATCGTCTGCCCTGTGGACCGGGCGAACGACCCGGTCCTGCGCGCGCTTGCCGATCGCGTGATCGAGCAGTTGCGCCCCGGACGCGACCAGAATGCCTGATCGTCAAGCCCCGTTTGAGGACCGAAACCGATGACGCTGCCCCCCCTTCATGCCTTTCGCGTCTTCGAAAGCGTCGCACGGCTCGGCAATGTCGGCGCGGCGGCAGCCGAGCTGCATGTCACGCCAGGCGCGGTCAGCCAGCAGATCCGCGCCCTCCAGATAGCACTCGGTGTCGACCTGTTTCAAAAACGCGGACGCCAACTGGCCCTGACCCCGAGCGGAAGCCAGCTCCAGCGCTCGGTGGCAAATGCGATGGACGCGATCCAGACCGGCGTGCGCCAGCTCTCGGCGCAAAGATACGGCGAGGCCAGCAGGCGAACCCTGACCATCTCCATCCCCCAGGTGCATGGCGTCGCCTGGCTTGCGACCCGGCTTTTCACCTTCATGGCCGACAGTCCGAATTTCCAGTTGAAGGTCGTCACATCCAGCCATTTTCCCGGCGTCGACTGGCGCAAGACCGACGTCGCGATCGTCTACGGGGCACCGCCATGGCCGGGTTTCTGGTGGCGTCTTCTGCACGGTATCCGCATGACGCCGGTGTGCAGCCCGCAGCTCCTGCGCGGACCGAACGCCATCCGCCAGCCCTCAGACCTTGCCTATCACCGGCTGCTCCATGAAGACGACGGCTCGCAGTGGCGGCGCTGGCAGGCGGAGGCCGGCATTGCCTATGCCGGAGAAGCGGACGTCTATTTCGACGACTTCGGCATCGTGCTTCAGGCTGCGCGCGACGGTTTCGGCGTCGCGCTCAGCGACGAAGTCGTTTCCGCCCGCGATCTCGACGAAGGCCGCCTCGTCCAGCCGCTGCAGCTCAGCGTGCCGGCCCTTCACAACTACTATTGCATCTGCCCGGAAACGAAGCGGGAAACCGCCGAGGTCGGCTACTTCATCAACTGGCTGATCGAAGAGGCGACCATTCCCTGAAGGCGACCACCGGGCTCGGGTCACGGCTCAAAGCGCACCATCGACGATGACCATCGGCCGGCCTCGGGAACAAGCTTCGATGCGGGCATCGACGCGATAGATATCGCGCAACATTGCCGATGTTATCACCTCGGCGGTCGCGCCACTCGAGGCCATTTCACCATTGGCGATGACGATCGTGTTCGTGCAGTAGCGCAGGGCATGATTGAGATCATGCAACGCGATGAGCACGACCATGCCGGTGCGGCGGGCAAGATCGGCGACGAATTCCAAGACATCGATTTGCCGATGGAGATCGAGCGCCGAGGTCGGCTCGTCCATCAGCAGGACCTCGGGTTTGCGCACCAGCGCCTGGCCGAGCGAGACAAGCTGACGCTGGCCGCCGGACAGCGCATCGAGGCCGCGAAACGCAAGCTCTTCAATGCGCAACGCCTTCAAGATCGCATCGATCTCGAACAGCTCGTCGTCCTTCACACGCCAGCCGCCGCCCTGTTTTGCGGCAAGCAGCAACGACTCGTACACCGTCAGCACGGCATTCGAACCGGTATCCTGCGGCATGTAGCAGATCGAGCGGTCCCCGCGGGCCGCATCGGAGAGCTGCACGACACCGGGACCGGAAACAAGGCCTGCGATGCGCTTGAAGAGGGTCGATTTTCCCGCCGCATTCGGGCCGATGACCGCGGTGGTGGTGCCGGATGCCAGCAGTTCGATCGCTACATTGGACAAAACTGTCGTGCGGCCATAGCTGGCGCCAAGGTCCTTCAGCACCAGGCTTACCATGCGCGCCTCCGGTTCGAGAAAATCAGGACGAAGAAGAAGGGAACGCCGACAAGCGCGGTGATGACCCCGATCGGCAGGATGGCACCGGGGATGAGCACCTTGCTGACGACTGACGTCGCCGACAGAAGAAGTGCACCGCAGATCACGGACCCGGGCAGAAAGAACCGCTGATCCTCGCCCACCACCATGCGCGCGATATGCGGGCCGACAAGGCCGACAAAGCCGATCGTGCCGACGAAGGAGACGGGAACGGCGGCGAGCAGACTGACGACGAGCATGGTGTGGAGACGCAGGCGCCGGACATTGACGCCCATGCTGGCCGCCTTGTCGTCGCCGAGCCGCAGCGCCGTCAGTGCCCAGGCATTGCGGATGAAGAGTGGCAGCGTCACGACCAGTATGGCCGCGGTGACGAACACCTTGTCCCAGGTCGCCTTCGTGAGGCTGCCCATGGTCCAGAACACGACGGCCGCGAGCGCCTGTTCGGAGGCAAGGTATTCGAGAAGCGACAGCGCGGCATTGAAGGTGAAGACGAGCGCGATGCCGAGCAGAACGATGGTCTCCACCGTCACGCCCCGCAACGTCGAGGCGAAATGGATGAAGAGCGCGGCCACCATCGCCATGATGAAGGCATTGACCGGCACCATGTATTGGGTCGCCCCCGGAAAGATGGCAACGCCGGCAACAAGCCCCAGCGCCGCACCGAAGCTGGCAGCGGCTGAAATGCCGAGGGTGAAGGGGCTGGCGAGCGGGTTCGACAGGATCGTCTGCATCTGCGCACCCGCAACCGAGAGCGACGCGCCGACCGTCACCGCCATCAACGCGATCGGCATACGGATATCCCAGATGACGACACGCAGCTGGTCACCTACCGTCTCCGGCGAGAAGAGCGCGGAAAGAACCTCGGAAACGCTGTAGTTCGCGGGCCCAAGCGCCATGTCGATGGCAATGCTGGCGGCAAGCGCAAGACCGAGGCCGGCAAGGATGAGGATACGCCGAAAGGCAAGGGCGCGATATTGATCGCGCCCCGTCGCCCTGGCTTCGGTCGCCGTGGCGGCCATCGACTACTCGCCCTTCAGCGAGACGAAGTATCCCGGCTTGTATTCAAGCGGCAGGAAGCGGTCGTGCAGCTCCTTGAAGGTCGCCTCCGGATCCAGGTCCTTGAAGAGATCGGGATGCAGCCACTTGGCGATCTGCTGGATGGCGACGAACTGGTAGGGGTTGTTGTAGAACTGGTGCCAGATGGCGTGCACATTGCCGTCCTTTACCGCCTTGACGCCCGTAAAGGCCGGACGCTTGGTCAGGTTTTCCAGCTTGCGGCGGGCTTCCGCCGTATCGGCGCCATACCCGACGCCGACCCAGTTGCCACCCGGCACATACCCTTCCCACATGCCGCCGGTGATGATCACCTGGTCGGGATTGGAGGCGATGACCTGCTCCGGATTCACCGTGCCGAACGTGCCGGGAATGATCTCCTTGGCCATGTTCGTGCCGCCGGCGAGTTCGACCATCTTGCCGAAGTTCTCGTTGCCGAAGGACATGCAGCAATCGTCGGAGTAGCCCCCTGCCCGCTCGACGAAGACGACTGGCTTTGCCGGACCATTCTTTTCAAGGACGTCCGTGACCTTCCTGATCGCATCGGCCCGGAAGGTGATGAAATCCTCCGCAACCTTCTCCTTGCCCATCAGCGTGCCCATGATGCGCATGCTCGGCTCGGTGTTCTCCATCGGCTTCTCGCGGAAATCGACATAGACGAGCGGGATGCCGACCTTGGCAAGCTTCTCGATGTAGCCGGCTTCTTCCGTCGCGGTCTTGGCATCGACATTCATCAGGATGACGTCCGGCTTCAGGGCCACGGCCTGCTCGATATCGAACGTACCGTCCTTCATGCCGCCGAAGGTCGGCAGCTTGGCGATGTTGGGGTATTTCGCGAGGTAAGCGGCGTAGGATTCCGGATCAGCCTTCGGCAGGTCGTCGCGCCAGCCGACAACGTGCTGGAACGGATTTTCCTTGTCGAGCGCGGCGAGGAAATAGATCTGCCGGCCTTCGCCGAGAATGACATGCTTGACCGGCACATTCACTTCGACGTCTCGCCCGGTAACGTCCTTGAGGACGACGGGATCGGCCATTGCCGGCAGCACGGTGGACACGAGGAGGCCGAGGGCAAACATCGCCGACTTGGCAGAAAAGCGCATGGGATTCATCTCCGGTGGAAACTGCCCGGCACATATTATTTTATGACTTTTATAGTCAAGTATTATCTTTTAGAAGCGTTCGAAGCTGAAATCGGGGAATGAAGCATGCAGAGCAACCGCACGACGGAGGGCACCAATTTCACCTTGCGGGATGAAATCAAGGCCTATTGGTCCGCGCGCGCTGCAACATTCGACCAGTCGCCCGGCCACGAGATCTTCTCCGAGGAGGAACGCGCCGCCTGGCATGCGCTCATCGAACGGCATCTCGGCCGTGGCGATGGCCGCGAGGCTCTCGACCTTGCGAGCGGAACCGGCGTGATCTCCCACCTGATGGATGACCTCGGCTATCGGGTGACCGGCATCGACTGGGCCGAACCCATGCTGGAACGCGCCCGCGCCAAGGCCGCAGCCCGCGGCCGTTCCATCCGTTTTCATCTCGGCGATGCGGAGAACACGCTTGAGGCCGATGACAGCTACGACGTGATCGTCACGCGCCATCTTGTCTGGACCCTTGTCGATCCGGCCGCTTGTTTTGCAGAGTGGCTGCGTGTCCTCAAACCGGGCGGCAAGCTGCTGGTCATCGACGGTGATTTCGTCAATACGGGCCTCGCCGAGCGGCTCGTAAAACGGCTCGCCGCCTTTCTGGAGCGAGCAGGCACGACAGGAGTGCAGGCGCCCGCGGCCATGACCGGCACGCATGCAGACATCCTCTCCCGCGTCCATTTTTCCGGCGGTGCGCGGGTCGACGTCGTTTCACGCCTGCTTGCGGAAGCGGGTTTTTCAAGCGTGACGGCGGACAGGGATCTGCGGCAAATCCACAAGACGCAGGCAGCGCATTTCGGTTTCTTCAAGGCCATCGCGCGGGGCCTTCAACACCGTTATGCGATCGTAGCGCAAAAATGACATACCGAAACCAAACGCGGTTTCTTCGGCAACCCCGTCGTCGGATGCGAATTTTGCCAAGGGCCTTGGGGCGGCCCCTAATAGATCGCCTCAAGCCGCCTTGCGCGGCGCGCTGTTCATGAAGGCAAGTGCTTCATCGAAAGAGCGGATACCGGCATCCGAACCGAGACCGGTCGCCACGAGCGCGGCGCTTGCCTGCGCGAGGTTAGCGCGGTGACCAGGTCCATCTTGTGATGCAGGGCCGTGATGTAACCGGCATCGAAGGCGTCGCCGCAACCCATCGTATTCGACCACCTCGATTTCGAACGCCCGCTCCCGGACGAGAGTACTTGCGGCATCCATGAAGCAGACATCGTCGCCGCCGAGGGTAAAAAAACAATGTTTTACGCCACGCTCCAGGAAGAACCGCCCTGCGCCCTCGACATCGGGCGCGGCCGAGATCTGTCTGGCCTCTTCGATCCAGGGCGTGAAGTAATCGATATACGGGAACAGCGGCTCGATGAGACCGAGCGTCCCGTCATTCGCGCCGAGAAGATCGAAAATGGTGTGCGTACCAATCGTGACGATGAGCGAAGGCGCGCTAAGCTTGTGGACCAGAAGGCCGTTCAACGCACCGAGCCTGGCACCGCCGGCCGCGGCGGGAACTTCAAGGCGGTGAACACTGCTCTCTCAAGGTCCGATCTTGACGCTGCGAGCCCGTCCGACGTCCTGTCGACCGCGGCAAGGCGCAGCGTGGCGACAAGACCATACTCGATGTCTGGCTCCCTGCCGCCGAGGCGGCATCCTCGCCGTTGCCGGCAACCGCTCGAAACCGGACTTATGGAACGCCGTCGAGACCGCTGCCGAAACCGGCGCCACGGCCGCCATGGTCGCAACAAAGGGCTGCGCAGCGCGCCTTCGGGAGCGTTCCCTCGGCCATTCCGATCCCGGCGCGGTGTCCGCGGTCCCACTCGTCAAGGCTATGGCCCGCCTGCAGTCCTGACGCGAACCTGCGCGCCAGGATCCGCGGAAAGTCGCAGAGAAGCGGCCAGGAACCTCAGCCGAGCACGCCTTCCACCGCCATAGCGGCGGCCAGCAACCGGTCGTCACCACACCGCGGAGCCGAAACCAAGAGCCCGGCGGGCATGCCCCCGGCACCCGTGCCACACGGCAGCGACACCCCGCACCAATCGAGAAAATTGCCGACCAGCGTATTGCGCAGCGTCTTGCCGTTGGTCTGGAAGAACAGATCCTCATCATCGAGCAACGGCTGGATTTCCGGGGCGACATGAGGAAGCGTCGGGCTGAGCAACAGGTCCTGCGGACCGAGCCTGGCTTCGAAGGCCGCTGTCAGTTTTTCTCGGGCCTCCAGCGTCTCGAGATAATCGGCGATGGTGATCTTCTCACCGAGCAGCGTGCGCTTGACGACACGGGGATCCATCTCCGCCGCCGCCGCACCCTTGATGCGCGCACGATGAAGGACGAAAGCTTCCGCCGTCACCAGCGCGCCGTGTTTCGCCATCAGTTCGAAAATTGCGGAAAACTCCGGGAAGGCCTCGCGCCGGATGCGCGCGCCGGCGCGCGAAAGCTGCGTGACGCCCGCCTCGAAAGCCGCGACGACCTCCGGTTCCGCACCGTCGAAGAACACGGTCTCGGGAATGACGAAGGAGAGGTCGGCAACATTCTGGTGCGGGACGGGGCCGGCAGCGGGCAGGCCCCGCATGGCAGCATCGATGAGGATCGCGTCCTGCACGGTGCGGCAGAGCGGACCAAGGGAATCGAGGCTTTTGGCCAGGGGGAACACACCCTCCATGGCGTAGCGCCCGCGGGTCGCCTTGTAGCCGACGATACCATTGAAGGCGGCGGGGATGCGCACCGAGCCGCCGGTATCCGTGCCGATGGAGACGGGCACGAGCCCGGCCGCGACCGCGACCCCGGAACCGGACGAGGAGCCGCCGGGAATGCGGTGCTCGCCAGCGGGCGAGGCCGGGTTGCGCGGCGTGCCGTAATGCGGATTGATACCGAGGCCGGAAAAGGCGAACTCACTCATGTTCACCCGCCCGACGCTGACCATGCCGGCGCCCGCAAGAGCCTGCACCACGGCCGCATCGCGGCTTGCGGGCTCCGCGTCCCTCAGCACGCGGGAACCGGCGGTGGTCGGCAGGCCCGCGATATCGAAGAGGTCCTTCCAGGCGATCGGTACACCGTCGAGGACGCCGCGCGAGCGCCCTTCCCGCAGGCGCTGCCGTGCGGCCTCAGCTTCCGCTCTCGCCCGCTCCTCCAGGAGAAAGGTGAAGACCGCGGCATCCGGATGCGACCGGATGGCTGCAAGCGTCTCTTCCACAAGCGCAACGGGATCAAGCGCGCCCGATTGCAGAAGCACGGAAAGCTGGGCGATCGAGCGCGGCTCTGTCGTCATCGTCAAATGTCCTTCTCTGCACGCCCGACGAGCTGCATCCAGCGGCGGACGAGATAGTTGTGTTCATCCATGGTCGTGTTCCAGACGGCGATACCGTTGGCACGCTGCCAGTAGGAACCACCGCTGCGCACCGAGCCGCGTTTTACGCGGATCGTACCATCCGGACCAGGTAGGTCTTCCCGCGCGGCTAGCCCCTCATACCAGTAATCCCACTCGGCGGCGCTCATGTAGCGGCGCGAGCGCTCCGGGGTGGAGATGTAATAGCCCTGCCGGGCGACGACGGCGCCCGGCCAGCCGGAAATCCACCAGTTGAGATAGTCGTAGGCGACATCCAGCATGCGGCCGGAAAGGTGCCTCGACAGGCAGAGACCCCCATGCCAGGCACGGTAGCCTTCCGCAGGCGCCGCTTGTTCGACGGGAAAACCGCGGCCGTTCAGGATGCCGATGCCCGTCGACCACATGCTCTGAATATCGGTTTCATCCGCCACCATCAATCCCGCAGCGTCTTCCGCCGTGCGCCAGAAGCTGCGGAAGAAGCCCGCCTTGCGCCTTGTCTCCAGAATATCCATCAACGCGTCGATCTCTGCGACGGTCATGTTGCCGATATTGCCGAAGGTCATGAGGCCGGCGGCCTGCGCAGCAAGCGCGGCATCGAAAATACCGATCGCCGGTTCATCCACGAGGGCGGCACGGCCGCTCCAGCGTTCGTCGAGCAGCGCGGCCCAGCTGTTCATCGGCTGAAGGGGATCGAGGATGTCACTGCGATAGGCGAAGCTGTCGAAATTATGTGTCGTCGGCAGCATGGAGATGCGGCCGGTCGGCGTGTCGCCGAGGGCAAGGCTCGGCTGGACATAGAGTTTGCGCGCCGGCACGTCGCCCTGGCCGAGACGGGCGCTCGGACCGATCTGGCCGGTTTTCGTGAGGTCGTTGATCTCGCCCCAGAGCGGAACGCGGGCAATCTCGATCGGCTGGATGGCACGCCAGTACCAGACGATATCGAGATTGTGGAAGCACTGGTCGTAGATGTCGTAGCTGTCAGGCTCCTGCGCGGCCTTGTGCTGGGTGACGATGAAATCGTTGTTGTCGAAACTGACCTCGATGCCGAGATCCGCTTCGGCCTTCACCCGCAGCTCCTCCAGAAGCGAGATGGCGGTGCCGAGCACACGCAGCTTCGGCTTGCCGGCCAGGTGGAGTGCCGGCGCTGCGGGTTCCGGTTTCGGGGAATGCTTGTTCATCAAGGGCTCTGGGCGTTGCGAACCGGTGCGGCTGCCTCTGGCTGCGGACTGTCTGCGGCCCTCCCGGCAAGCGCGAAGGCATTGAAGGACCGTTTCAACAGGTTCGGATCGAGACCGTCAACAATAAAGACGATGCGCGAGGAGCGCTCCCCCACCGGCCATGTTTCCATATGCACGGGCGGATGGACGAGATGCTGCACGCCATGCACCGCCACCGGGCGATCCTCGCCCTGAATATCGAGCATGCCCTTCACCCTCAGTACACGTTCTCCATGGCGGTTGAGCAGCATGGTGAGCCAGACACCGAAGCCCGTCCAGTCGATCGGAGTATCGACGGTGATCACGAAGGAGGAAATAGCCGCCTGGTGTACTGTGCCGTCCGCCGCCACCAGCCCGGTTGGGGTATCGCAGTAGAAGCCGCTCGCCGATTGCAGCTTTGCCGCACGATGCGCCGTGTCGTCTCCGAAGAGCGCATCGGCATCCGGTCCATCGACCGTTGCACTGTGGCGGACCGCATCCGGGTTGAGCTCGGCAAGGCGTGAAAGCAGACGCGCCAGACCACCATTACCATCGCAAAGATCCGCCTTGGTGACGACGATGTGGTCTGCGATGGCCGCCTGCCGGTTCGATTCGACATAGGTCTCCAGCTGGGCAGGGCCATTGACGGCATCGACCGTCGTCACAACGCTGCCAGCGCGAAAATGGTGGCGCAGAACAGGGTCGGATTTCAGCGTCGAAAGCACCGGGAAGGGGTCGGCAAGGCCGGTGCTCTCGATGACAACGCGGGTGAAGGGTGGCGCAAGGCCGCGTTCGCGCTTCGAATGGAGGTCACGCAACGCCTCGGCAAGCTCGCCGCGCACGGTACAGCACACGCAGCCCGATTGCAGCAGCACCATCGTTTCATCGATGCGCTCGACGAGGTAGTGGTCGAGGCCGACTTCACCGAATTCGTTGATCAGCACCGCGGTATCGGCGAGCGCGGGATCGGTGAGCAGGCGCTTCAGCAGCGTCGTCTTGCCCGAGCCGAGGAAGCCGGTGAGGAGATGGACGGGGGTGAAGGCAGGAATGTCAGCCATCGCTCCGCTCCATGTGGGTGATCAGCGAAGGATCGAGCGGATCGCAGGGACGACCGGCAAGGCGCTCGGCGGCCGGCCAGAGATGGCCGAGGTCGTCGATCATCTCGCTCTTGCCGGTGCGGGTGGCGAGGATAAAGGACGCACCCTGCCAGTCGGAAAGGCTCATCCCGAAGGCGGCGAGCACGCGATTGGCAGCCGTCACCCGCCGGGCGCGCTCGCGACGCCGATCGAGGCGCTCAAGATTGCGGGTAAAGACGCCGGGGCGCGCCGCGGCATCCGTCCAATGCTGGTCTCCGCCGATGATGCCGCATAGGGAGCACATGGGGTTTCGTCCTTTCTATCGCCGAGACGCACGGCCCCTCATCCGACCTGCCAACCTCCTTCTCCCCACAAGCGGCGAGAAGGAGGTAGGATACGCCGGTTGCCTCAGGCATCACCGTTCCGTTGGGCACCTCCCCTCCCCGCCTGCGGGGAGAGGGTTAGGGTGAGGGGCAAACGCTCCGCGCGATCCCCGCAGTCATTTCTTGCGTGGAAACCGCTTGGCGAAATCGTCCGCGATCTCGTCCATCGTCACGAACTTCACACCCGGATGCTTGATCATGTGGGCATAGAGCCGCTCCAGCATCATCAGCACCTGTGGCCGGCCGGCGACGTCCGGATGGATGGTCAGCGGGAACACCGCATAATCCATCTCGCGATAGACCCAGTCGAACTGGTCGCGCCACATCTCCTCGATCTGCCGCGGATTGACGAAGCCGTGGCTGTTCGGGGATTTCTTGATGAACATCATCGGCGGCAGGTCGTCGAGATACCAGGAGGCCGGGATTTCGATGAGGTCGGTCTCATGGCCGCGCTTCAGCGGCACCATCCAGTCCGACGGCTTCCTGGAATAGTCGATCTTCGTCCAGCTGTCGCCGACACGCACGTAGTAGGGCGTGAAGTCATTGTGCATCAACGAGTGGTCGTACTTGATGCCGCGCTCCAGCAGCAACTCGTTGGTGACATTGGAGAACTCCCACCACGGTGCGACATAGCCGGTCGGCCGCTTGCCCGAAAGTTTGGTGACCAGCTCGATGCTCTTGTCGAGCACCTCCGTCTCCTGCTCCCGCGTCATGGCGATGGGGTTTTCATGGGTATAGCCGTGAATGCCGATCTCGTGGCCGGCCTCGGCAACGGCCTGCATCTGCTCCGGGAACGTCTCAATCGAATGGCCGGGGATGAACCAGGTCGTCCTGATACCGAACCGCTCGAAGAGTTTCAGGAGCCGCAAGCTGCCCACCTCGCCGGCAAAGATGCCGCGCGAGATGTCGTCGGGCGAATCCTCACCGCCATAGGAGCCGATCCAGCCGGCCACCGCATCGACGTCTACGCCGAAACTGCACAAAATCTCTTTTGCCATTTTTATCTCCTTGGTTCCCTGAAAGAAGGATCACTGGGCCGGGATGACCGTCGCCTCGGCGGGGTTCCAGCTCAAAAGAACGGGGGTTCCGGCCGGGAACGCGCCCGGGCGGTACTTGTCGACATGGGCTTCCAGCGCGATAGCCCGGCCGTCCTGAAGCCGCGCCGTCAGGTGGGCGATATGACCGACGACCTCGGAGCGCTCGATGCGGGCATCGACGCGGTTCTTCGCGCCGGAAAGCGCGGCCTCGCCCGTCGTATGCAGCTCGATCGCCTCGGCCGGCACGACGAGATTGACGCGGCCCTTCTCGGCGAGCGCCCCGTTGGCACGGCCGCAAAGCGTGCCGATGCCCGTCGTCACCACCACGTCCTCACCCTCGCTGCCTGCAACCTCGCCCGAAAGCACGGTGTTGCGGCCGATGAACTGCGCGACGAAGGGCGTGTTCGGCCGGGTATAGAGCTGGTGCGGCGGGCTCACCTGCTCGACGCGGCCCTGGTTCATCACAACGATGCGGTCGGAGAGCGCCAAAGCCTCGGACTGGGCATGCGTGACGAAGATGAAGGTGACGCCGAGGCTCTTTTGCAGGAGCTTCAGCTCGTTCTGGATGGCCTTGCGGAGGTTCGCATCGAGCGCACCGAGCGGCTCGTCGAGCAGCAGGATGTCCGGCTCGACGACGAGGCCGCGGGCGAGCGCGATGCGCTGGCGCTGGCCGCCCGAGAGTTTTTCCGGCTTGCGCTCGGCGATGTCCTCGAGGCCGAGCGTTGCGAGGATGCGGTCAACCTTGGCCTCGCGTTCGCTCTTGGCGATACCCTTCACCTCCAGCCCGTAACCGACATTGCGGCGCACACTCATATGCGGAAAGAGCGCGTAGTTCTGAAAAATCATCGAGGTCGGGCGGCGCTGCGGCGGCACCTCGTTCATGCGCTCGCCGCGGATGCGCATCTCGCCGGAGGAAATGCCCTCGAAACCGGCGATCATGCGCAGCGTCGTCGTCTTGCCGCAGCCCGAGGGGCCGAGGAAGGCAATGAACTCGCCCTTCTGGACGGAAAGATTGAAGTCGATGACGGCGGGCGTTCCGTTGTCATAGACCTTGCCGACAGTGTTGAGTTCGAGGTCGAATAGCATCAGAAAATCTCCGGTCGTGGACCGGGGCCACGCGCGCCCCGGTCCTTCGTCTTGGGATCAGGCGTTGAGGAATTCGTCCCACTTCTGGATGAGGTGATCGTATTCTTCTGGCCACTGGTGCCAGTAGGCGACGTTCTTGGCGCGCTCTTCCAGCGAACCGCCGTCGCGCAGGTCTCCCTCCTTGATGCCGCGCTCTTCCGCACCGACCCAGGGCTTGCCCTCGTACCAGAAGGCGTATTTTTCCGGGGCCATGACGTCCTTGATGTTGGTCGAGGGCGAATAGTAGCCCTGTTCGGAGACGGTGATGCCGGGTTCACCCGAGAGCCAGTAATCGGCATAGGCGATGACCGCCTCCCGGTTGGTGGTGCCCGCGATCATCGACGGGCCGATCGCCCAGCCGCGATAGCCTTCCTTCGGCACGGCGTATTTGCAGGCCTTGCCCTGCGCCTTGACAGCCATGACAGCGGGTTGCCAGGCGTCGCAGACGACCATCTCGCCCGAGGCCATCAGGTTGACCAGCTCGCCGAAATCGCCCCAGAGCGCACGGAACTGGCCTTCCTTCTTCTTGGAGACGAGGAAGGCGGCGGCCTCGTCGATCTCGGCGGCGGTCGGGTTGCCGGGGTTCTTCACATCCGAAAGGCCGAGCGTGTTCATCGCCATGATGGCCTGGCCGAAGGCGATGAGCGGGTCGGTGTTGAGGCCCGACTTGCCCTTCCACTTCGCATCGAAGATCGCCGTCCAGGTATTGGCCTCCTCATCGGAAAGCACATCCGGGTTGTAGCCGATGGAATCGTAGTTGTAGACGGCGGGCACCATGTTGAGCACGGTCTGACCCTCGTCCGCCCAGATCTGGCCGACGATCTGCGCGGCGCGGTCCCACTTGTCGCTCGCCGTGGTGAAGGTATCGCGGATGTTTGCCCAGTTCTTCAGCGAAGCCGCCGGGATCGTCTCCACATTGTCGGTCATGACGATGGAGGGCAGTCGCTCGGCGATGATCTCCCAGCAATCGTAGTCCTTCGAGCCCGAGAGGATCTTCGTCTGCGCATCCGGGAAGGTGGCGGCGGTACCGGACGTACCGCCGACACCCGACGCCTTCTTGAACTCTTCGAGGATGCGTTCCTGCACCGTTACGGAAAGGCCGATGGTGCGGAGCTGCTGGCCGGCGAGGTCAGCGGCCTGCGCGAAGGCCATGCGGGAGGACAGGAACGGCGTGCCGCCACCCATCGCCAGCGCCATCACGCCTGCCGAGCGCTTGAGAAGCGAGCGGCGATTGATTTCCGACTTGAACATGTCTCTTCTCCAGTTGTTATCGTTCCCCGAGCCGCCCTGCGGCTCTCTTTTTGTTCGCAATTCCGGACGCAAAACCGCTGCACATGTTTGCTGGAATTGCTCAGTACCGGCCCACCAGAAGGCCGCCATCCACGACCAGCACCTGGCCGGTCATGTATCTCGCGCTGTCGGAGGCAAGGAACGCGGCGACATCTGCGATGTCCTCCCCGGTTCCAAGCCGCCCCATCGGAATGAACTCCGCCGCCTTTTCCGCTGCCGCCGGCCCGAGCGAATTTTCCTCGGACAGAAGCTGGGCGGTGCGGATATAGCCGGGCGCAATGCCGTTCACCCGCACACCGTCGCGCGCCATCTCGACCGCGAGCCCCCGCACGAGGCCGACGACGCCGGATTTGGCCGCCGAATAGTGCACATGCTCGTCCCAGCCATAGGCGACACCCATGATGGAGGAGAGCGCGACGACCGCCCCGGATCGACGGGCACGCATTCCGGGCGCGGCGGCGCGCACGAGGCGGAAGATGCCCTTGAGGTCGATGTCGAAGGTGAGGTCCCACTTCTCGTCGGTGAGATCGGCAAGCTTCGTACGGTGCGCGATGCCGGCATTGGCGACAACGACGTCGATCCGCCCGTGCCGCGCCTCGACATCAGCAACGAGCGCATCGGTCGCCGCCGTTGAGCGCACGTCGTAGCAATGGAATTCAGCCGAGCCGCCGGCCGCAGAAATCGCCTCGACGACCGCGCGGCCTTCCGCCTCCAGAATATCGGTGACGACCACATGGTCGCTGAGCGCGCCAAACGCCTTCGCGGTGGCTGCGCCGATGCCGATGCCGGCCCCGGTGATGATGACGATGCGTTTCTTTTGGTTGGACATTGTTGTCTCCGGGTTCACAGCATGACGTCGCCGGAATTCGGCCCGAGCGTCTGCCCGACGAAGAGGCTGGCGGCAGGCGAGGCGAGGAAGGCGACCGTCTCGGCGACCTCCTCCGGCTCGCCGAAGCGACCGAGGGGAAGGCCGGCGCGTTTGGCGGCGCGCCAGTCTTCGGAAAGGCCCATGACCAGCGGCGTGTTGATCGGCCCCGGCGCGACGGCGTTCACCCGCACGCCGCGGGCGGAAATCTCGCGGGCGAGCGCCTTGGTCATGCCGATGATCGCGGCTTTCGCGCCGGAATAGTGCACCAGCTCCACGCCGCCGATCTGGCCGAGCTGCGAGGCGACATTGACGATGACGCCTGTTCCGGCGGCAAGCATTGCCGGCAGCACGGCCTTGGTCATCAGGAAGGTGCCGCGCACATGCACGGCGAACATACGGTCGAAATCGCCGACATCGAGATTTTCGAACAGGGCCTGATGGACGATGCCGGCATTGTTGACGAGCAGCGTGACATCGCCATGCGCCGCAACGGCGGCAAGATGGATGAGCGCGACATCCGCCTCGCCGGAGACGTCGCCCACAACGGCGACGGCCCTGCCGCCCGCCGTGCGGATCTCGCCCACGACAGCCTCGGCACGTTCGAGCGAGAGATCGTTGACGGTGACGGCATACCCATCCGCCGAAAGTTTTATCGCGATGGCGCGGCCGATGCCGGAGCCTGCGCCGGTGACGAGAGCAGCGCCCGCCATCACGCTTCCTCCTGGATCGCCATGCGCTTGGCACGGCGCACAGAAAGGCCCATCAGAACGGCATAGGTGCCGAGCAGCGCGAAGGAGAACAGCGTCGTCAACACGCCGAAGGCGAAGACGTTCGGATGCACTTCCACCGAGAAGGTGCCGTAGATGGCGAGCGGCAGCGTCAGGTCCCGCCCGGAGGCGAAGAGCGTGCGCGAAAATTCGTCATAGGAGAGCGTGAAGGCAAAGAGCATGGCCGAAAGCACGCCGGGGAAGATCAGCGGGAAGGTGATCTTGCGGAAGGTGCGTGCCGGAGTGACCCCGAGCGACCACGCGGCCTCCTCGACGCTCGGATCGAAGCGGTTGAAGATCGCCAGCATGACGAGGAAGGCGAAAGGGAAGGTGTAGACGACATGCAGCACAAAGGCCGTGCCCCACCAGTGGCGGTCAATGCCGAGCGCGTTGGCGACCAGCGCCATGCCGAGGCCGACGAGCACGCCGGGCACCATCATGCCAAGCACGATGAGATAAAAGACGACACCCGAGCCGCGAAACTTCTTGCGGAATGCCTGTGCGGCGGTAACGCCGAGCACGGTGGAGACGATCATCGTCATGACCGCGAGCGCCAGCGAGCGCACCAGCGCCTGGTCTATCGGCAGCGGCGCGATGCGCGACGGCGGCGTAAGGCCGAAGAGGTGCTTGTACCAGTAGGTCGACCATTCGATGATCGGGAACTGCGGCCCGCCCTCCGGCCCGGTCTGGAAGGAAAGGATGGCGAGCACCGCAAGCGGGCCGTAGAGGAAGACGATGAACAACGTCGTATAGAGGCCAAGGCCAAGCTTGATGCCAGCTGCGTTCATGGCTCAGAGCTCCTTCCTGAGATCGACGACCCGAAGCATGGCGGCAACGACCGCTCCCATCAGGATGGTCAGCACCACGCCGGCAACGGCGGCGAAGGCCCATTTCAGCGAGCCGACCTGGGTGACGATGATGTTGCCGAGGAGGTTGACCTTGCGCCCGGAAAGGGCGGCCGACGTCGCGAATTCGCCGAGCACCATGACGGAGACGAAGATCGAGCCTACCACCACGCCCGGCATGGAGAGCGGCAGGATGATGGTTCGAAAAATCCGCCAGAAGCTCGCGCCGAGATCCTGCGCCGCCTCGATGACGGAGGGATCGATGCGACCGAGCATGAAGGCGATAGGCCCAACCATGAAGACGCAATAGATCTGCGTCATGCCGATGATGACCGAAAGTTCGGAGAAGAGCAGCACCTCGATCGGCTGGGTGACGATGCCGAGCTTCATCAGGATCATGTTGATCGCGCCCTCCTTGCCGAGCATCGGCCGCCAGGCGAGCACGCGGATGAGGAAGGAGGTCCAGAACGGAATGACGCAGAGCACCAACAGCGCCGTCGAGAGCGTCTTGTTCTTCACGAACAGTCCGACGAAGAGCGCCGCGGGATATCCGACGAGGAGCGTCGAGACGAGTACGATCAGCCAGATGCGGATCGTCGTCCAGAGCGCGCCGAGATAGGTGTCCGACGAGAAGAAGGTGACCCAGCTTTTCAGGGTCAGCGTCGGCTCGATCTTGAAGGTGGTCTGCGTCCAGAACGAGACGTAGACCATCATCAGGATAGGCGCGACGAGGAAGAGCAGCATCCACAGGACGCCAGGGGCGAGCAGCCAAATGGTGCGGTCCGGCTGCTTGCGGGCGGAGGGTGCCGCCGTCTCGACCGGCGTGTCATGGCTGGTGGCGGCCATCGTCATCTCTCATTCTCCGGGTGGATGGGGGCTTCAAACGAAAACAAGCGCGTCCTCCCGTTTCCAGACGAGGGCGTAGCGAGCCTTTTCCTCGAAAACCTCGGGCGCGGCGTGGCTGAGATGGGTCTCCACCTCGAAGACGCGACCGTCGTCGAGCGTGAAGAAGGAGTTGATCGCCGCACCGGAATACTCGCTGGCGACGAAGCTCGCCTCGATGCGCACCTCGTCGCCAGCGGCCGCCGCATCTCTCGGGCGGATCGCAACCCGGTCGTAACGGATGGCGTAGGCCTGCTTGCCGGATTTCTGCCTGCTGCCGCCAAGTGCCAGGCGGCCGACCGCGCTCTCGAAGACATCCCCCGACACCGCGCCGGGAAAGATGTTGTAGCAGTTGAGGAAACGCGCGACGTCGGCCGAGGCCGGGCGGCTGTAGAGCGTGCCGGCATCGCTCGATTGCGCGATGCGGCCACGATCGAGCACCAGCACGGTGTCGCCCATGGCGAGCGCCTCGGTCTCGGACCCCGTGACGTGCAGGAAGGTCACGCCGCAGCGCTCGCGGATCGTTCGCAGTTCGCTGCGCATGCGTGTGCGTAGATTGGCGTCGAGCGCGCCGAGCGGCTCGTCGAGCAACACCATGCTCGGCTCCGTCACCAGCGTGCGGGCGAGCGCGACACGCTGCTTCTGTCCGCCGGAAATCTGCGTAACGGCACGGTCTTCCAGGCCTGAAAGCCCGACGAGGCCGATCATGTCGCGTACCCGCACGGCAACGACCTTCGCATCCGTCACCGGATCGACTGCACGGTTTTCAAGGCCGAAGGCGATATTTTCGGCAACGCTGAGATGGGGAAAGAGCGCAAAGTTCTGGAAGACGAAGCCGATGCCGCGCTCATGTGGCGGCACACCGTCGATGCGCCGGCCGGCAAAGAGGATTTCACCGCCATCCGGCTGCTCGAAACCGGCGATGACCCGCAGAAGCGTCGTCTTGCCGGAACCCGACGGTCCAAGCAGCGAGACGTAACTATCCTCGGCCAGCATCGCATCGACGCCTGCAAGCGCCGGCACGCCGGCAAACGCCTTGTGTACATTTTTCAGTTGGAGGACGGCTGACAACTCTGTTCCCACCAGTTCCCGCCAGGACCTTCCTGCAGGCAAGGCTCCGCCGTCCACCGGACGGGAAGCCGCGTCCGGAGAAGACAAAGAGCTTGCAGTCCCGCATCGGTCAGATGCGCGGCGCAGCGTCGATCCTGAGCATTTCGTTTTGTTCCACTGTCGACGCCTCTTGCGGACGTCTTGGTATCAAAAGCATGGCATGAATGATTTTTGTATTCAATAGACTTTTTAGAAATTTCTATCGCGCAACCATTTTCGCCTCTAGGCCGCAGAAATCCAGCCACGACGACCTGACTTTCTCGCGCAGCCTCTTTCAACTCTCTGTCGATTTTTCGCGCATTGTGCGCAAAATTCATCGTATTCGCCGATAAAATCGGCGATCACTCCACAAAGACGGCACAGCCATCATGAATGCGCCGCGACTTTCCATCGTCAACGATAAGCGAAAGCTATATTCAATCTTTGTATTCAATAATCATTTATGCTGTCCTTTCCTTGCGCCGGAGAATGCGTCAGAGTGCACCCCTCCACGAGGCCGACGGATACGGGATTCCATGACGGACGAGCAGGCAGCCACCGGCACCCAGCGGCGCTACGCGATCGCCGAGGACGTGCTGCGCAGCAATATCGAAACGGGCACGCTGCCACCCGGCCTGGTGCTCCTGGAAGGCCCGATCGCCGACATCCTGCAAACCTCGCGCGCGCCGGTGCAGCGCGCCTTGCAGACGCTGGAAGCGGAAGGATTGGTGCACCGCTTTTCCGGCCGCGGCTTTCTCGTCGGCCCGCCGGGCGCGGATGTCGAGCCGAACCGCACGGATATCAAGGCCCTCGGCCTCATCGTGCCGCGCCATGCCGACGAAGCCCTGCAAAGCCGCTCCTCCTGGGAGCGCATCTACAACCAGGTGGAAGCGGATGTGGCGGGCTGTGTGGTGTTCGGCCGCTACCGGATCATAGAGATGGAGCTCGCCAACCATTTCAACGTCAGCCGCACCGTGGTGCGCGACGTGCTGACGCGGCTGCGCGAGCGGGGCCTCGTGCGCAAGAACCAGAGCTCGCACTGGATCGCCGGGCCGCTGACCGCCCAGACGGTGAAGGACCATTTCGTGCTGCGCACCATGCTGGAACCGCCGGCGATCCGCCTCGGTGCCCGCGCCGTCAGCCAGGCACGGCTGGAAACCCTTTTGAGGCGCCTGCGCACCGCCGAAGAGGCGAGCACCGCCGGGGCGCTGCGCGAGGTCGAGGCGATCCAGACCGACTTCATCGAATGCTGCGTACTCGCCGCGCCGAACGAGCGGTTGAAGGACCTGGTGCGCAACAATCTCCTGCCCGTCACCGCTACCGACCGCCTGCTGCGCCGTCTTGGCCTGCCCGGCGATCCCGCGATCATAACGGAACTGCGCCTCGTCGCAGAACTTCTGCTGCGCGGGGCGACGGAATCGGCGGTCTCCATGATGGAGACTCACCTGCAGGCTTCGCTGAACCGCACCATCGCCCAGATGAAGATCGTCGCAATCATTCCGGGGCCGGGGGTGACAGCCGCCTATCTGACGCCCGTTCTCGATTGAGCGCTGACGGTATCGTGCATCACTCGCTGGGCTGTGGGGCATATCGCCCCCTGGCCCGTCGGCCATTCCCCCCTCAAGGGGGGAAATTGGCAAGAGGCATGAACCTCGCGCAAATTGCAACGCCGGGAATGGACGAAACGGTGCCCCATCCGATCTCCTCTCTCGCGAGGGGGATGGCCGGCAGATCAGAGGGGGGTGCACCCAAAGCATCCGCCGCACCGCAGTCAAAGACCCCGCCCCGTCAGGCGGTCCACGTCTCGTCCTGAGCGCGACGGCCGACCGCATAGCCCCGCCTCCTACGCCAGCGCTTGGCGCAGCTGCACAAGCCCCGCCTGTCGGACTTTCCGCGCCGCCAGCGCCTCTTCCATCGTCACCTTGACGAAGCGCGTCGGCGTGTGCGGCTGGAGTTGGCCGATGAAGTCCATGTCGGCAGAAATGACCGTGCCGACCATGAAATAGCCACCGCCGGAGACAGCGTCGCGGTGCAGGATGATCGGCTCCGTGCCGCCGGGCACCTGGATCGAGCCGTAGGGATAGCAGCTATCGACAATGTTCGAGGGATCCGAGCCCGCGCCGAAAGGCTGGTCGCGTTCGACGAAACCGAGCTTGCGCCCGCCCTTGAAGCGATAGCCCATGCGGTCCGCCTCGTTCGCCACCTTCCATTCGTCGGCGAAGAAGTTTTCCTGCGACTGCTCGGTGACGCGGTGCCAGTAGAGACCGGGCAGCACGCGCAGTTCCGCCGGCAGGCCCGGCTTGCGGCGCAGCGCCTCGGGCACGGTCTTGCCCTCGCTTGCAAGGCTTCCCGCGCCGACCGGCAACTCGTCGCCCGCCGCAAGTGGCCGGCCCTTGAAGCCGCCGAGCGCGCCGATCGGATAGGTCGAGCGACTGCCGAGCGCTTCCGGCACGTCGATGCCGCCGGAGACGGCAATGCAGATGCGCGCGCCGGATTTCAGGAAGTCGAAGGTCAGCGTCTGGCCCGCCTTCACCCTGAAGGCCGTCCAGCCGGGCTGGAGAACGCCGTCCACCTTGGCCGGCATGTCCGCGCCGGTCACGGCGACCAGCGCATCTTCGGAAAATTCCAGCTTGGGACCGATGAACACGGCCTCCAGCCCCGCCGCGCCCTCCTCGTTGCCGACCAGCAGGTTCGCCGCGCGCATCGCGAAACGATCCATCGCCCCGCCGACGGGAATGCCGAGATGGAAATAGCCGGGCCGGCCGAGATCCTGGACGGTGGTCGCAAGACCGTGATGGAGTACCTTAATGGCCATGGAGCATGCCCTCCAGCTTGGCATTGGTGCCGTCGATATCCTTCTGGAAGTCCCTGAGGTCGAAACGCACCTCGCGGATAGGCGGGGCAAAACGGCCCTTGTCGACATCCTCCACCGCCTGGTCATAGGCGTCGCGGTCGATCGGCTTGAACTTCACGATGTCGCCGGGGCGGAAGAACACCATGAAATCGCGGAGATAACTGGTCGTCTGCGTCGGATCGAAGATCGGCATGGGCGTGATGCCGAACATCTGGTAGCCGCCCGCCCCACGCACCGAATAGATGCAGCCGAAGCAGCCGCCATGGCCGACCGTGAGGCGCGGCGTGTCCGTGCGCGGCCTCAGATATTTCGGCACCTGGATCTGCCGCCGGCGCTCCACCATCTGGTACATGAAGGGCAGGCCCGCGACGAAGCCGACCATGGAGACGAACCAGGGCGAACCGGAATGCGCGCCGACGAAATCCTCCACAGAACCGTAACCGTTGATGCGCGCGGCATAGTCGAGATCGGTGCCCGAGGGGTCCTGGTGGCGCTCGCGAAAGCGCATCAGCGTCTCATGCGTGAAGGGATCGTTGTAGAAGACGGGGATTTCGACGATGCGGGTGGTCAGGACAGGTTCGGCCTTCTCCGCCGCCCCCTCGATGGCCTTCACCTCGCGCAGGATGTCGTCGGGGTGGATGATGTCCGGATTGAACTTCACCTGGAAGGAGGCATTGGCCGGGCAGATCTCCGTCACGCCCTTGATGGCGCTCTCGCGCACCCCCTTCGCCATGGACAGGCTCTTGAAGAAGGCTTCCAGCGACATCTCCTCGCTGCATTCGACGAACAGGTGCTCGTCGCCGCCAAATGTGTATCGGATGCTCATCAGGCAACCTCCGCAGTCGCGCCGGCCTTTGCGGCGAAATCGGTTTCAAGCCAATGTTCGAGGAAGCGGGTGTCGAAGGCGCCCCGCGTGACGCTGGCATCGGTGGCGAGCGCCAGATGCAACGGTATGGTCGTCGAAATGCCCTCGATAACGAGACCTTCCAGCGCGCCTTTCAGCCGCGCAAGGCAGGCCTCGCGTGTCTCGCCCCAGACGATCAGCTTACCGACGAGCGAATCGTAGAAGGGCGGGATCGTATAGCCCTCGTAGAGCATGGTATCGAAGCGGATACCCTCGCCCTCCGGCACGACGAGCCTGGTGATCGTGCCCGGCGCCGGCAGAAAACCCCTCGCCGGGTCCTCGGCATTGATGCGGCATTCGATGGCGTGGCCCTCGGCCACAACATCCTTCTGACCGATCGACAGCGGCGCGCCGCCGGCAATGCGGATCATCTCTTCCACAAGGTCGATACCGGTGATCATCTCCGTCACGGGATGCTCGACCTGGATGCGCGTGTTCACCTCGATGAAATAGAAGTCACGCGTCGTCTCGTCATAGAGATATTCCACCGTGCCCGCGCCGCGATAGCTGACCTCCCGCGCCAGCGCCACCGCACTGTCGCACAGCCGCTTGCGCACCTCGGCGGGAAGCAGGAAGGACGGCGCCTCCTCCCAGACCTTCTGGCGGCGGCGTTGCAGCGAGCACTCCCGCTCGAAGCAGTGGACGAAGTTTTCGCCGTCGCCGAGGATCTGCACCTCGACATGGCGGGCCTTGGTGATGACCTTTTCGAGATAGAGCCCGCCATCGCCGAAGGAGGCGAGCGCCTCAGCCGACGCCTGCGGAAAATGTCGTTCAAGATCGGCGAGATCGGCGGCAATGCGGATGCCGCGACCGCCCCCGCCCGCTGCCGCCTTGATCATGATCGGAAAGCCGGTTTTCTCAGCCACGGCCCGCGCTTCCTCAAGGGTCGCAAGCCGCCCGGCGCTGCCGGGCACCGTCGGCACGCCGGCTCTTGCCGCCACTTCGCGCGCGGCCACCTTGTCGCCGAGCAGGCGGATGGCATCGCCTTTCGGGCCGATGAAGATCAGCCCCGCGGCCTCCACCGCATCGGCGAAATCGGCATTTTCCGAGAGGAAACCGTAGCCCGGGTGCACCGCATCGACGCTGGCCGCCTTGGCAGCGTTCACCACCGCCTCGATGTTGAGATAGGATTTCTTCGGCGCCGGCGAACCGATATCGACCGCCTGGTCCGCCAGTTTCACCGCCAGCATGTCCGCATCGGCGGCGCTGTGCACCTGCACGGTGCGAATGCCGAGCGCCTTGGCCGCCTTGATGATGCGAACCGCGATCTCCCCGCGGTTGGCGACGAGGATCGAGCGGATCGTCATGCCTCCACCTCGGCAATCACCTGCCCCGCCATGACCGGCTCCTCGTTGTCGACGAGGAAGGTAATGTTCCTGCCTTCAACGCCCGCCGGCACCTCCTGGAACGTCTTCATCACCTCGATGAGCCCGATCGCATCACCGCTCGAAACGCTGTCGCCATCCGTCTTGAACGGCGGCACGTCCGGCGAGGGCGAACGGTAGAAAGTGCCCGGCAGGGGCGATCTGATCTCGATCTTGCTCATATTGTCTCTCTCCACTTGAACTCTTTGTTGTCACGCACTTGCCGGCGCAAACCGCTTTCGAACGTTTGCCGGAACTGCGTCAGCGCCCGGCCGCCGAGACCGGCGCGATGCGAATGCCGGCCCCCACCAGCGCCTCCCGTATGCGGCTTACAATCTCGAAGGCGCCGAGCGTATCGGAATGGAAGCAGATGGATTCGAAGTCGATAGCGATGTCGTTGCCCTGCACCGTGCGCACCCGGCCCTCCTGGCAGGCGCGCAGCACCTTCTTCGCGATGGTGGCGGGATCCGGCCGGCCGGCATCGCGGGTGAAGACGATGGAGCCGCTGTCATCGTAATCCCGGTCGGCATAGAACTCCCGCACGACCGGCTGACCCGCCTCCTGCGCCGCACGAAACGTCGCCGAGCCGCCCATGCAAAAGATGAAGGCGTTCGGCTCGACGGTGCGCATGTACTGGACGAAAATCTGCGACAGTTCCGGATTGACCGCCATCTCCATGTAGAGCGCACCGTGCGGCTTGACATGTTGCAGGCGCACGCCGTGGCGATGGGCGAATTCCCTGATGGCCCCGACCTGGTAGACGATGTCGTTGACGAGTTCGCGCGCCGTGCCGGCGATCTTGCGCCGGCCAAAACCTTGCAGGTCGTTGTAGCCGGGATGCGCCCCGATGCCGACGCCGTGTTCGGCGGCAAGCCGCACCGTCTCGTCCATCAGGTTGGGATCGCCGGCATGGAAGCCCGCCGCAATATTGGCAGAGCTGATCAGCGGCATCAGCGCTGCGTCGTCTGTATCGCCGACGCGCCAGCGGCCAAAGGCCTCGCCCATGTCGCAATTGATATCGACGACCTCGCGCACTGCTCTACCCTCGCCTGCTGTTTTCCTCGAAAGAAACGCTAGGCGGTTTCAGGGCTTTTGAAAAATTCTATTTTTGCAGATACGAATTCTGAAAATCAGAACAATAAGCCTGCTTTTGTTGCAACGCAGAATCCAAAAAAAACAGTGAGATAACGCAGGAATGCCCAAAACTTTTCGACATCACGCCCAATTCTGCAGCGTGCATTCTGATTTTTCGATACCATGCCACGATAAACCAGAAGAGGAATTGCAGCCGTGACGATCAGCCTCCGCCAGATCCGCTACTTTGTCGCGACCGCCGAGCTCGGCCAGATCTCGCAGGCCGCGGTGGACCTCTCCATTTCGCAATCGGCGGTGACGACGGCGATCAAGGAGCTGGAACGCACGCTCGGCGCCAGCCTGTTCCTGCGCGCCCCGCACGGCATGGACCTGACGCCCGCCGGCCGCCAGTTCCTCTCGCATGCCTATGAGATCCTGAAGAAGGTCGACGAGGCGATGCATCTCAACGTCGTCAGCAGCGAGATCGAAGGTACGCTGACGGTCGCGGCGACCTATACCGTCATCGGCTATTTCCTTCCCCTCCATATCGAGCGCCTGCGCCGCCTCTTCCCGAGGCTCGAGATCCAGCTTTTCGAGTTGAACCGCGAATCCATCGAGGAGGGGCTGCTGAGCAATCGCTACGATATGTCGGTGCTGCTCACCTCGAACATTCTCAACCCGGCCCTGGTGACGGAAAAGGTTTTGAGCTCCACCCGCCGCCTCTGGCTCCCCGCCCAGCACCCGCTGCTGCAGATGGAAACCGTCGGCTTCAAGGAGATTGCCGAGGAACCCTACATCATGCTGACGGTGGACGAGGCCGCCCATTCCGCCCTGAAATACTGGAGCGCCACCCCCTACCAGCCGCGCGTCATCCTGCGCACGTCGTCCGTGGAAGCCGTGCGCTCTCTCGTCGCCAATGGCCAGGGCGTCGCCATCCTCTCCGACATGGTGCACCGCCCCTGGTCGCTGGAAGGCCGCCGCATCGAAACCGTCAACATCGCCGACCCCGTGCCCGCCATGGATGTCGGCCTCGCCTGGCGCCGCAACATGGAGCTCACCCCACCCATGCTCGCCTTCCGCTCCTATTTCCAGCAGGTGTTTCACCTGCCGGAACGGTAGTATTGCGGCAAACCTCGACACCGGAATTGAGTGACCGCCAAGCGGCTGCCTAAGGCTCCGCCTGCACCTTCACCTCGCCCCAGTTTTCATCCGCCTTTTGGATGTAGCCTTTGGTATCCTTGCTCCAGAGCGCTTTGATATCGTCGTTGTAGTTCAGGTAGAGCTTTCCATCGACGATACTGAAGGCCTGCGGTTCGGTGGGCGCCTTGTAACCTTTCGCGGTGCCATAGGCGCAGTAGCCGCCATATTGCGGGACATAACGCACGGGATCGCGCAGGAACGCCTCCCGGTTCGCCGCGGTAGAGAAATGGAAAATCGCCCCCTTGTAGGGAGCGGAGAATGCGCTCGACCCCTTCACGGGGCCGCCTTCGGTGAAGTAGGCGACTGCATCATATCCATTGATCGCAACGCCTTCCTTCGAAAACACCTCTCCTGCCTTCGCCAATGCGGGCGACAGCACGGATGCAAGGCAGACGACGGTAGGAATGAGAACGCTGGCCTTCAACATGGGTGGTCCTTTCGTTGATTTCCGATTGTTGCCGGTTCCGGCAGCTGGAGGATAAGGCGCTTTGTGGTGCCTATTGTGCGCACCTCGACAGGGCGGCGAGCGCTTCGAGTTCGCGAATGCGGGCTTCCTTGTCCGTTGGGGCGACGAACAGCGAGAGAGCGTCGTCGGGCGAACGGGAAACACACCAGAATGCCAGCGAAAACAACGCGGGTGTCATGGCGCTCGCCAAGGCGGGTTCCCGCCGCTTTCCCGGCATCTCGAGCTCCAGGCCTCCCCAGATCGTCAGGTCGCATCCATCGCCGACGCTACAGCGCAAGATCGCGCCTACGGATCGGCCCGGCGCACGCCGCACGGCCAGCGATACCTCCGCATCGACATGCAGGCGGATCGTCGAGGGGGCCATCACATGCGGCAGCGTGCCAAGACCGGTCGTTGCCTGAAGGGGAGCGTCGGGGCACGCGATCGAGAGCGACCTTTGCAATTGAATGAAGTGGGCAAGGCTCGGGTTCAGCGTCTGCCCCCACGGACTTGTCCCTTCCCCAAAAAGCCGGACGACACCGCGACCCGAATGGAATTGCGACTTCGATTGCAGCACAAGACGCTCCTTTGTCTCGATGCCGGAACGGCTGCCTGCCGCCCCGGCTCACTGCAACAGCTACGGTCCCGGACAGGAATTTGTTACAGGCCGGTGGGCATTTCCGGCAGACGATCGGCGCTATTTCGGAAACCCGACAGCCGTCAGGCCGGCATCCAGCATGTCGGCGCGCGCCTGGTGTCCGCCGCCATGGATGCACATGGTGCTGCTGCCCCTGAGGCAGCCGGGCGCGACCGCACAATCGATGCCGTCAAGGGTGATCCTTGTTCTTGCTTCATCCTCGCACAGCGCCCGTCGGCGCAGGATGGCCACACTCTTGTAGGCGTCGCCCTGATGACGCGTCGCGCCGATGGCTCGACCGGAAAGCGGAAAGGTCCGGTCAGCGGTGCCATGGAAATGGATCATCGGCGGGATCTCCGCCACGCACTCTTCCGGCCGCGGCAAGGGGTTCCAGAAGACGCCTGAAAACGTCACCATCGCCGCCGCCTTCTCCCCCTGCTGGCAGGCCGTGTACCACGCCATGGATGCACCGATGGAGAACCCGCCGATCACGATCTTGTTCGCCGTGAAGCCGTCGCGCGCCGAAAGGTCACCGAGAACCTCGGCAATGAAGGCTTGCTCATCCCGGCCCGTCCACGCTCCATTGGGAAAGGACCAGCCGCCCTTCGTTCCATCGACGGCGACATAGGCCAGATGGTGAGCGAGCGTGGTGGCCATAAGGGAGGCCTGCTGCATCTGCAGCTCTGCGGACCCCTTGAAGCCATGGAAATACACATAGGCGCCACGAACATCCCCGTCCTCGGGCATGGCGATCCTGTAGTTGCCGGAGGGAACCATCCGCATAACCGGCTCGGCGCCAAGCGCGTCTGCGACACTGACAGAAGCCGCCATGACGAGAGCAAGGGCAAGGAGAGAGCGATGCAGCATGATCACGGTTGTCTTTCAGCAGCAGCCTCGGCCAGAGCAAGCTCGGCCATGATTTCGTCTCCATGCTCCCCGACATGCGGTGGCGGGCGATCGAACCGAACTGGCGTTGCCGACATCTTCAAGGGGTTTCCGAGCAGACGCAGGGTTCCACCGTCACCAGCCGGCATCTCGACCACCATGTCGCGCGCGACCGTGTGCGGGTCGGACAGAACCTGATCGATCGTCGCAACGCGTCCCGCGGGTATGCCCGCCGCGACAAGCCGGCGTTCCCAGGCCTCGGCCCCGTCCGCCTTCAGCGCATCCGAAAGGATGCCGTCAAGCGCGTCCATATGGATGACACGATCCCGGTTGCGGCGGAACCGTTCGTCTAGGGCGAGGTCGGGAAGGCCCAGCTCGACGCAGAAGCGGGCAAACTGCTGGTCGTTGCCGACCGCAATCGCAATCTCCCCGTCGGCAGTCCCGAAGGTCTGGTAGGGCGCGATGTTCGGGTGCCGGTTGCCGATACGACCGGGCACCTTGCCCGACACGAGATGGTTGGTGGCCGCGTTGATCAGCCAGGCGACCTGCGCGTCATAGAGCGCCAGGTCGATATATTGGCCTTCGCCGGTCGCGTCGCGGTGGCGAAGCGCGGCAAGGATGCCGACCGCCGCGTACATGCCGCACATCACGTCGGCGATACCGAGGCCGACCTTCACCGGCCGCCCGCCAGCCGTATCGCTCTCTCCGGTGATGCTCATGATGCCGCCCATCGCCTGGATGAGGAAGTCGTAGCCGGTGCGATCGGAATAGGGACCTGTCTGGCCGAAACCCGAAATCGAACACCAGACGATGTCGGGTTTGATCCCCCGGATAACCTCGTAGCCGAGGCCACGCCTGTCGAGGTCGCCCGGCTTGTAGTTCTCGATGACCACGTCGGAAACGGCCGCAAGCCGCTTGACAAGGGCCACGCCGTCCGTCGTTGCAAGGTCTATGGCGATGGACCGCTTGTTGCGGTTGGCGGCAAGAAAATAGGCACTGAGATCGCTGTCTTCCCCATCGGCACCGGGCACGAAGGGAGGCCCCCAGCTTCGCGTGTCGTCGCCTGCCCCGGGACGCTCGACCTTGATGACATCCGCACCGAGATCCGCGAGGAGCTGGGTGCAGGTCGGCCCGGCAAGGATGCGGGAGAGATCGAGAACACGAAGCCCCGCAAGGCTGCCGGCCGTCTGGCTGCTGGACATGATGTTCACGCTCTCCACGGCAGGGTCTTGAACCAGCCAACGAGGTAGGCCGTCGCGATCAGGCCGGTAAAACCGGCGATGTTGCCTGCGGCCTCCGCCAGCGGGCCGCGCCCCGCGGCATCAAGAACGATGCCGATCCCCTGTGCCAGCACCATGCCGGTCACGAAGACGGCAAGCGATTGCTGCCCGACGACGCTGACCGCACGGACGACCGGTCCCTTGAGGCGCCGCCCCCTTTCCCCGACCACATGGACGGCGATGTAGGCAAGAGCGGAAAAATGGACGAAGCGCAGGAGGCCGAACTGCGTCTTGTCCGTCAGCGGCGCCAGGTCGACGGCAATCCGGCGCAGAAAGGGTTCGGCATCCAGAAGAATATACCAGGCGAAAGGCACGGTGGCGACCACGCACAGGACGGCGAGCGCCAGCAGGCGCCGGCTTCTCCTCGGCGGTTGAATGCTGCCGCGCATGATGAAGAAGCCGGTGAAGAAGAGAAGCTGCCATCCGAGCGGATTGAGAAACCACTGCCGATCGGACCAGGGCTCGGCCGAAAAGCGGGCATAGCCGAATTGCGCCAGAAGCCACAGGCCGACCATGACGACGAATGGCAAGGCACGATGTACCCGCTCGGCGAAAAGCATCACCGGCAGCAGGGCCAGGATGACGATATACATCGGCAGGATATCGAAATAGTTCGGCACGTAGCGCAGGGTCAGAAGGCCGACGAGAAGCTCACCGGGATCCTCGATGAACGGGATCAGATTGAGCTGGCCGAGATAGGAGTTTCCGGTGGGCGCTGTGCCCACGGCCGTCATCAGGGCCACCACCACGATGAAGACGATCACATGTGCCCAATAGATCTGCCAGATGCGTTGTCCGGTGCGGGCAATCAACGCCGAGGCGCCGTTGCGGTCGAACGTCGTGCCGAAGGCGATCGCCGAGGCCATGCCCGAAAGAAAGACGAACATCTCGGTGGCATCGGAAAAGCCGAAACGTGCAGGTATCCACAGCGCCCATCGGTCGTTGGGAATGTGTGCCAGAAGGATGATCAGCATGCCCACGCCACGAAAGAAATCGAGCCGCGGGTCGCGCTCTCGCTTGAGGGCGCGTCCGGTGGAGAACGCCCCCTTCGTCTCAGAACGCTCCGTCGTAGTCGGTGACGTCGAACTTGCAGGCGATGAGGGTGAAGTTTTGCCGTATGCCGGCAGCCTCAAGCTCGTCACGTAGCTCATCGGGATTCTCCACGGAAACACCATGCCCTCCGAAACCGCGGGCGATGGTGGCAAAGTCGGTTTCGCCGAGCTTGACCCCGGCGGTTCGCAGGCCGGCGCCGGCCTGTTTCAGTTCGATCAAAGCGAGACTGCAATCCTGGAAGACGACGATCGTCAGCGGCAGGCCAAGATCGCGCACGGTGGCAAGCTCACCGATCCCCATTTCCAGGCCGCCATCGCCCATGACCGCAAAGACCCGGCGTGCCGGATCGGCAGTCCTTGCCCCGATTGCGAGCGGCAACGCCGCATTCATCGTGCAGAAACCAGCCGATTGCAGCAGCGTCAGCGGCCGCTTCGCCACCCATTTCTGCGACAGCAGGATGCGATGCGCACCGCTATCGACAGCGACAACGGAATCAGGGCCTGCAGCCGCATTCAACTGGTTGACGATGGCATGCGGTCCCCAGGATTTCCGCGTGGAGAAAAGCCGCAGCAGATAGGCCCTGACGCTGGCGGGCTCCCCGCCCGGCCAGGAGCCGCGGCTTTCAAGGCACGGGTTGAGCCCCTCAAGAAACGCGGCGGGTGCAGCAGCAATCCGCGTGCCGGCATGATGCATGCCATGGCTTGGAGCCGCCATGCCGATATCGACCAGGATCGACTGATCGCTGACGAAATCCAGCCAGCCGAGACGCATCTCGATCGGATCATAGCCTATCAGGAGGACAAGATCGGCCTTGCCGGCAAGATCCAGAAGAATGCGGTCCGCCAGCGGAGACAGGCCCGCGCCACCGAGACAAAGCGGATGGTCTTCCGGGATCACGCCCTTTGCCTTGTAGGTCGTTATGACGGGCGCACCGATGCTTTCCGCAAGTCGTTGAAGCCCGTCTCCCGCCGCCCCACGCGCCGCCTCGAACCCAGCGATGATCAGCGGCCGCTCCGCCTTCCGGATCTTCTCCGCCAGCAAGCCCACGGACACATCTTTGCTCGCCACGGCCGGTGCCAGAAGGACAGGGGAAAGGACGATCGCCGTCCGCGGCGCAGCTGCGGCAGCAACCGACGGCGACAGATCGAGATGCACCGGCCCCTTCGGCTCCGCCGTGGCGATCGCGATGGCGCGCGCCACCGTCGAGGAGGCGCTTTCAGGCTCGATCTCGAAGGAGGCTTTGACCAGGGGACGCAGAAGCGCACCATGGTCGATGACCTGATGCGTGTAGCGCGCCCTGGTCGGCCGGTCGACAATCCCGGAGAGGACAATCAACGGAATACGCTCCTGGGCGGCATCGGCGATGCCGTTGACCGCGTTGGCAAGCCCCGGGCCCACCGTCGTGACCAGCAGTTCCGGATTGTCCGTCATGGCGCTCGCGCCGGCAGCCATGATCGCGGCCGCCGTCTCGTGTCGGGCGAGGTGGAACGCAATACCGGCCAGGCCAAGGCCATCCAGGAGCGTGACGACCTCCCCGCCCGGCATGCCGAATGCGTGGCGAACGCCATGGGCATGAAGTGTCGCGGCAACGACGTCCGCGACCCGGAGCGTCGAGTTCTTGTCGGGCATTTTGGATTCTCTACGGTTGCAGGCCGATGGACTGTTGCCGGAACACCTTCGGCAAGGTTCCTATCGCTCGACGGCGCGCACGACGAAGGCAACTACGATGCCGAACAGGACATGGCCGACCAGCGAAGCCCAGGTCAGCGTGATGAAGCCGAGAAACGGCGGGAAACCGGCAATGAGATACGCCATGACATAGAGCGCGAAGACCCAAAGCCCGATGCCAAAGCCGATGCCCGTGAGGAGGAGCGGCAGTTTCGGCAGGATCAGGCGCTGCAGCGGCCGGGCAATGAACAGATACCCGATCGGATAGAAGACGATGCCGACGATGGCGTGGATGACCTCCGCAAGCAGCAGGTTGTTGAAGCCGAACACCGACTGAACAAGGGCCGCCGGCTGCAGAGGACCACCGACCCACAGCGGCGTGATCAGGCGCGCCCAGATTTCCCAGGTGATGTCGGCAGCAAGCCCCGCAAAAAGGACTGTTCGCACAAGACCCGGCCGGATTTCCGGAAAGATGGCTGCCTTGTTCATTTCCATCATCGACATGACTGTTCTCCGTGTTGGGCGATGTGTTTCAGGCCGAAAGGCGCATGCCGACCGAACGCTCGATCGACTGGAAGAGCTGATCGTCCGCCTTCAGCCTCTGGCGGATCCGGCCGATCCTGGAGACGGTAGCCCCGTCGCCGCCCTTGCCGACGGCCTTTGCGAGGGCGAGGACGAAGAAATCACGCTGGGCATTGCTGCCGCCGATCTTCGGCAGGTTGGCGACCATGCGGTCGATGCTCTGGCGATCGGCCGGCGCATCGAGCCCGGCGAGGATGCGCGCCATCGGCACACCGATTTCTGCGGCGACCCGCGCCTGGTCACCCTTTCCCCACGCCTTGAAGTCGATTTCCGAAACCAGCTCCCGCACACCGCGATGATCGCCGGCCGCAACCATGGCCGCCAGATTGTGGAGCGCCGCGAAGACCAGGGTCGTATCCCGGCGGCGCCCATGGGCGACCTCGGCTAGCTGCGCCCAACGCTCCCCGACATGAACACCGGACTGCTCGAGACGCCACAGGAGGGACACCGCATTCGCCATATCGCGGAAGTCGTCGGTCGGCTGCGGCCGAACCTCGTCATCGTAGATTTGCAGCACACGCTCGTGATCACCACCCTCTAGATGCAGAAGGCCGAGATGCCAGGCCATGTGGAATGAAAAATTGTTGCAGCGCGACCAGGTGCTGCGGCTGTTTTCGAGCCAGTCGATGCCCGGCCGCGTGTCTCCCCGCATTTCGAACACATGGGACACGGCATGCAGCCCCCATGCGTCATCGGGTTGCAGCGCCACTGCCCGCCGGCCGACCCGCAACGCTTCGTCATAGCGCCCGTGTTCCTCCAGCGAAAAGGCATGGCAACCGAGAATGAACCCGGCCGCCTTGCTTGCCGGATCGAGACGCAGGGCCGCACGGCTGCTGGCAGCAAGCATACCGGCCTGATCGCCCGCCATGAAACGGAGGGCGTGGGAAAGCTTGAACGGCAGGAACGTGGCCGGGCGCGTCTCGAAACCATCCTCGAGCATGTCCGCGGCGTGGCGGAACCAGCCCCGTGTCGCCGCCTCCAGGGCCTCCACGAGGGTCCGCTCATCCGTCGAGCCGCCCTTCTTCTTCGCCAGCGCCTTGCGCGCATCGGCAAGCGCCGTCTTTGTTGTCGGAAGCAGCTCCGAGCGGGCCAGGATGAGATTGGCAAACCCCTTCAATGCGTGGGACGGCACATGATCGGGATCCGCCAGGAGCACTTTCTGCAGTCCAGCAGCTGTATTCGGGCGATGCGCCGCAAGCCCGAATACAGCATTTTCGAAAGCTCTTTGCGCTTCGTGACTGTCTGTCGTGGTCACGAGACCGTATGAATCTATGCTCATCAAGTCACTCCGTAGAGAAGAGGCGGCCGCGCCCTCCTGATCTTCAAGAACGGCGACCGACAAATGCACCTACGTGGGCAACAAGAGCGCTGTTACAGCGCTTTTGTATTTTTTTGAAAGTGATGCGCCACTCGATACTGAAAACTATCTCCGATTGTACGATCGCCAGTCATTTCCCCGTCGCAGGCACGCCAGCCACCTTCGACAGTGGCGTTCAGACCAGTGCAAGACAGATTGAGTGCCCTTTGTGCCTCGCCTTAAAGCGGAACACGCCGGCGCGAGACGGAGGTGCCGGTGGTCCGCTACGTCGAATGGCTGTGTTGCGCTACCGGCGTTCCGTCGCAATCATGGCGATACGAAAGGCCGGAGGTTCGCCATGGCATGGATCGGCACAGTGCTTCTCCTGCTGACCTCCCTTGCCTTTCTGGGCTGGGGGCTTTGGAAACGTGGCGGCTTCTACGGCTTTCCGTTTCTCGCCGCCGCCATGTTCCTGACATTCGTCCTGCCGCAGATCCCTGGCCTCATCAACGACCGCTTCATGCCGCAGGACGGCGCCCTGACGCGCGCAATCTTCTTTTCCTGGTTGTGTCTTGTGATGTGCGCCATCGGCTGGGAGGTGGGGCGGCATTCGAAATTGGGCTGGGACGCCAACTTCAGCGAAAAGCGGCTGCTTGCCTGCTCCGCCGCGCTGTCGCTGATCGGCGCCTACTTCTTTCACAAGTTCGGCCAGCTCGACGATGAGCAGCGCCTCCGTGGTTTTCTCACCGGAACCGCCGTCGCATACCTCTTCTTCGCCAAGCTCCTGACCTACGGACTTGCAATCGCGCTGCTGTGTTTCGCACGCCGACGTTCGTCGATGGCGCTGTGGATCATTCTGTTCGACCTCGTGTTCTATTTTGATCGCATCGTGATCGCCGGGCGGCGTGGCGAGACCGCGGAACTCGCTTTGATGATAGCGCTCGCGCTCTGGTTTCACCGGGGATATGCCGTACCTCGGTATGTCGTGGCATCGAGCCTGGTCTTCGCCGTTGTCGGCCTGCTCGCCGCCGGCGAATACCGTGCGGCGACCTACTATAGCGGGGCGCCGAACTGGCGTGCAGTCCTCGACATCAACCTTGCGGAAAACTGGAACAAGCTCATCAAGGAAGGCGGACCGGAATTCCGCAATCTGGCCTTCTCGCTTTCCTACGTCTCCGAAAACAACGCCTATGACTACGGCTCGACCCACTGGAACACGCTGGTTCATTCTTATGTGCCGGCCCAGCTCATCGGTTCGGCACGCAAGGAAGCACTCTATTTTCGAAACCCTGTGCGCTACGCGGTCGGTTACGAACCGGCACCAGGAACGACGCCAACGGGCATGATGGATGCCTTCGCCTCGTTTTCCTACTTCGGATGCTTGAAATTCGCGCTGGTCGCCTTGCTGCTGGCAGGCATCTACTCGTGCGCCATGCAGGGCAACACGGCCATGCAGCTGCTTTACATGTTGTCCGCCATACCGGGCATGCTTGTCGTGACGCATTTCACGAACGAGATCGCCATCGCCTGGGTACACACTGCGCTCTTCATGATACCGGTGCTTCTGATCGCCCGGATCCCGGCTACACGCGCAACGCGCGATTGTCCTTCACCTGTTGTGGAAAAGCGCCACGGCCTTCATTTGCAGGGATAAAGTTACAGGAAAACTCGAAATACTACCAAGCTCTCGGTAGCTTTCTCAAGAGATATGGGGGGGGATAACCGTATCTCGAAGGAAGCCGGCATCGGCTAAAGCTGCGCGAAGAAAACTTCCATAAGCTGCGCAATCCCGTGGGTTCCGGTTTTCTGGTAAATTCGGTGTATGTGCGCTTCGACGGTTCTTGGATGAATGCCAAGACGCTCAGCGATGGTCTTTGCCGAGCGCCCCTCCACCAGTTCCATGAGAATCTCATGCTGGCGCCGAGACAAAGTGGACAGGAGATTGTTGCTCACTCGCGCAGCAGCCACCCGCGACTGGTCAATTATATATAAGCATAGTCTTTTCCCATTTATTTCGAAGAATGGCCCGATCTGAGATGGGACATCTACTTCACTTATCCCTTTATTGTCTAATTCTTGAGCAATTGCCCTGAGAATTTCAGAGATTTTCTTCGCGACACCGACAGTAGCGATGGCTTTTTCTGGCTCCAGGGTCAGAGCAATTTGTCGCGATTTCATCTATGACTCCCGTGTGATCGTCATCGACAGGATAAGGCATACTCAATAACGTGAACGGAGGCTTATTTATTCACCAAAGAGAGCAAAACATCCTGTTTGCGGTTCAGCGGCCCATTTGCAGAAATACGATAGCCGGAGGATGGTTTTACAACCAAAGGCAAACCGATCTTTGGAAGACTGCAAAATACCGGACCCAACTTCGATCACTCGGTATTTTATCGTTCGGCCTTGCGCGCCATCGCCATCAGCGTCCAGCCCCAGTCACGCCGTTCCAGAAGGTCGCGCCAACGATCACCGACCATCGTCTTCAGGACATTGTTCAGCCTCTGGCTTGCCAGGATGCGGCGCAGGCCCCTGTGGGCGACGGGAGTGGCGGAAACGAGCCGCTCGACGTCGAAGCAGGCTTCCAGCAGCTTTTGAAGCTCGTTTCGGTCCACCCAGTTGCGCAACTGCCCCGGTTGGGGCGGCGGGATATGGCAACGCTGGGTGAGAACGGTCCTGTTCTGTGTGGCGAGCAACAGGATGCCGCCCGGTCTCAGCAACCGCATGATCCCGGCAATGAACGCCGGCTGGTCAGCAATATGCGAGAGAACTTCAAGGCTCACCACGACGTCATAGGCTTCCTCGGAAAGAGGCAGCGCAGCAAAATCGCCCGCGATGAACTTGATATGGGGCCACCTGAGCTGCGCGCGCCGCAGCACGTCATCCGACAGATCAGTGCCGGTGACCCGGCCGAAGCGCGCGAGATGCGGACAAAGCCATCCCGTGCCGCAACCGACTTCGATGATATTCAGGTCGTCGCGACCAAGCGTGCCCAGCCAGTCCAGAACGATCTCAGCTTGACGGCGTGATATCTCGCCGACGCGCGCCTCGCGGTTTTCGGCGTTCCATGCATTCCAGAACGTGCGCTGGCTCTCGATCGTGTCCATGGGGCGAGCATGCGGGTGCCGCCGAAGGCGCGCCATCTGTCCTTTCGGCGCAGCGCCTTGCGCCATTGGTGGTAAGGCGGCTCCTCAGCCAAACCGGCGGCAAAACCGATGGAATACGAGGCTGGAGCGTCGAAGGTGGTGGCCGCATATGCCCTCCCTTCGGCCAAAAGGCGGAGTGTCTGGCGGAAACGAGGTAGAAAACCAGAGCGTGCAAACATCTTCCGGTACTTTACCAATTGCACCTTCCCCCTTTGCTGGAATTTTCAGCCCCTGGGGTCTCTCGCTATGCTTCATCGTCGGCCAAACACCGTGATGACGAAGGGTGAGCGCCGCAACAAGGGGGATCCGATGGTTTTCCTGCTGCTTGAAAGTTCAGCTTCCCTTGCCTTGAGTGCCTTTCTGATCGTTTTCCTGCGCCGGCTCGCAATTCCGCTGCACCTGATCGATCTGCCGGATCATCGCAAGATCCATGAGGGCGCCATTCCGCTTTGCGGCGGTATCGCGATCTTCCTGTCTTTTGCAGGGATTACCCTTCTGTCAGGCCCCTTGAGCCTCGGGCTCGGCTTCTGGGTTGCAATGGGCCTGATCACGATCCTCGGCGTCGCCGACGACCGGTTTACCTTGCCTGCCCGCACCCGCTTCCTGGCACAGGTGCTGATCGCGCTGGCCCTGATCACCACGGAAGGTCTTGGCCGGCTTTCCCTCGGCGATCTCCTGCCGCCGGAAGCGATCGGGGGCGCGGCAGGCCTTTTCATCCTCTCCGCCACATTCATCGTCGGGCTGGTCAACGCCTGGAACATGATGGACGGCATCGACGGTCTTGCGGGCGGCAGTGCCGTCGCCGCTTTGGTCTGGATCCTTCTCCTTGTGGTGCATCTCAACGAGGAGGGACTTGTCTTCCCGGTCATGGCGCTCATCGCGGCGATAATCGGCTTCCTGATCTTCAATGCACGGAGCCCGTGGCGGCCGAAGGCCGCCGTCTATCTCGGCGATGCCGGCAGCACCACCCTGGGAGCGATCATCGCCTATCTCGTCCTGCGCCTTTCCGGCGGGACGGACGACCTGCCTTTTCCGGTTCTTCTGTGGCTGGTCATCATCCCCGTCACCGACACGCTCAGCCTGATGGTGCGCCGCATGCTGGACCATCGCAGCCCGATGTCAGCCGACCGCCGGCATCTGCACCACCTGTTGATCGATACCGGCCTTTCGCCGGCCGCGGCAAGCTACACCATCATCGTGGTGTCGTTCCTGTGCGGCGGCGTCGGCTATCTCGGTCTGGTCGCCGGCGTGCCGGCATCGGTGATGACGATCGGTCTCTTTTTCGTCGCTTTCGCCCACACGGCCTTCGTACTGGCCGTCGAAGCCTCGGTTCGCCATCGCCTCCACCGCATCGTGCGGCCCTCGATCAATCTGCATCCGTGAAAGGCGGGAACGCGCCCATGTCGATTTCCGTGCTGATCATGACGCTGAACGAGGAGCGGAACCTGCCCGCTTGCCTTGCCTCGCTGAATTGGTGTGACGACATCGTGGTGCTCGATTCCTACAGCACCGACCGGACGGTGGATATCGCACGTGCTGCAGGCGCGCGCGTCTACCAGCGGGTACACGACACGGAATCCGGACAGCGCACCTATGGCTTGAAGGAGATCGCGTACAAATACCCCTGGGTCTACACGCCTGATGCCGACGAGATCACACCGCCGGACCTGCGCGACGAGATGCTGGCGATCGCCCGCGATCCGACGCGGCCGGAGACCTCCTACCGCATCCGCTACAAGAACATGTTCATGGGGCGCTGGATCAAACACAGCAGCCTCTATCCGACCTGGATCACCCGCCTCGTTCGGCCGGACTGCGTACGCTACGAGCGGGAAGCGCATTCGCGCTGCTTTTCAGACGGTCCGGAAGGGCGTCTCAACGCACATTTCATCCACTACAGCTTCAACAAGGGCATGACGGCCTGGTACGAGAAACACAATCGCTACTCCTCCTCCGAGGCACGCGAGACGGTCGTCAGCCTGCGCGAGAAGCATGTTCCCTGGCGCGACGTGCTGAGCCGTGTTCCGGAAACGCGCAGGCGCGCCCTGAAGGAACTCGCCATGCGGCTGCCCTTCCGCCCCGCCGCACGCTTCCTCTACATGTACGTCCTGCGCGGCGGCTTCCTCGACGGGCGGGAAGGCTACCACTACTGTCGTCTGCTTGCGGCCTACGAATACATGATCGTCATCAAGACCGAGGAACTGCGACGACGCGAAAGTGGCCTGCCGGTCTGATCAGGGTCAGGGGAGGCCTCCCGTCTCCCAAGGCCGCCGTCAGGAGTAGGAAGGACGAGGCTCCGGCTCCTGACGGTCGCACCTTTTGGACACGATGAGCTGGTGCAGTCGTTTCACATCGAGGAGACCGTTCGCCCATGAAGTCCCGCTACGATGATCCTCGTTTCGACGACGTAGCCTCCGCTTCGCCGCTCCTCGGCGGGCCGACCTTCGCACTTCGTTTCCGGCTGCTGCGGCTCGCCTGGCTCATCACCTGGCGCTGCCTTGCAGCCTGGACACCCCCGCCGCTCCACCGCTGGCGCAATCGGCTGCTGCGTCTCTTCGGCGCGAAGCTGGACCCGACGGCCATCGTGCACGGCACGACCTTCATCTGGTGGCCTGGCAACCTCACCATGGGACCGAACGCCTCGATGGGGCCAGGTGTGATCTGCTACAATATCGCCCCGGTGACACTGGAGGCGCTGGCCATCGTCTCCCAGCGCGCGCATCTGTGTACCGGCACGCACGACATTCACCGGGCGGCCTTTCCTCTGGTGTCGCGGCCGATCGTGCTACGGCGCAGGTGCTGGATCGCGGCCGAAGCCTTCGTCGGCCCGGGAACGGTGGTGGGCGAAGGAGCCGTGCTCGGCGCACGAGGCGTGGCGGTAAAGCCGCTTGTGCCCTGGACCGTCTATATTGGAAACCCGGCCCGCGCCGTTGCCGGCCGCCGGCATGAAGACGATGCGCAATAGTCACGCCGCGGCGTGCGGATGGGGTGGCGCATAGGCTTCGTAGAGGCCGGTCGTCAGGCGCGCGATGCGCGGCCAGGTATAGTTCTCGAAGACCAGATGGCGCCCTCGTCTTCCCATCCTTTCCGCTGCACCGGAATTCTCAAGGATCTCGATCATGCCATGGGCAATTTCCGCCGGCTCCAGCGTCGTGACCACGCCGGCACCGGCAATCGCCACCTCCGGAAAATGGCAGGCGTGAGTGATGACGACGGGCGTGCCGCAGGCAAGCGCCTCGGTAATCGCAATGCTGAACCCCTCCTGCCGGCTCGGCAGGCAGAAGCACGCAGCGGCGACAAGCGCCTGGAGCTTCGTCTCGCCGTAGAGCGGCCCAACCATCAGGACACGCCTCTCCAGCCCGAAACGTCGCACAAGCGTGCGAAAATCATCTTCCGCCCCGCCATCCGGCCCTGCGACGACCAGATCGACGTCGGGACGTTCCTGCGCAACCTGGCGGAAAGCGTGGGCCAGCAGGTCCAATCCCTTCTTGTAATGCAGCCGCGAGAGGAAGAGCACGTAGCGTCGGCCGTTCGGACGGGAGATCAAGTCGAGGAACGGCTCCGGCGACGGGAGCTGTTCGAATTCCTCGACAAAGACGCCATTGGGAATGATCTCGGCCGGTGCACGCAGGCCCACCGGCTGCATCAGGTCGACCTCGTCCCGGTTTAGCGCATGGATGAACGCGGCGTTGTCGAGCATTCGGCGGCAGCCAAGCGCCAGCGCCAGCCGTTTCTTCCAGCGTTTCTGGGAAAGGCTCCACGTATCGAGCATGCCGGCGGGACAGACACAGTAGGGAATGCCAAGCCGGCGCGCCATGGCTGCGGCGGCGACGAGAATGGGCTCCCAGACACCATGCAGATGCAGCTGGTCTGCATCCGTGAGCACGCGGGCAAGCACACCCCGTGCCCTGCGGCAGAGGATCTCCTCGACACGCCCCGGCAGAGGAAGCAGATGCCAGCTGATCCGGTCGAAGCCGGGGATGAGCCGGCCGAGCGCCACCATACGGGTGACGACCTCCCGATCCGCCTGGCTGACGACCTGGACGTCGTGGCCGAGGTCGGCCTGCGCGGCCGCAAGCCGCATCACCACCGCCTGCGGACCGCCCTTGTCCGGATCCATCGAGGTGATGACGTGCACGATCTTCATGGCACGACGCCATGCCGCACATGCAGACGGGTAAGCACGTCGAGAAGGCGACGGCCATATTTTTCGACCGTGTTGTCCCGGGCGGTTCGCCGGGCATTTTGCGACATGCTTGCCCTGATGTCCTCGTTGTCGGCGAGATGCCGGATGGCGTCTGCGATCGCCTGGGGATCGCGCTCCGGCACGATGAGCCCCTCCACGCCGTCACGCACGACACTGCCCGTGCTGTAGGTGGTGACGACAGGGAGACCCGAGGCCAGTGCCTCGTAGACGACCGTCGCCGAGCCTTCGCAGAGCGAGGGTAGCAGAAAGACGTCCGCCCAATGGTACTCGGCGGCAATCTGCTGACGTGGCACGATGCCTCTCAACTCGACAGAGCGGCCCATCCTGCGGCGAATGGAGGGCGACAAGCGGTCGGGACCGACCATGCGGATACGGGCAGCGGCGCCGAGGCGTTCGGCGGCCTGGAGCACATAGGGCGAGCCCTTGCGCAACCCGACTTCACCGACGGTGAGAACGCGGAGCGGCCCGGGCGTACGCCCCGCCGGGCCATACCGCTCCTCGGCATCGACGCCATAGGGAACCACGACGCAGCGCTCGGCCGGGCCGCCCTCCGCCACGACATGGTCGCGGACGAATTCCGAGGGGCAGACGATGCAGTCCGCAATCCGCCATTCGGCTCGTTCGCGCTCGGCGAGCGTATCGGCGAACGGATTCTGCTTCGGCGGTCCGGCCCAGTCCGGAAAGTGTCGCATCTCCTCCGCAAGGATGGCTTCCAGCACGGTGCGCGGCGCGACCATCTGCTCGACGGCAGTCCACATGCCCAGACGTTTGGCCGCCTGCATCTGCTCCAGCGCATCGCCGCTGTAGGCGTAGAGGCCGGCCGCATCGTGAAAACCACGGCTGGCGACGAGTGTTGAAAAATGGCTGCCTGCCCAGACGGCGTGCGAGATTTCCTCGATATCGTTTTCCACGCGCAGACGGCGGAGGCCGGATCTGAGGCCGAACAGCGGGAAATCCGTGATGAGTTCGGCAGGAACGCCACTCGGAACGCGCCCGGTCAGGCGCCGTACCGCCCTTGGCAGAAGGCCGGGCGGCAGCTTTCGCAGCAGAGCGGGCCAACTCTTCGTACCACAGATATCGGTAAAGAAGTGGCCGAGCTGACCTTCCCGCGCCAGGATCCGGGGCACGGCATAATGCATACGGGCGCCGAGTTGACTGACGACGATCGTCTCGTTCACGACGGCTCCTCCTCCAGGATGCGGGATCGGGCAGGAAGCGTGCCCTCCTCGGCCAGCGCGTGAAAGAGCTTGCGCCAGGTGATGAGGGCACGGTCATAGGCATAGTCCGCCTCAAGCACGGCCCGCGCCTTTACACCCATTGCCGCCACACGCTCCGGCGTGGCGGCAAGCGCCTCTATTACGCCGGCCAGTCGTTCAGGATCGCCGATGGCAGCCGTGACGCCGCAGCCTTGCGCGTCGATGACAGCCGCGACGCTACCCTTGGGATCGCCGATGAAGAGCGTCGGGCGGCCGGCAGCGAGAATGCCGTAGAACTTGCTCGGAATGATGCAATGTTCGAGATGGGGGAGCAGAGAGACGACATGTATGTCCGGCACGCCAAGGCTTTCGGCGATACGCTCCGCCGGCTGCAGGGGTTTGAAGGCCACATTCGCAAGGCCGCGCTCCTGCGCGGCAGCCATCACCGAGCCAAGCTTGTAACCGCCGCCGACCATCAGGAAAGCAATATCCGCCCTGTCCTGCAGAAGGGTCGCAGCGTCGATCAGGGTGGCAAATTCGTGCGCCCTGCCGAAATTCCCGGAATAGCCGACGACGAATTTTTCGCCATAGTTCCAGGCAGCCCGCAGAGCATTTCTCTCCCTTGCGACCGGGCGGATCTCGGTGGCATCCGACCAGTGGTGCAATACCTTGATGCGGTCTGCCGGCACGCCGCGCTGGCGCAGGAAATCCGCCATCCTCTCGGTCGGGCATATGCTCAGCCGCGACCGGACGATCGACCGGTCACGCAAATACGCGGCAAGCCGGCCGAGGATTGGCGCCTTGCGAAACAGGCCGAGCTCGACGGCAGTTTCGGGGAAGAGGTCCATGATCCAGTTGATCATCTGGCCACCGCGCAGTCGCACCGGCAGCCCGCAGGCGAGCGAGATCAGCGGCGGATCCGTACAGACGACGACCATGTCGCCGCGTCTGGCATGGTGGAGCAGCCAGAGGAAAGCCGTGAGATGGAAGGAAAGGTAGTCCACAGCCCGCCCCGGCAGCGTGTGGCGGCCAAAACGGCTCGTGGCGAGCCTAAAGACATTGACGCCGGATACCGTTTCATCAGCGGCAAGGACGCTCTGCGGATCGTCATGACGGCTGCGGCTGGCGATAACCGTAACCTCCGTCCCGTATCGCGCCAGCCCGAAGGCGAGGGCGGAGACCATCCTGCTCGTCGCCGACTGGTCGGGATGGAAGTATCGATTGACGAAAATGACCCGCACGACCGCACTCCGCCTCAATTCCAGAGGCTACGATCCTGCCAGCCGCACCGCATCCGGCAAGCTCTCCAAAGGCGCTATGGCGCATCGCGCCGCCCTATCCGTCCTACGCCTTCCGCAGGAGGAGTATAGACCTTCGGCTTGCCGGCAGCGGGTTTCACCTTATCGGAGGAGGAGAAACGCATCGCACTGCTCGAACGGTCACCTTGTGATCCCCCGCCCGCTCGCTGACTCTCGCAGAATGAGAGGGGGCGCGAGCCATGACCGACAAGAAAGCCCTGATCATCGGCGTAACCGGCCAGGACGGCTCCTATCTGACGGAGCTGCTCCTCGAGAAGGGTTACCATGTGCACGGCCTGAAGCGCCGGTCCTCGTCGTTCAACACCGCCCGGGTCGATCATCTCTATGTCGATCCGCGCACGCCCGGCGTGCGCTTCCAGATGCATTTCGGCGATCTCACCGACGCGACAAACCTCTGCCGGGTCGTCCAGGAGGTCCAGCCGGACGAGATCTACAATCTGGGTGCACAGAGCCACGTCCAGGTGAGCTTCGAGACACCGGAATACACGGCGAACACGGACGCGCTCGGCACCCTTCGGATCCTCGAGGCAATGCGTATCCTCAAGCTCGGCGCAGATTGCCGCTACTACCAGGCCTCGACCTCGGAACTCTTCGGCGGACTGGGGGAAACGGCGCAAAGGGAGGACACGCCCTTCCATCCGCGCAGCCCCTATGCCGCGGCGAAGCTCTACGCCTACTGGATGACAGTCAACTATCGCGAGGCCTACGGGTTTCACGCCTCGAACGGCATCCTGTTCAACCATGAGAGCCCCCGGCGGGGCGAAACCTTCGTGACGCGCAAGATCACGCGCGCCGTGGCAGCGATCGAATGGGGCATGCAGGACAAGCTCTATCTCGGCAATCTCGAAGCCAAGCGCGACTGGGGTCACGCCAAGGACTATGTGGAGGGCATGTGGCGCATCCTGCAGCAGGATACGCCCGACGACTATGTGCTGGCCACCGGGGAGGTCCACACCGTCCGCGAATTCGTGGAATGCGCCTTCGACGTCGTCGGGCGGACCATCGTGTGGGAGGGGCGCGGGGTCGATGAGGTCGGTTACGACCGCAAGACCGGCGAGCGCCTCATCGAGATCGACCCCAGATACTTCCGGCCCGCCGAGGTGGATTTCCTGCTCGGCGACCCAGGCAAGGCCTGGGCCCGGCTCGGCTGGAGCCCGACGGTTTCCTTCGGCAATCTCGTTTCGGAGATGGTGATGTCGGATGTGAACATCATGATGAGGGAGAAGGGCCGCAATGACCTCCATGGATGAAAGTCCCTATGATCTGCGCGGAAAACGCGTCTGGGTGGTCGGTCATCGCGGGATGGTGGGCTCTGCGCTCGTGCGCCGCCTTCAGGGCGAAGCCTGCGATCTACAGACCGTGCCGCGCAGCGAAGTCGATCTGACGTCCCAGGCCGACACGGCGAACTGGATGCGCAAGGCGAGGCCGGAGGCAGTGTTCATCGCCGCCGCGAAGGTTGGCGGCATCAGCGCCAACGCCCGCTATCCTGCTGAATTCCTTGTCGAGAACCTGCTCATCCTCGTCAATGTCATCAAGGCGGCCTCCGAGCTGGGCGTCGAGAAGCTGATGTGCCTCGGTTCAAGCTGCATCTATCCAAAACATGCCGAGCAGCCGATCCGCGAGGAGGCCCTTCTGACGGGAAGCCTTGAGCCCACCAACGAGGCCTATGCGATCGCCAAGATCGCCGGCATGAAGCTTGCCGCCGCCTATGCGGAAGAATATGGCCACCGCTTCATCTCCGTCATGCCGACCAATCTCTACGGACGAAACGACAATTTCGACCTAGATCACTCCCATGTCATCCCAGCTCTGATCCGAAAGATGCATGAGGCAAAGATCGCCCATCGCGACAGCGTCGTCGTCTGGGGCACCGGCACGCCCCGGCGCGAATTCCTGCATGTCGACGACCTTGCCGATGCCTGCGTCTTCCTGATGAAGCAGTACGAGAGCCCGAAACCGATCAACATCGGCTCCGGCGAGGAAATCACGATCGGTGAACTTGCCTTCCTCATCGCCGACATCGTCAATTTTCGCGGCCATATCGTTTTCGACAGTCTGAAACCGGACGGAGCGCCCAGAAAGCTGCTCGACTGCTCGCGCCTTCGCGCGCTCGGATGGGCACCAAGCATTGGCCTGAGAGCCGGTATCGAAGAACTGTACGATCGATGGAAGAAGATGAGCCGCAGCGTGCATGGACGGCATGACTATCCCTAGCGTGCAACTGATTGTTACGCCAGCCGGAGATACAACCCATGATTAAAAGTAACACTATTTACAATAAGTAATTGTGATAATTACGTATTTTCCGAATCTGTTCGGGTCGCTTTTTAATGAGGTATAGTAGAAAGTGGAAAAATACGAGAAGACGACTGCCGCCGATAGGCGGGGAAACCGCATTTGCCACACTCAGTTTTGACGTTGCAACCGTTTTAGGAGTGTGACCCGGCGACCAAACATTCGCAACTGTAAGCGTGATGTACCAGGAGTTTCGCTGTGACTGAAGTTAGGGGAATAATCGGGTCCGGCACCGGAAAAGGTTTGAACGGGACAATCCCGTCCTCCCCTTTTCCATCGTCCGTAAACGTGAAACCGTCGCTCTACCGCGCACCGGTTCTCGACATCATCGACGAGCGGGCACTTGACCGCGAGTGTCTGTCGCAGAGCCTCGTATCGCACGGTCTCAACATGACGATCGTGCTGTTCAGCTCCATCGAAGCATGGATGGCGAAATATTCCGGAGACTCGAGCGGCCTCCTGATCAGCCTTGGAAGCCATGACTTCACCGAGTCTGGCATCGAAGAGAGCATTCGCATGCTCGTTACGAAATTTCCCGAGCTGCCGGTCATCATCCTGTCCGACAATCACGACCTTCGCCAGGTCCTCACGGCGCTCGATCTCGGCATCAAGGGGTTCATTCCGTCGGCAGTCGGCATCGCCGTCTGCGTCAAGGCGATCTCGCTTGCCCTTTCGGGCGGCATCTTCATCTCCACCGAGAGCCTGCCGGAGCTGCGCCGCCTGATGTCCGTTGCCGACCAGCAGGAGCGTAAGCGGGCGGAGGTGTTCACCAGCCGCGAGGAGGAGGTCATCTCCATGCTCAAGCTGGGCAAGGCCAACAAGATCATCGCCTACGAACTCGCCCTCAGGGAGAGCACGGTCAAGGTGCATATCCGCAACATCATGAAGAAGCTGAAGGTCCACAACCGGACGGAGGTCATCTTCAAGCTCAACGAGCTGTTCAGCTGAGGCCTACCTCTATCGGCCAGTCCATCACGCCCAAGGGTTTGGATGGCGCGCTACCCCTGCGGTGGTAGGTCTAGGGAACCGAGGGGGGACTGACCAATGGCCGGGTTCATCCAGAATTTCGACAATTCGAACAGGTTACGCGATCTCGCGCATTCGATGATCCCCGGCGGCGCCCACACCTATGCCAAGGGCGACGACCAATATCCGGTGCTCTCCCCCGGCTTCATCGTCAACGGCTACGGCTGCCATGTCTGGGACGTGGATGGCAACGGCTACATCGAATACGGCATGGGCAACCGGGCCGTCGGCCTCGGCCATGCCTATCGCCACGTGCTCGATGCGGTCATGCGACAGCTCGAATTCGGCTGCAATTTCACGCGGCCCTCGCACATCGAGGTCGAATGTGCCTCGACCTTCCTCGACATGATCCCGACAGCCGACATGGTGAAGTTCTGCAAGGACGGATCGGATGCGACCTCCGGTGCGGTGCGGCTTGCCCGCGCGGTGACGGGGCGGGATCTCGTCGCGCGGTGCAGCGACCATCCGTTCTTCTCGACGGACGACTGGTTCATCGGCACGACCGAGATGAATGCCGGCATCCCCAAAGCGGTCAGCAGCCTGACACTGGGCTTTCGCTACGATGACCTCGACGATGCACGTGCACTTTTCGCCCGCCATCCCGGCGCCATCGCCGCGCTCATCCTGGAGGCCTCGCGCGGCGAGGATCCTGCACCGGGCTATCTCCAGAACCTGAAAGACCTTTGCCATGACAACGGCGCACTGTTCATCCTCGACGAGATGATCACCGGGCTTCGCTGGGCCCGTGGCGGCGCACAGGCGCAGTATGCCGTGCGGCCGGACCTTTCGTGTTTCGGCAAGGCGCTGGGCAACGGTTTCGCCATCTCCGCTCTCGCCGGCGAGCGGGAATACATGGTCCTCGGCGGCATCGAGCAGGTGGAGAAGCCGCGGGTCTTCCTGCTGTCGACGACCCATGGTGCCGAGACCCATGCCATGGCGGCGGCAATCGCGACGATGCATGTCTATGCGCAGGAGCCCGTCATAGAGCATCTACGCAGCCAGGGGCTGCGGCTGAAGGCAGGGATCGACCAGATCATCACCCGGCACGGCCTGGAACGCCACGTCAATGTCGCCGGGCACCCGGCCTGTCTGTCCTACGGAACACGGGATGCGACGGGAAAACCCTCACAGCTGTTCCGCACCCTGCTCCTTCAGGAAACGATCCGCCGCGGCGTGCTCGCCCCCTCGCTCGTCGTGAGCTACTCGCACGGCGACGACGATATAGACCAGACCATCGATGCCTTCGACGGCGCGCTCCACATCTACCGGATGGCACTCGAAGACGGCGTGGAGCGCCACCTTGTGGGTCGGCCCTCCGAGGTCGTCTTTCGCCGCTACAACAGCGCTGCGCACAAGGCCTGATCCGCCGAAAGGGGTACGGTGACGCGACGACTGCACCGTTCCGGCAGGGGAGGCCGTCTTTGTCCTCAATCGTGGTCACCGCCCCCCACGCCTACCATCCCCGAACGTCAGATGGGGGTTTTCGACATGAAAGTGCTTGTGACTGGACACCAGGGCTATATCGGCGCCGTGATGGTGCCTTTCCTCTTGCGCGCCGGACACGACGTGCATGGCTACGATGCCAGGCTCTACCGGCATTGCACCTACGCGCCGGGTGGCGCGATGGTCGATGTTCCCTCCGTGCTCAAGGACGTGCGCGACATCTCGCCCCGTGACCTCGACGGCTTCGACGCAGTGATCCATCTTGCCGCCCTCTCGAACGACCCGCTCAGCAATCTCGATCCCGAGGTCACCTACGACATCAACCACAGGGGCAGCGTGCGGGTTGCGCGTGCAGCGAAACAGGCAGGCGTTTCCCGCTTCCTCCTTGCTTCTTCCTGCAGCAACTACGGCCTTGCCGGCGCTGATCTCGTCAATGAGGACGCGCCGCTCAATCCCGTCTCCGCCTACGGCATCTCCAAGGTGCGGGCCGAGGCCGATATCGCCGAACTTGCGGACGCCCGGTTCTGTCCGGTCTTCCTGCGGCCTGCGACGGCCTACGGTCTGTCGCCGATGCTGCGCTTCGATATCGTGCTCAACAATCTCGTCGCCTGGGCCGTGACGCAGCGCCTCATCCTCTTGAAGTCGGACGGCACGCCCTGGCGGCCGATCGTGCACATCGAGGATATTTCCCGGGCCTTCCTTGCGGCCCTGGAGGCGCCGGCAAAGAGCGTTTTCAACGAGGCTTTCAACGTCGGCCAGACGGCACACAACTACCAGATCCGCGAAATCGCCGACGTCGTCGCGCGGATCGTGCCGGGGTGCCGGCTGGACTATGCCCAGGAAGCCGGACCGGACGCACGCTCCTATCGCGTCGATTTCGGCAAGATCGCGCGTGTTCTGCCGGCGTTCCAGCCGCAATGGGACGTGGTGGCCGGCGCGCGCCAGCTTTATGCGGCCTATAGCAGCGCCGGGCTGAGCCTCACAGAATTCGAAGGTCCGCGCTACCAGCGTATCAGCCAGATCCGCCAGCTCCTCGAAACCGGCGCAATCGATCCGGACCTGCGCTGGCGCCCGGCGGTACCCAACCCGGCCGCCATGCGGGAAATCCACATTTGAGGCATCGGCATGGGTGAGGCCACACCATTTCTCCCCGGAGCCTTGCCGGGCGACACGGCCGATCCGGGCCGCGCGCTTTTTGCGCTCGTCGCCCGGCTCTTTCCGATCTGCCGCAGCATCACCGGCGAAGGGGTGCGCAAAACCCTCTCCATCCTGTCCGAACATATCGATATCGCGGTGCGCGAAGTGCGGACGGGCACGCAGGTCTTTGATTGGATCGTGCCGCAGGAATGGACCGTGCGCGGCGCGGTTCTGCGCACCGCCAGTGGCCGAACCATCGTGGATTTCGCCAGCTCGAACCTCCATCTCGTGAACTACAGCGAGCCGGTGTCGCGCCGCCTGTCGCTGGAGGAGCTGAGGCCGCATCTCCACACGCTGCCGGATCAGCCGGACCTCATTCCCTACCGCACCAGCTACTACGCCCGTGACTGGGGGTTCTGCATGGCCCATCGCGACTACCTGGCCCTACCCGACGAGGAGTACGAGGTCATCATCGACACGGAACTTGCCGACGGGACGCTGACCTATGGTGAAGTCTTCCTGCCAGGCGAAACGGATCGCGAGGTCCTGTTCTCCGCCCATATCTGCCATCCCTCTCTGGCGAACGACAATTGCTCGGGTCTCGCCGTACTCACCCTTCTGGCGCAAACATTGGCGCAGCGGCGCAATCGTTTCGGCTACCGCTTTCTCTTCGCGCCGGGCACCATAGGCTCACTCTGCTGGCTGGCGGCAAATGAAGGGGCTGCACATCGCATCGACCATGGCCTGGTGGTCTCCTGCATCGGCGACGGCGGCGGTCCGGTCTACAAGCGCAGCCGCCGTGGCAATGCCGTTATCGACCGGGTGATCGATGCCGTGCGCTGCGACGGGCAGCGGGTGGCAACGGTGGATTTCAGTCCCTTCGGCTATGACGAACGCCAGTTCTGCTCGCCGGGCTTCAATCTTCCGGTGGGTCTGCTGCAACGAAGCGCCTTCGGTACCTTCCCGGAATATCATACCTCGGCCGACAACCTGGACTTGGTGCAACCGCAATACCTGGCATCCTCCTTCCGGATGATCCTCGATATCGTGGAGGCTCTGGAGGGGGACTGGTTGCCACTGAACCTCTCTCCGAAAGGCGAGCCGCAGCTCGGGCGGCGCGGGCTCTATTCGACGACGGGCGGGCACAAGGTAACCTCGGATGTTACGATCGGCTACCTCTGGGTCCTCAATCTGGCGGATGGCACCCATACGCTTCTGGATATCGCCCGCCGGTCCGGCCTCTCCTTCCGCGACATCGCCGAGGCCGCCGCCCGGCTGAAGGCCTGCGGGCTGCTTGGCGTTGCGGGCGGATCACCCTGAAAGCAGCGGCCAGTTTCTGTCCTTGTCCGAGACGACGGACGGTGCCGCAGGCCAGTCGATACCGAGCGCCGGATCATCATACCGGATGCCACGGCCTGCCGTCGGCTCATAGCGGGCCGATATCAGGTAGCCGACTGCGACATCCTCGGTGAGTGACAGGAAACCGTGCGCAAACCCCTTGGGAATATAGAGTTGCCGCATGTTTTGTTCGGTAAGCTCTGCTGCCGTCCAGCGGAGATAGGTGCGAGATTGCGGCCGCAGGTCGACCGCAACATCCCAGATCGCCCCCTTGAGACAGGACACCAGCTTCACCTCGCCATGCGGCTCATCCTGGAAATGAAGGCCACGGAGCGTGTGTCTTTCTCGCGAGCGGGAAAGGCTGTGCTGCACGAAATGGCGTTCGAGTCCGTGATGCTCCATCTCATCGATGGAGAAGGTTCGCGCAAAGGAACCGCGCTCGTCCGCAATGGGGCACGACTCGATCAACCATATACCTTCGAGATCAGTTTGGGCGAACAACATGGCACCCTTCCTCCCTGGAGTCCGCTATCCTGCCGCGCGCCGCCGTGCTGCCAAGTGCTTCTTCCGACGTATTCTGGCCGGCCGGTGAGGGTATAGTTAAGGAAAGCTTACCACACGTTCGAAATGCTACGCCTTTCAGACAGGGGGCGTGTTCGCATAGCAGTATCGAAACTGCCGTACCACTCGCCTAATCTGACAGTGGGCCAAGAGACGATTTCAATTTGGAAGGCTGCCCTCGTTCAGCTTTTCGTTCCCATTCTGTCGAATCTTTCTGTGGAGACGGTAGATGAGCTCTCAGAGTAGTCCTTCATTTTCGTATGTTTCTGAGATTTCCTTGAAGCCGAACTGCCGTCTATGCGGAACGGCACTGAACCATACTGTCGTTGATCTCGGTATGTCTCCACCTTGCGAGAGTTTTCGCCAGGAAAATGAACTTGTTCGTATGGAGGAATACTACCCGCTCCATGTCCGGGTTTGCGAAGAATGCATGCTCGTCCAACTGGAGGAGTATGTCAGCCGCGAAAGCATCTTTGAGGAGTATGCCTATTTCTCGTCCTACTCCACGAGCTGGGTGGAACACGCAAAACGCTATTGCGGAGCGATGATCGAACGGTTCGGCCTTGGTGGCGACAGCTTCGTGGTGGAGATCGCCAGCAATGACGGCTACCTGCTCCAGCATTTCGTCACGCGCGGCATTCCCGTGCTCGGCATCGAACCCGCCGCCAATGTGGCAAAGGCCGCCATTGCGAGAAACGTGCCGACGAGAATCGCCTTCTTCGGACAGCGGCTCGCCGACGACATGGTCGCAGCCGGCCAGCAGGCGGATCTGATCGCCGCCAACAACGTTCTGGCACAGGTGCCGGACCTCAATGACTTCCTTGCCGGCATGAGGCGCATCCTCAAGCCGCATGGAGCTATCACACTGGAATTTCCCCATGTCGCGACGCTTCTGGCACACAACCAGTTCGACACGATCTATCACGAGCATTTTTCCTACTTCTCCCTGCTCACGGTACAGATAGCCGCGCGGTTGCACGGGCTTGAGGTTTTCGACGTGGAGGAATTGCCGACCCATGGCGGTTCGCTGCGGATCTATCTCGGCCATGCCGGCGCACATAGCGTGATCAGTCCCCGTGTCGCCGACCTCCTGGGGCAGGAACGGCGCGCAGGGCTCCATACGGTAGAGGCGTACACATCGTTTGCGGCCAGAGCCCGCAAGGCCAAGCGCAACCTTCTCTATTTCCTCATCGGCGTGAAGGAGCGCGGCGGGCGCATCTGCGGCTATGGCGCGCCCGGCAAGGGCAACACACTGCTCAATTATTGCGGCATCGGCACGGATTTCCTCGACTTCACCGTGGACCGCAATCCTTACAAGCACGGCCGGTTCACGCCAGGCATGCACATTCCCATCCTGCCCGTGGAAGCGATCGACCAGCACAGGCCGGACTACATTCTCATCCTGCCGTGGAACCTGAAGGACGAGATCGTCGCACAGATGCGCCATGTCGGCGACTGGGGCGCGAAGTTCATCATCCCCATCCCCGATGTCAGCATCATCGATCCCGCGGAGGCCTGGTCATGAAAGTCGTGCTTTTCTGCGGTGGCCGGGGTACGCGCATCCGGGAATATTCCGAGAGCATTCCGAAGCCCATGATCCCGCTCGGCACCCAGCCGATCCTGCGTCACGTCATGCAGTACTACGCTTCCTATGGACATGACGATTTCACCCTCTGCCTTGGCTACAAGGCGGATGTCATCAAGGGATTTTTCCTGAATTGCCGCCCGCAAACCTTTTCGGACTGCGTGGTGTCCGGCGAGGGGCGGGTCGAACTTCTTGGCGAGGCCCAGGAGCAATGGCGCGTGGCGCTGATAGACACAGGCATCTGGCGTAATATCGGTGAGCGCCTGTGGGCCGTGCGCAACCATGTCATGAGTGAGCGAATGTTCCTCGCCAACTACAGCGACGGCCTGACCGATGTTGATCTTGACGACATGGTCGCCCGCTTCGAGGCCAGCGGCAAGATCGCCTGCTTCCTCGCGGTCAGGCCGCCGCTGACCTATCATCTTGCCGACATCGATCCGGCGGGCCGGGTTGTCGAGTTCCGTTCGTCGGACACGTCGGAAATCTGGATCAACGGCGGCTACTTCCTGATGCGCCGCGAGATCTTCGACTACATGCGCGAGGGCGAGGAGCTGGTGCTCGAGCCCTTCGCGCGGCTGATCAAGGACGACATGCTAATGGCCTACAAGCACGAGGGCTTCTGGCGGTCGATGGATACGCTGCGCGACTGGCAGATGCTGGAGGAAATGGTCGAGCGCGGCGAGATGCCGTGGGTGCGCCAGATGGCGGCCGGCCGGGTCTCCAGCCTTCGAATGGCAGGCCGCTCATGAAAACGCTGTCGATGGCCGCTGCCGGGCTCCCGTTGAAGGTCCTCTGCCTCGGCGCACATGCCGATGACATCGAGATCGGCGCAGGCGGCACGATCCTCGGCCTCATCGCAGCCGGCGTGAGGCTCGACGTCCATTGGTGCGTGATGAGCGCAACACCCGAACGAGCACTGGAAACCCGCCGTTCGGCAGCTGCCTTTCTTGAGGGCGCTGCCTGCGCGGCGGTGGAGGTCTGCGGCTTCGAAGACAGCTACTTTCCGAGCCAGAGCCGGGAGATAAAACAGTTCCTGCTGGCATTGCGCGAGCGCGTGGAGCCCGATGTCATCTTCACGCACAGCCGTTTCGACGCGCACCAGGATCATCAGGAGCTGAACAAACTGACCACAAACGTCTTCCGCGACCACTTCGTGCTGGAATACGAAATCCCGAAATGGGACGGGGACTTCGTCGAGCGCAATACCTATGTGCCGCTGCTGCCAGGAATGATCGAACGCAAGATCGAGCTGCTCATGGAGCATTTTTCGACGCAGAGATCGAAGGATTGGTTTCACGAGGACGTGTTTCGAGGCGTTGCCCGGGTGCGCGGAATGGAATGCCGCTCGCCTTCGCTCTTCGCAGAGGCATTCACAGTGAGAAAATTAGCGCTTGTTTAGGTGGATTCACCGACATGAAACGTTAACGCTAATAAAGCGGAACGAGGAATAAGCGGAACCAGACCAAGGCTCGTATTTCGAACCAGGAGTTAGTGAGGGGTGCCATGGCGAAAGACGAAACATTTTTGGAGAGGCAGTCAATCGACATCTTTCGATCGCGGAACTCGCTCGGCGTCGAGCGGCGAGAGGCCGTGAGCGAGCGAGTTGACTATCCGCCGCAGACCTACGCGGCAAACGACTACCTGGCGATTTTCGACAAGCGGAACCTCGACCGGGAATGCCTCGCAAACAGCCTCATTTCCCATCAAATCGGCATCAGCATCTTCACCTTCTCGGGCATCGCCAGCTGGCAGCAATGCAAGACGACGCTCGGCACCCTCAGGGTTGCGGTGATCAACATCGGCAGCAACGATATCAGCGACATCTCAATTCGGCAGGAAATCACCCAGCTCGTGACGACGCTGGAGCCGGTACCGGTCGTGGTGCTCTCCAACAGCCAGGCGCTGGACCATGTGCTGCAGGCCATCGATCTCGGTGTGCATGGCTTCATTCCAAGCTCCGTCGATGTCGATGTGTGTATCGAGGCGATCGGGCTGGCGATTGCCGGCGGGCAGTTCGTGCCGGCAAGCAGCGTACTCGCGATGCGCGGTCTCGTGGGTGGCTTCGTCGCCCGCAAGGCGATCCGCTCCGCCTTCACCGTGCGCCAGACGGCCGTCGCCGAGGCGTTGCGCCGTGGCAAGGCGAACAAGATGATCGCACGGGAACTCAATCTCTGCGAAAGCACCGTCAAGGTGCATATCCGGAACATCATGAAGAAGCTCGGCGCCACGAACCGCACCGAGGTCGCGTGCAAGGTCGGCGAACTCTTGCCTGACGCCGAGCATCATCTCGGCCGGGCCTAGAGCGCCCCGCAACAGGAATAGTGTCATGATCGTGTCGGGGAGCCCTGGCGTCTCCGAGGAACTTGCTGTTTCTCGGGCGGTGTCGCTTGTCTTGCAGCGCAAATGGCTGATCCTCTCCTTTCTGGCAGCGGGCATATTCAGCTCGACGGTCGGCTATCTGGACCAGCCGTCGCGCTACTTCGCCGAGGCGGTGCTGGCGCTGGATGTGCGCAAGTTCCAGGCACTGCCGACCGAATCCGTTGTCTCGCCCCTGCCGCAGGAAAGCCCCGCGCTGCGGACCGAGATCGACATCATCAGCTCACGATCGATGGGCGAAAAGGTCCTGGCACAGCTCCAGAAGGCTGGCGTCGACGTCGCCAAGGGTCTTGGCCTGACGGGAGAAACCGGTGCTGGTTCCGCGGCGGCAACGACGGCTGAGCCGAGGTCCCACGCGACCATTGACGATCGCATCCTGGTCGATCAGCTGCTCTCCGGCGTGCGGGTCGCGAACGATGGCCGCTCCTATACGATCTACATCTCGTTCAGCGGCGCCAACCCGGAATTTCCCGCCATCGTCGCCAATGCCTATGCGGAGGCCTACATCGACTATCAGGTCGACGTGCAGACGACCGCGACACGGCATGTTAGCGACTGGCTCGGTACCCGTCTCGTGAGCCTGCGCAGCGAACTCGAACGATCCGAACATGCGGCGACCGAGTTCCGCGAAAAATCCGGCATCGTCAAATCGGGCGGAACGACCCTGCTTTCGCAGCAGATCGCCGGGCTGAATACGGAACTGGCAAAGCTCAGGGCGCAGGTCGCGGGGGCAAGCGCCCGACTGGAAACCGCACTCGACGTTTCCAAGGCCGAAAGCGGCCTTGCCCTGTCAGAGGTCCTGAACTCACCGGCAATCCAGCAATTGCGCACCGAGGAGGCCCGGCTCAAACGCTCGCTTGCGACGATCAGCGAGAGCGGCGCCGTCAAGAACCCGCAGATCCCAGAGCTCAAATCCCAGCTTGAGACGATCCAGGCGCAGATCGAGGTGGAGGTGGCCCAGATCGTCGAGAGCCTGCGCAACGAGATCGAGGTCTCCAAGCGTCAGCAGGCCGGCCTGGAAGCCAGCCTCCGGCAGATGCAGACCGAGATGTCCACCGCGAACGAGGCAATCGTCCAGGCCGACCAGCTGGATCGCGAAGCGAGTGCGAACCGCGCAATCTACGAGAGCTATCTTGCCCGCTACAAGCAGACGATCGAGCAGGACGGCATCGCGATGGCGGAAGCACGCATCATCTCCAAGGCGATGCCGTCGTCCGTGCGGGCAAGCCCCGATGCATCGACGTGGCTGCTCGCCGGGATCGTCTTCGGCCTCGCCGGCGGGCTGCTCGTTGCCGTGCTTCTGGAAGTGCGCTCCGCCTTCCTGCGCCGGTCGACCGCCTATGAAGGGCATAGCGGCGTGCCGATCGTCGGGCGCATTCCGGAACTGTCGCAGCATCAGCGCGCCGGCATGGCCAAGCTGATTTGCCAGGGCCATACGCCCTTCGCCCACGCGGTGGCCGATCTGCAGGGGCGCCTGCGGCTTTCTGCCCGCGCCGGCAACGCCCTGACGGTGTCGGTGACATCCGCGGGTCCTCGTGAAGGCAAGACCTTCATCGCCTCCTGTCTTGCCCGATCGCTGGCGGCAACGGGGCTACGGACCGTCTTGCTCGACGCAAACCTTCTGGCCCCCGCCGTAGCGCGGGAGTTTTCCGTCCAGCCCGGCCGCACCGTCGTTGACCTCGTTGCCGCGCGCGATAGCGTCCTACTTGACGATGTCCTGCGCCATGACGCGGTATCCGGCATCGATCTCGTCTGCGCCGGCGTGGCGGAAGGTCCCGTCGAGCATATCCTCGGCCACGAGGCCTTCGCCCGGCTGCTTTCTACGCTCAAGCAGACCTATGACGCGGTCGTCATCGATTCCGTCTCGGTGGGGAGCGGATCGGGAGCGCTGCTCGTCTCGGCCCTCGTCGACGCAACCATCTTCGTCATACCGGCCGGCGGTGATTCCCTGCAGGCGATGAACGGCCTGCGCAAGGCCGCGGCGGCAGGCGTCGTTGTAGACGGGCTCGTCATCAACGAGGCCTCGCGCGGCACCTTGAACCGTCGGGCGAGCACCACCGCGGATCTCCAGGCTGCAAACGAAGGCAGAAAACGCAGCGATGCGGCCGTAGACATGCCGTCCATCGCCGGAATGTGAGGCTTGAAACAGATGCTGAAGGCGCAAGAGGCCATTCCCACTGCCGCCGGCCGTCGGCGAGGTGCAACCCGTCTGGCTGCGGTTCTCGGCGCACTGCTGCTCGTCGTTTCGAACGGGCCAGACACGGCGATCGGCGCCGAATATCCGGTGGGAAATGGCGACGTGCTGCGTATCACCGTCTATGGCGATACGGGGCTGAGCGGCTCCTTTCCGGTCGGTGCGGATGGCACGATCGGTTATCCGCTGCTGGGCAATCTCCCCGTGACGGGAAAGAGCATCGAGCAGATCCGCGCCACCATTGACGACGGGCTGAAGGTGCACATCGCCAATCTCTCCGTCGCCGTGGTGGTGGAGAACTATGCGCCCGTCTACATCGTCGGCGAGGTGCAGAAACCAGGCAAATACGAATTTCACCCGGGCATGATCGCGCTCGAACTGTTCGCACTCGGCGGCGGGCAGAAGGAGGCGCTGGCGGAAGGTGAAAGTGGCTCTACACGCCTTGCCGGCCTCAGGCAGGAATATGCCGATCTCGGTGTGCAGCTTCTCGCCCAGGACGTGAAACGGGCACGCCTGGAAGCGGAACTCAACGGAGGGCCTTTCGCCTATCTGGCGAATGACGATATCGGAACACCCGATGCCCGCGTCGTCCAGCAGGTCGTGGAAGCGGAGCGCACGCTGTTCGAGATGCGGCGCACATCGCTCGATGCCGAGCTGAACAGCCTGGCGCGGCAGAAGGTTGGTTATGTCGAGGAGATCGACACGCTGGAAAAGAGCGGCAAGCTGCGCGACGGTGAGCTTGCCCTGCTCAATGAGGACGTCAAGGTGGCAAGTGCGATGGTGGAGCGCGGCCTCACCTCGAAAACCCAGCTACGCGAGAAGCAACGGGAAATATCCGCCACCAACCGCGATGTCCTGGAGTTCGGTTCGTTCCTCGCGCGGGCACGCCAGAACCTGACGCTGATCGACAGCCGCCTCGTATCGCTTCGCGGCCAGCGTCGCAGTGAGGCCGCAGCGGATCTGCGCGAGGTGAACATCGACATCCTGCGTCTGCGCCGAAAGATGGCCTACAACATCCAGGCCATGGCGGAGGCCGGCATCGCTCTGCAGAAGAAGGACGGCAGCCGGCAGGTCGCCTTCCGCTTCTCCGCCATCCGGATGCTTGACGGCAACTATCAGGAAGTCGAAGTCGGCCAGACCGACCCGATCCTGGCAGGCGATATCCTTCGCGTGAGCATCATCCTCGACGAGGCAAACATCGCCCGGCGATGAGCCTGGACACAAACCGCTTCCAATACCTGGAAAGGACGCCACAGGCTGCCTCGACGGGCTGTGCGGCGCCGTTTCAGACTGGATAGTCCCGCGTCGGACTTAGACAAAGTGCCGGTGGGCCAACCCACTCGATTTCCAGGGAAAACCGTGACGGCGATCTGCTCAAGGCCTGTAGCCGATCGCCCTAACCTGGCTGATCCCTGTCATAAGTCGTCCGTAGACGGTGCAGATGCGGTTCATGACGCTCCTGCCGACAACCGGGCCGACAAGCCACCAGTAGCGCGGCCAGCGGTGATGGACGGGCACCGCGCTGATTTCCGTAAAACCTGCGCGCTTCAGCAGATTGCCGAGGTTGCCGGGCGACCATGTGAACAGGTGGAAGTTCGGATCGTCCTCACGGTAGCGCATCTTGAAGGACTCGCTCGGCGTCACGAGCACGATCCTGCCTCCCGCACGGAGCCTGGTGAGCATCAACCGCACCGTACTCAGCGGGTCGTCGACATGCTCGAGCGCATGATGGGAAATGATGACGTCGGCCCAGCCTTCCTCGATCTTCTCGAGACTGTCGAAAACCTGGATGCCGTTCTTGCGTGCCACCGCTGCGGCTGCCTCGTTGATCTCGACGCCAGCCCTGTCCCTGACGTTGAGACCGGAAAGAATGTAGCCGCCACCACAGCCGAAATCGATCACGCGATCCGAAGGGCCGACAAACCTCTCGAACTTCAGGCGATCGAAATAGGCCGCGTAGCGCTGGTGCTCGAACGTTTTGTCGAAATAGGACTTGTCGTAGTGGGTGTTCTTTTCGGAAACGGCTGCTGCATCGGAAACAGTCATCTTCTCCCCCATGAGGCAAGGCCGGACAGGCCGAACGCCCGCAACAAACACTATATTGGGCCGTTCCGGCGGTGTTAACGCGCCTGTATGGGGTAGAACCTCCACCGAACGTATAGGCGGCCTACCCCTGCGCACAGGCATCGCAGGCAACTTGTCCCAATCGGCGCTAGCGCAACGCCCGGGCGAGGAGCGAACGCACACGCGGCATCATATCGCGGCGCCGGAGGAGATAACCGAGAGGAGGTACAAGAGCCGTGAAGGGGGAGAGTTGAAAGGCGATCCTCAGCAATCGCAGGGCCTCCGCATTCCCCTGCAGGGCATGGGACACTGCCGACCAGTAGGCACGCTGGGCGATGCCGCGCCTGGCGCGCTTGCGCAGCGCTTCGGCCCCGTCCAGCCAGCGGCCCTCGTGGTGGAAAAAACTCTCCGCCGCCGCGGCCGTGTGGAGGACGTGCAGGCTTTGGTGTGTCCAAAGGTCTGTCGAACGGTTCGCGGCGTGGGTACGGATTCCGGCCTGCACGCAATCGAGCGCGGCGACGGAGCCGTGCATGGCGAGCCGCAACCAGACCTCATAGTCGTCGCTGTGCGGAAGAGAGGTGCGATAGTGGCCGGTGCGCTGCTGCACGCTGGTACGCACGAGAATGGAAGGACCTGGTATCTGAAAGACGCCGAGATCGCAGAACCGTTCGATGAAGGCGCGGCCGGACATCAGCTCCACCGGAGGGAAAAGCGGCTGCACCCTGATCTCGGGCAACGGCGCATCGTCACGGATCGCAACGGCCTGCCCATAGCAGAAGGCAAGCGAACGGTCCTTCTCCATGGTCGCAATTGCCCTCCGGAGTGCGCCAGGCACGAGAACGTCGTCGGCAAAGAGCAGAAGGAAATAGTCGGCACGCGCCCAGTCTATGCCGGCGTTGAAGGAAGCATGGGGACCGAGGTTTTCCGGGCGAAGCAGCAGCTCAACCCGTGGGTCCGCAGCGGCGAGGCGTCGGGCGATCGCCACGCTGTCGTCGGTCGAGGCGTTGTCCACGACAAGGACGCGCACCACGGCTCCGTCCTGCGCCAATGCGCTTTTCACACAGGCTTCGAGATACCGGCCGTAGTTGTAGTTGGGAATGACGATATCGACGCTCGCCATGGCCTAGGCCCCTGCGGCGAGGAGCCGCCGCAGCCGTTCGATACGACTGCGGCCAAGGCGCGCCGCGATCTGTATTTCCGTCAGAAAGGGATGGTGGGCAAGATGCAGCCCGGCCAGCCAGCCAATGGCAGCAAGAACAGCGGCCGTGGCGAAGGACAGGAGGTCCGATCGCGGCTGCTCGTTCAGGACGAGAAGCGTCAGCGGGCCTGCAAGGGCGAAAGCCGTGACGATGGCGCTCGGCACAAACGTCGCAACGAGGGCGCGCAGGGAAAAGCGGACATGACGGTGTACGAAGAAAAAGCCCACCGCCGTCTGAACCGGCAGGGCGATGAACTGGCTGAGCGCCATGGCGATCACACCGTGGAGACTGGCTGCACAGAGGACGGACGCGGCGAAGACGCGCGAAATCAGGCTGGCAAGGAAGGCGTCGCGGTTCTGGCCAAGCGCCAGGAGAAGCGGCCCCGTGACAATTGCCGGCGCCCAGAAGACGGCGGAAAGGCCGAGGAGCCGCACGACCGGAATGGCATCCTCCCATTGATGGCCGAGCACGATCCGGACAATCTGCGGCGCGAGAAGGCAAACCATGATGGCGGCCGGCCAATAGAGCACCGAAAGATAGGCCAGCACACGAAGATAGGTTTTCTCGATGTCATACCCCTCCCGGATGCTGTTTGCGAGTGCCGGAAAGGCCATGCTGTAGAAGGCGGACATGATGATACGGTCCGGCACGCCGCAAAGAGCGTTCGAGCGGTTGTAGAGCGCGACGGCGGTCATGGAGGTGAGCCGGCCAAGGATCAGTTGCGGAACGGTTTCCTGGATACGCTCCACCACCAGCGCCGCACCCTTGAAGGAGCCGAAGATCAGGACCTCCCGCCAGCGCGAAAGGCCTGGGCGAAGGAACGTCCGCGCCGGCACGGGCGAGAGCGCGACGGAGAGACCAGCGAGCATCATCGCCCCCGCCAGGAGGCCCCAGGCAAAGCTGATCGCACCGAAGCCGAGGGCAGCCAGGAGAATGGTCGTCAGTCCGTTGACGAGAGAGACAGCAGTGCGGATCACCGCAAGTGCGCCAAAGCTCATATTCCGACGCAGGATGGCGATGACCGGCTGGGCAACGGCCTCTGCAAAGCCCGCGACGGCAGCGAGCAGCAGAAAGAAGGAGAGGTCAGGCGTGCCATAGAAGCCGGCGACAAGTCCGGAGGCAAGACCGAGACCGAGGGCGACGGTGGCGCTGCAGAGCACCTGGAGCGTCAGAGATGTGCCCACAGCCTCGCGGTCGATGGCATGGCGCTGGATGAGGAATTCCGCCGTCACGAATTCACGCGTCGAGAAGGCGACCACGGCGATGGCCAGCCCCGTGACCGCCTCGCCGATCTCGCCGGGCGTGAGCAGCCGCGCCACAGTCGCAAGGACCGCGAAATTGACGAGCAGGGCGAGGTATTGCTCCAGCGATGCCATAATGTATGCGCGGCGAACCATACGGATCACGCTTTCCGGCGCCGGCGGGCGGGCGGCGCTACGTTTTCACAACGGCACCGCGTGCCGGTTCATTCCACAATCACGGGCGGCATGAGCGCACGCCCGGCACGCGCAGCCGTCCGTTGAGCCTGGCGCGGTCGACCGTCAGGCCAATCGCTCCTTCAATACGCCCGACAGGAGAAGCTCTCCCTGCCGGGAAAGCTCGCCGCGGATGGCGGCGTTGTGCTGTTCGATTTCCTTGCGGGCGCCGTCGAGGTCGGTGAGTGCGGTGCGTACCTGCCCGATCAGGACCTCGACGTCGAAATCCTCGATATGCTGGCAGAAGGCCGAACGGCCGAACGCCGCCATCAGCTCATCGTTCTTCTGCGCATATCCGAGCGAGAAGGCCGGCCGGCCCGTCTTCAGGGCGCAGAGCAAGTTGTGGTAGCGGGAAACGATGGCGATATCGACCTTCTTGAGTTCCTCCATCACTTGATCCAGCGAGGCCGTGCGTGCCACCGAGACAAAGGCGTGGCTCGCTCCAGAAGGACGCGGTGCAAGCCCCTGGAAGATATCGTCCAGCGCGGTTTCGTCCGCCTTGTCCCCCATGAAAAGATGTACCCGCCGGCCATCGTCGAGAAGCCGGCCGATGACCGCCGAGAGCTTCGCGATATAGCTGCGGTAGATTGCTTCCCCGTCGGCCTGCCCGCGTTTCCAGCCACGATAGTGCATGACCCCGACGCCGACGGCGGCATGGGCCGGCCGGCGATCCACGACGGGATCATGGGTCGGGGCACGCAATCCGAAGGCAAGGTCGGGAAAGCGAAGATCGCGAGACACGTCCACGCCGAGATCCCTCACATAATGGAGCGAGAAATCATCGCGGTAGGAGCGGTATTCCGCCATCTGCACGGCCGCCTTCAGGAACCGGCGGCTGAGCGCGTTGTGGATCGGCCCCGCGCCGATGCTCACGAAGGCGATGCGGATGCCGCGCAGGCGGGCGGCGAAACACCACCAGAAAAGGATGAAAGGCCAGCCGAACGGCGTCTCCTGGAAATCGTCAAGAATGCCCGTGCCGGGGATGACGAGGACCTCGGCCCCGGCAAGCGCCTGGAAAATGGCAACCATGCTTCCGAGCCGGGAAGGCACGCGCCAGAGTCTGGCGCCGATCGATCGCGTAACCCGGTCCGCCGACGGCTTCTGCCCCCGGATGCTGACGACGTCGAGCGCAAAATCGTCGTGAACCTTTGCCGGATTGGAGCAGATACACAGCAGCTTCGCCTCAGGGCATGCCTGGCGCAGGAAACGCACCATGGCTTCCAGCGAGCCGTCATTGCCGGAGTTTCCGGAGCCGAACTGTCCCAGCAGGCCGATTTTCATCCGTAGGTCCCATCCGGAGCGCGATAGCGGCAGGATTATCGCGCCCGGGCAGAGGGCAGAAAACGCCCTCCTTCGTACCGCAGCCTCATCCGGAAGAGGTAGATCGGCGGGGCGTTGTCGCGAAGGAGGGCTGTGGCGGTTCGAACGGGCGGATTCCAATGTCTCCGCCGTGCGACGACAAAGAATGCAGGGGGTTGGCCATGAAGCTCGCCTATTTCGTTCTCCCGCATCTCGGCGGTACCTACACCGTTTTCACGCAGCTTCGCAGGGGGCTCGCGCCGTACGACATCGAGCTCCGCTGGCTCGGGCTTTGCCACAAGACAGGCAACATCGATCCAGCACTTGCAGATGCCGCGGATCTGGGCGCCGGGATCGACACCGAGGCTTTCTCGGATGACCGGGAAACAGCCCGCCGTCTTACCGACGCCATTCTGGCAGAGGGGTTCGATGGGGTCGTTGTCAATGTCCTCAGCGATCGCCTCCAGACGAACATCGTGCGTTACCTGCCGCCCGAAATCCTGCGCTTCATGGTCGTGCATAACATCACGCCCGGCACCTATGCCGCGGCCGGCGCCATCGCACCGCATGTGCACGCAACCATCTGCGTGTGCCGCCGTGCCCGGGATGATCTCGTCGAGCGCCATGGTTTTCCCGCCGGCCGCACCTTTGTCATCCCGAACGCCGTTTCGCTGAGTGATTTTCCGTCGCAGGACCGCGCATCACGGTTCGAGGGAGAAGGCCTTCGCCTCCTGTTCCTCGGTCGGATCGAGGATGCCTCGAAGGGGGTGCTGTGGCTGCCGGAGATTTTCGCGCGATCCCCCTGCACCGCGCGGCTGACGATCGCAGGCGATGGTCCGGACCTCCCCCGCCTCCGATCGGCCCTGCCCGCCTCGCCGCGAGTCGAGTTTCTGGGATCGGTCGGCCTCCAGTCCGTGCCGGCGCTGATGGCACGCCATGACATCCTTCTCATACCGTCACGCTATGAGGGGCTACCCATGACCCTGCTTGAGGCCATGGCAGCAGGCTGCGTGCCGATCGCCTCCGCCCTTCGCGGCGTCACGGACATGGTCATCGACGACGGTCACGACGGTCTTCTGTTTCCCATCGGTGACCGGAGGAAGGCCGCCGACCTCGTCTACGCCCTCGATGGCGATCGCCTGCGCCTTGCACAATTGTCCGCTGGCGCCCGGCGCAAGGTGGCGCGAAGCTTCACCGTGGAGCGCATGGCGATGCGGTATGCCGAGGCACTGCGCAGGACTGCATCGAATCCTCCGCCGATCGCCCCATCCCTCCCCATCGAGAACTGGTCGTTGCCGCCCGGCCTGCGCCCGGGCTTGCGGACCTACCTTCCCGCTCCGGTGAAAAACTGGCTGCGCCTCGTCCGTGAGCGACTGTGACCGATATCCTCCTCGAAAGGATCCGCCATGCATCTCCTCCGTCTTGCCCTCGGCGCCTGCCTGCTTGCCGGCCTCCTGCTTCCGGCCAGTACAGTCGATGCGGAGAATGTAAGGTTTCCACTGCGCCTCGCGCCGAACGGCCTCCATCTCGAAGACCAGACGGGAAAACCGTTTCTCATCACGGGAGATTCGGCCTGGTCGATGATCGCGGACCTCTCGCCGGAAGAGGCGCAATCCTACATCGCCGACCGGAAGGCGCGCGGCTTCAACACCCTGCTGGTCTCGCTCATAGAGCACGAATTCGCCCGGAACGCGCCCAACAACATCGAGGGCGTCGCACCCTTTCTCGAACCGGGCAACTTCACCAGGCCGAATGACCGCTATTTCGCGGCGGCCGAACGTATGCTCGATATCGCGCTGAGCGCCGACATGCTCGTTCTTCTGGCACCCGCCTATCTTGGTGCCAATGGCGGCCCGCAGGGCTGGTACGGTGAAGTGGCAGCGGCCGGTCCAGCGGCGCTGCAAGCCTATGGCCGCTATGTCGGTGCGCGTTTTGCCCGTTATCCGAACATCATCTGGGTTCAGGGCGGTGACTATGATCCACCCGACAAACGCCTCGTGGAAGCCCTGGCCTCAGGCATCGAGACGGGCAATCCCCGTGCCCTCCAGACCGTGCACGGGGATCGCGACTCGACGACGAGCCTTTACTGGCAGGGTGCAGACTGGCTGAAGCTCGACACCGTCTACACCTATGGCGATGTGGCCGCAGCGGTTCTGGCACGCCATCGCTCCGGGCCGCGCCGACCGTTTTTCCTCATCGAATCTCGCTACGAAAATGAACATGGCGTCGGCGCGTCGGAAATCCGCAAGATCGCCTATGGCGCGCTGCTGTCGGGGGCAAGCGGTCAGATCTATGGCAACAATCCCGTCTGGCATTTTGGCGGACCCGGCCTCTATGACGCCGCGGCGGGCTGGCGGCAGGCGCTCGCGAGCGACGGCGCGCAAAGCATCGGCCATCTTGCCGCATTTTTCGAACGCCTCGACTGGTGGAAACTGCAGCCTGCCGACCGGGGCTTCGCCCTCAAAGCCAAGGGATTGCCCACAGCGACCGCGATCTCGGCCCTTGCAGACGACGGATCGTTCGCCGTGGCCTATCTCTATGACGCGGTCTCCGTGGAGGTCGATGCGCCAGGGCTTACGGTCCCGGATCCGGTCGCCGAATGGTACGACCCGTCTACCGGCGCGATAAGCCGATCCGTCCCGCTGGACAAGGACACGGGTATCCACCGGCTGCAGGCGCCGTCCTCACAGAACGCCTCCGGCTCCAGCGACTGGCTTCTTCTAATAAGGAATGATGCTTCACGCTGACAGGACCAACCCGCACTACTGGCCGGCGATACCCATTTCGATCTCGCTGTCGCTCCAGCCTTCGCGCCGATAGCGATGGAAGAGATCTGCAAGCGTTGCAACGCTTTTGCCTGTCTTTTCGACTGTCGTGTCCGCCGTGCCTTGCGTGGGGGCGGGTACGATCTTTCGTTCCTTCACCTTTTCCATGAGAGAACCCTTCCGGAGAGGACAGTTGGACCTGACAGTCGCGCAGGGCGTGAGGGAGACCCGGAGGACGAGGACAGGGGGCGCCTCGGGGTCTCCCCCACCGTGTCGGCAAGGATGGGGATCAGGGGCTGCCGGCACGGTTCCGCCCAGCAGATGCGTCTGGCTGGGGGCCAGATCACTGACCAGGCCCCATCGTAGAACTCTGTTGCATCGAGGCAACGTGGCTGAAAGGTCCCGGCCCTAGCCAAATGGTTTACACGGGTGGGGTGGGATACCCAGAGAGGGGCCGCAGGTCTGGCTCACAGTCCTTTACAAGGTTGGCGCTGTGTAGACAACCGTGCCGAAAATTCACATCTGCCGCCGCGAAAAACGGGAGCGGTTGATGCAACGGTTTAGCCCGCTTGGCACATTGCAACGCGTCACGAGCGTCTTCTCGGCAGTGCGGAATCTCTCTATTCTACCACATTCAAAACACTCAGCCTTGATCGCCCGTTTGCATCGCCTCAGAACGAAGGCTGTCACCGGGACAATTGCCTGAGCTCGACTTTGTACAAAATCGGTGGTGATTTCGGGTGCTGCTGGGCAGCCTGGGGTGAATCAATTCGCCGCAGGTTCCGGCCTTGCGCCATTCGTTTGATCGGATTCGAACGGATGGATGAGCGAACAATATGATTGTAGCCGTGAGCCGGGAGACGCGGTCCCCCACATCCTTCGCCAATGGCTGTCGCCGTTTCGTTTCTGGTTTACCGCGCCAAGCTGGGAGCATCTGCTGGTCCTGGTGATGGGCGCGCTCCTTTCGCCTGGCAAGCGAACGGTGACGGCCTGCCTGCGCATCACCGGACGGGCGGGGGTAAGCAATTTTGCCGCCTATCATCAACTCCTCAACCGAGCCCGCTGGAACCCCCACACGTTGGCGGCCTGTCTGCTGTCCATCATTGTTGCCCGGCTCGTGCCCGAGGGCCCCGTCGTGATTGGCATGGACGATACAATCGAACGGCGTTGGGGCCAACGCATCGCCGCTCGTGGTATTTATCGTGACCCGGTGCGCTCCAGCCATGGCCACTTTGTCAAGGCCAGCGGCTTGAGATGGTTGAGCTTCATGGTTCTTTCCCCTGTCCCTTGGGCAAAATGCATTAAAGCCCTGCCGGCGCTGACGATCCTGTGCCCCTCTGAGCGCCATGATCAGAAGAAGGGCCGAAAGCACAAGCTGCTGACCGATTGGGCAAGGCAAGGCGTCTTGCAGCTTTGCCGCTGGCTGCCAGGGCGCGAAATCATCTTTGTCGGCGATAGCAGCTTTGCCGTTCATACACTGGCGGCGGCTCTTCCCGACACGGCCACCCTCATCACGCGGTTGCGTCTGGATGCCAGTCTCTTTGCTCCACCAGATCAGCGGCACGAACATACGCTCGGGCGACCGGCGCAAAAAGGCAGGCCATTGCCGAAACTGAAAACGCTCCTCAAAGACGCAAAGACCGAGTGGCACCGCATCGTCGCATCGTCCTGGTACGGCAAGCAAACCGACAAAACCCTTGATGTCACATCAGGAACCAGCCTCTGGTATCGGCGTGGAACGCCCCCAAGACCAATTCGCTGGGTTCTCGTTCGTGATCCGTCAGGCCGTCGTGAACCCCAGGCATTCATGAGCACTAACGTCAACCTTGAGCCCGCTCAGATCATCGCCTACTTCGTTCGGCGCTGGCAGATCGAGGTCACCTTCGCCGAAACGCGCGCGCATCGTGGCGTGGAAACCCAACGGCAGTGGAACGACAAAACCATCACCCGCACGACGCCGTCGCTGCTGGCGCTCTACAGTCTCGTCACACTCTGGGCATGCGATCTGCTCGGTCATGGCGTCCTTCCCTATGCCGCCGCGTGGTACAAGAAAACAGAGTTCACCTTCTCCGATGCCATCGGCGCGGTTCGCATGATCCTGTGGGACCAGGATATTTATCGACAGTACCCGCCAGACCCCGACATTCCTGAAACTCAACCAAGCCGGCTTTTACGCATGACCCAGGCCCTCTGTCTCGCCGCATAATGTACAAAATCGAGCTAAGAGTCGGCCTCGAAAAGGTTTCAACGATATCCGTATCTTGCAAGGCGTCTGGTAAGCATGCGAATGTGAGCGATAGTTATCCAGGCCTCTGCTGAAGCGACGGATTTCTCGAAATCCTTGACCAGTCTGCGGCATCGACCCAACCACGCAAACGTCCGCTCGACGACCCAGCGGCGCGGCAGGATTTCAAAACCCTTGGCCTTGTCGGAACGCTTGATGATTTCGAGTGTCCATTTCCCGATCTTCTGTAGCCGCTTCTTCAGCTTGTCGCCCGCATAGCCGCCATCGGCGAAGATGTGAAGCAGCCATGGCCATCGGTTGCGGATGGACTTTAGAAGATCGGGAGCACCGTCGCGGTCCTGGATATCGGCGCTGTGCACCATGAGCCCGACCATCAGCCCGAGCGTATCGACAATGATATGACGCTTGCGACCTTTGACCTTCTTGCCAGCATCAAAGCCTCGGATGCCACCGCTTTCGGTGGTTTTGACGCTTTGGCTGTCGATGGCACCGGCCGTCGGCGAGGCTTCCTTCCCCTCCAGCTCCCGTGCCTCCATGATGAGGTGATGGTTGATCCGTGACCAAAGGCCGATGGCGCGCCATTCATAGAAATACCGCTGCACCGTCGAACAGGGCGGAAAGTCCTTGGGCAGCATCCGCCACTGGCAACCTGTCGAAGCGATATAGAGAAGCGCGTTCACAACCTCGCGCAAATCGGTCTTGCGCGGCCGGCCCAAACGCCGTGGCGCGGGCATGAACGCCGCAACGAAATCCCATTCGCGATCCGTAACGTCGCTTGCATATCGCAGCGTCCGACGGACATAATTCCGCCGGGTGGTTTCAGTCCAGGCCATCGTGCTCTCCATCGAATCTTCGCAAATCCGAAGGAATCACAACCGACTGAAATCACTCACCTCCTTTTGAGGCAGCCTCTGAACGGCCATGATATTGAAGGCGCTGTTCAAGAACTGAACCTGGCATCACCGGCATATGGTGATCAAGTTTTGGTTCAGGCTTCCTCGAGCATTTCTCTTGCAAAATTGAAGCCAGCTACGATTGTGGTTTCGGCAACCTCATGTAGAATCCCGAGAGATCGCTGCCTTGAATAGCCCTATCAGAAACGCCCCAAGACTAAACTCCCCAATGAAAACCTCCTTTGATCATATACCACCTAAAAAACAGAGGGAGTTGGCGCGTGTCCTCGAAATTCTGCATGAAGAGTTCGAAGACGCGCTTAAGGAGGGGACGGCAGACTTCAAGAAGCGCGGCCGCATTCTCAAAGTCATCCTGTTTGGCTCCTACGCCAAGGGTGGCTGGGTGGACGAACCGTTCACGATGAAGGGCTATCGCTCGGATTTCGATCTGCTGATCATCGTCAACAACAGCAAGCTCTGCGAATTTGCCGAATATTGGCACAAGGCCGCCGATCGGTTGATCCGCGACCCTTCGATCGAAACGCCTGTCAGCTTCATCGTTCATTCAAGGCGCGAGGTGAACAAGTACCTTAAGGAGGGGCAGTATTTCTTCTCCGACATCCGCAAGGAAGGCATTGTCCTTTACGAACTCGATGACGAGCCTCTAGCGGAACCGAAGCCGCTGACGCCGACAGAGCGTTTGCGTGTCGCACAGGAGTATTTTGATGATAAATTCCGACTCGCCGAAACGTTTCTAAAAGGAAGCCGGTTCTACGCCAAAGAGGGAGATCTTCAGGTTTCGGCCTTCGAATTGCACCAGTCGCTCGAACAGGCCTATTCCTGCGTCCTGCTCACGCTAGCCAACTACGCGCCGCCGTCACACAACATCAAGTTCCTCCGCTCGCTGGCCGAAGAACAGGACCGCCGCCTAGCTGACGCCTTTCCGCGTGACCAGCATCGCGAGCGCGCCTGGTTCAACACGCTCAACCAAGCCTATGTGAAGGCCCGTTATTCGAAGCATTTCGAGATCTCCGCCGAAGCGCTCAACTGGCTCAGGGAACGGACAGAATTACTGCTCGAGCTGGTCAAGGCGACCTGCCTCAGACACCTCGAAGCTCTTGAGCGCAGCGTTAGATAGGCCACCGCACACCACCGGAGCCTCACCGCGCAGGCCCATCCCGGTCCTTGTCGTTCTGCCGCCCCTGGGCGGCTTGCCTTCGAATCTCCTGTTGCCGTTCTTGCCGGGCTACTTTCGCAGCCTCCGCCTGCTCGCACTGCGCGCGAGCGGCCCGTCCGGCGGCTATCGCGTGCTGCTGGGCGGCGATCGCAGGATCGATCGTCCGCGCCGCCCCTTGATCCCGCATGCGCAGTCCATCAGCACGCGCGACCGACGGCCTGTTCTCTCCTCCCGCAACATCAGTGGCCGATCGTATCTGCTGCATTTCGAGATCACGGCGCTGCGCAACAAAGAGCGCCGTAATCTCCCGCCGCATCTCCGCGACGGCCTGACGTTCGGCACTGCCATCGACCAGCCTCTCCAAGCCGTCCATGGATTTGTTTGCCCGCAAGACACGCGCGTCAAACGCATCCAGGGATAGCGCCATAGTCTTCTCCTTCTGCTCGTGGATAGTCTCAACCAGATGTTTGAGTCCCGCCAGGGCCGAGTTCGAAGCAGAGGCAGCCGGCACCAGCAACGTGCCTTTCTCGGCTTCGGCAGCGGCGATAGCAAACCGATCTGCTGCTTCGACAACCGATGGCTTCGCACCGGCTTGCTTCAGCGCGGCGGCCGTCGCCTGCCAATTCGGGGCAAGGGCGAGATTACCGTTGGAGAGCGTCGCACGATCGGCGACGCCTGTCCTCTTGCGCTCGACACGCTGATTGACCGCGGTCGATTTCAGATAGCGTGGATCGGACAGACCGCGTTCATAGGCGCCAGCCTGTGCCTGGCTATAGGGCCGCGTCGCTGCAACGTCGGCGCGGCGTGTGGCGACCATGGCGATGCCCTGCTCGCGCGCCTTCGCCGCAAACCGCTCGCGCCATGCGTAAAGTTCAGGCTTCGTGAGCCGCAATGCCTTGCCGACGTCGTCTCGCGCCGAGATCATCGCATGGACATGCACATGACCGGTATCGGGGTGATGAGCCGTGATCCAGCGATGGCCCGCAACCTGCTCGCTCAGGAAGTCACGAACAGCGCGCTTCATCGCCTCCGCGTCCGTGCCGGCACGGGCGGAGAAAATCACATGGAAAGCGTTGCGCGGTTCGACGGTTCGGATGTCGGCCGACCAGCCGCGCCAGATTCCATCGGCAACGTCCTTCACCGCTGGACCGCGCTTGACCACCTCGCCGGCGCTGGTGATGACGTGCCTCTCGGTCCGGAGAAACTTTTCCAGAAAGTACCGGCCCGATTTGTCGGAGACCGCGGCGCCGACAATCCGCACCTCGGCCAAAACACCGGCGTCCGACATCCTGCCTGCTATATCCGCCTCGGCCTTATCGAGCGTGCGGGCCGGCCCTTCATCCTTTTCGCGTGCCCTGAGCGCGCCGGCGATCTTCTTCGCCGGCAAGCCTGTGACGGCATAGACGGAGACGCTCCCATCCGGGTGGCGAGAATAGAGAAAGGGCTTAGCGCCGAAGGCCGCATTCAATGAGTCGTGCAGCTCTTCGTCACTGACCGCGTCCGTCAGTTTGATCGACAGTGTGGCGACGGCGTCCAGGGCGTAGGGTTCGCGAAACTCCGACACCCAGTCCTGAAGGGCTGCAGCGCGATCCTCGCGGCTGGCAATTGCGACCCCGTCCTGGTCGAAGATCGGGATGTCCGCTTTGCCCTTCTCACCGTTTTCCTTTTCGACCTCGCGTGTTCCGAGATACGTCATCAACCCGGCGGCCGACGCCCTGCTCGAAACCGTCGACGTCACCTTGATCACCACCGGCTGCGCACCCGCCGCGATAGCCGCCCGGCTTGTGCTCTCCGCCACGGCCTGTTTCGCGGTGGACGGGCGAACAGCAAGAGATCGGTCGATACCTTCGGCCTTAACTGCTCCCCCTCCCCCGCCGCCTGACCTTCGGAGCTCGTCATCGGTCTCCGGGTTCGCGCCAGCACCGAGAGTCCCGACCAAGGTGATGATCTCCCGCGGCGCGGTCTGCGCCGGCTGCAGGATGGCGGCAATGGTCGCCTCATGGGTAGAGACGGCCGTCCTCAGGCGCTTGCTGGCGATACCGGAAGGCATGGGCCGCTGTCTTGGTGGCTCGGCCGTCAGGGCGATCCGCAAAGACCCGGTCCGCCCGCGACGCTCGTCTTCCTCGTCGTAAAGCGATTTTGCCCGCCGGACCGAGAAGCTCTCGATGTCCCCGAGCAGGCCGGACCAGTCATAGGCCATTGCTGCCCCTCCTGCGCTTCTGACGGCTGATCCGCAGCATCAGATCGACGTCCGCTCGCAGGCGAAACACACCCTCGAGGAGGAGGCGCAGCGCGGCGTCGAGATGCGGTTCGTAGCCAACGCGGCCTTCATTCATCGCGCGGACGGCCTGGTTGAGATTGATGCCGATGCGACGCAGCTCCTCATTGGTGCCGCGCAAGGCCAGAGCTTCGGCCGGTCCGACCGGGAGCGGTAGGCCCGCCTGGTCGCGAAACAGCAGCCGGATGACGTCGCTGGCGGTGCGATCGTCGCCGCAAAGGTCCGTAAGAGCTTGCCGCTCCTCTGGCCTCAGACGGACCCTGACCACCTCGCTGCGCATCGCTTCCCTTCCGCTTGCCAGGTTGCCGGAGGCGACCCCAGAGCGCCACCGGCGCGAACCTGAGCCCTGCCGGAGGCGGGGCGACGTCGAGTTTGTACCACAAACTTGACTATCCTGCCACTTAAAACTAAACTATATTTTATTACAAACTCACCATTGCAAAACAGGCACCCTCGCCCAAGCTTCCACCGCAACAACTCACCTCCGACGCCACTCAATCCCGTTAACAGTTGCCCGTTGTTCGTGCGATTATTGCCAGCGGCATCACTGGCAATTGCCAATTACCCATTAACCACTGACAGTTAACCGCACTGTGGTTGCCCATTAACAACGGGCAATTGGCAATTGCCCGTTGTTCATTGCCCTTTGTCGGCGGTCAATCATCAATCGACAATCATCAACGGTGAACGAACAATGGGCAACGAACGCATTGCGGAAAGAGGAGAATGTTAATAAATATATTTTACTCTCAAACTGAAGGAACCTTCAGGTGGCGTCGTGTCTGGATGGCACCCGCTTGGCAATGTAATTTTTGGAAGATGCTGAGGCGATATCACGGTAACCTCTTGTGAGGAGCGGCTGCGATAGACGCCCGTTCATGAACACTTCGCCCGTCAGCTACAAGCGCCACCGCTTCCCACCCCAGATCATCGCCCACGCGGTCTGGCTCTACTTTCGGTTTCCGCTGAGCCTGCGCCTTGTAGAGGAATTGCTCCTGGAGCGCGGCATTGCCGTCTCCTACGAAACGATCCGCCGCTGGGGAAGGAAGTTCGGCCCGGATTATGCGCGTCGCCTTCGCCGCAAGAAAGAAGCCCAGCGGGAACGATGTGTGGCATCTGGACGAGGTCGTCATCACCATTGCCGGCAGAAAACGCTGGCTATGGCGGGCCGTCGATCAGGACGGGTATGTGCTTGACGAAATCGTCCAGCCCCGCCGCAACACCAAGGCTGCCAGGCGATTGCTGACCCGCCTTCTGAGGAAGCAGGGCATCGCACCGAAGCGGATGATCACTGATAAGTTGCGCTCCTATGGAGCAGCCCGGCGACAGGTCATGCCGCACGTCGAACACCGATCTCACAAGGGTCTGAACAACCGAGCCGAGAATTCTCATGTGCCGCTGCGAAAACGAGAGCGGATGATGCAAGGCTTCCGATCACCGGAAGGCCTTCAGCGCTTCGTCTCTGTCTTCTCGGCTGTCCGCAACCTTTTCGTCCCACCCCGCTCACAACGCTCCGCATTCCAAACCCGCATTCACCGCATGCAGGCGATCGCACACTGGAAAGCTGAAGCCGGAGCCGTGGCCTGAGATCAACCCCCAGGGCAGAAGTCTACCATGCATCCGAATTCGAGTTACGGTGACATCGCCCCAGCATGAAATCGAAGGCGAAAGCCGCAAACAGCCATTAGGCCGCGCCGCCAATCACCAAGTCAGCGGTAATTCGAGGTCTCCGGTTGCCTCGACGAGACTGCCCGTTGCGTCCGTCACCTGGCGGACCGAGGCAAGGTGATCGCGATGCAGATACGCCTTGCTCGTCGCGCCCGCCGCGGTCGTCGTCAGCTTGATATCCGGGTGAGGATAGCAGGTATAGACTTCGCTGCCCGGCGTCGTCCGGTCGATCTCCACATTCGCATTGGCATAGAGCACCTTGCCGAAGGCCCAGCTCTTGATCGCCCGGGCGCCGTCAGGGCCATAGGAGAAGGATACCGTCGAGCCCGATTGCGCCACACTTCCCAGAAGGTTCGAGCGATCCCAGGTCAACGCTCGGGTTCCGTCCGACAGGAGGTTGCCATTGGGAGCTGTCACGTTGTCCGTGGCTTAACTGTTGCTGGATAATAGGACGTGATGAGCGGACCGTGGTTAGGGTTGAGGATCGGTCAACTTATTTGGCCGGCCTTGAACAGGCGAGCGTCCACATGAACGTCAAACCGTTCGCGGAGTTCATCGCGGAGCGCACCTCTTGGTCAACGAGTAAGGCAATCTAAAATCATCGGGTTCAGGACGTGGTGCACAGAAGCGGCTGAGTTGAGGTATCGATTGCTGGATTTCGGTTGCAAGCTCTTGAAAGGGATCTGAACCAACGACCCTCGATTTTGAAATATCAACGATCTGAATGTATTCGATAATCTGGCGGGAAATCGCTGTGTCGATTGAGGAGTGAAATGCAGGCCGAAGAAACGACCGCATCACCACAGCACTTTTCATAGAGACTATTCGGTGTCGTTAAGTTTACAGTGCCCGTCATATTGCATGCACTCTTCCCGGTGGCTCTGGCTGATCTTCGGTCCAGTTCCAACCTGTTTCGGCAACGATAAGGTCCTCAAAATCGCAAGACGCTGTCACGAAGCGTCCCCCTTTACGAAGGTTGTCTACGATGGCGTCGCCTTAACCTGTCGCAATTCGCGGCGAGGATTTGTGTCCGTGTTTCAGGCAGCGGTCGACCAAGCGAT
>NZ_SHMI01000016.1:0-142938 GCF_004284735.1 Shinella sp. JR1-6 | reverse complement strand
ATCGATCAACCTTGGAAGATTATGTCCATCGGCCTACGAGACTGGGCACACAGGTCATGATCAATGCTCGTTGGTATTACTCATCCAGAATCCCCGTCGACATGACGCTGCAACAGCTATTGTCGAAGGGTGTGAGCAGTCGGCGCTGTGCCTAGAGCATGCAAAGGCGCGCGAAATCAGGAAGGGTCGGGCGACGGTGCGGGTGATGGGAGATTTTACAACGTCCGGCTGCGCGAAATTGTGGGTTTCGGCGCATTTTTCTTGTCCGGAACGAAGGGGGCATCCAGCAAAATCTTCAAGCGAGGCCTCTTTGCCGCGCTTTCAGGTTCAATGCGTCCTCGCCGGCCTCAGGCGTGCCGGGCCGCGCGATAAAGGGCCGGATCGGGGATCGGTACGGCAGCCATCAGGTTGCGTGTGTAGTCGTCGCCGGGGCTTTCGAAGACCTGCCGGCGTGTGCCGATCTCGACGATCCGCCCGCCGCGCATCACCGCGACATGGTGCGACATCTTCTCGATGACCGCCATGTCGTGCGAGATGAAGAGATAGGCAAGGCCCATCTGCTCCTGCAGTTCCAGCATCAGGTCGAGCACCCGGGCGCGGACCGAAACGTCGAGCGCCGCGACGCTCTCGTCGGCGACGATGAGCTTCGGCTCCAGCGCCAGCGCCCGGGCGATGCAGATGCGCTGGCGCTGGCCGCCGGAAAACTCGTGCGGATAGCGGCCGCCGGCATCCGGCGGCATGCCGACGCGCTTCAGGAGGGCGGCCACCCGGTCCTGCCGTTCGGAGGCATTGCCGACGCCGTGGATGACCAGTGGCTCGGCGATGGCCGCACCGACCGTCATGCGCGGGTCGAGTGAGGCGTAGGGGTCTTGAAAGATCATCTGCGCGATGCGGCGCACGGGGCGCATCGCGGCGGGCTTCAGGCCGTGCGTCTCGTGTCCATCGATCGAAACGCTGCCCGCGAAGGGAATGAGGTTGAGCACGGCCTTGCCGGTGGTCGACTTGCCCGAACCGCTTTCGCCGACAAGGCCGAGCGTCTCGCCCGCCTTGAGGACGAAGGAAATGTCGCTGACGGTGGCGGGGGCGATGCGCGACCGGTTGAACCATCCGGCGCGCGCGCCATAGGTGACGCTGAGATCCTTGACGACGAGGATTGGGTTTTCCGCCGGTGGTGGCGCAGCTTCCGTCAGGCGGGGCGGTCCGTCCGTGCCGGCATGGGCGCCGAGGCGGGGAACGGCGGCAAGCAGTTGGCGCGTATAGGGTTCGGCCGGCCGCGCGAAGATGTCGAGCGCATCGCCGGCCTCGACGATCCTGCCCTGCTGCATGATCGCCACCCGGTCCGCCATTTCCGCGACCACACCCATGTCGTGGGTGATCATCAGGATGGAGGTGGAGAATTCACGCCGGAGTTCGCGCATCAGCGTGAGGATCTGCGCCTGCACGGTCACGTCGAGTGCGGTCGTCGGCTCGTCGGCGATCAGCACCTTGGGCCGGCAGGAGAGCGCCATGGCGATCATCACGCGCTGGCGCATGCCGCCGGAAAGTTCGTGCGGGTACTGCGTCAGCCGGCGCGGCGCCTCGCTCATGTGCACGGCGTCGAGCATTGCGCGGGCAATGGCTTCGGCTCCCTCGGAGAGATCCTCGCGATGCTCGCGGATCGCCTCCACCATCTGGGCGCCGATGGTCATCACCGGGTTCAGCGAGGTCATCGGCTCCTGGAAGATCATCGCGATGTCGCCACCGCGGATCTTGCGCAGCGCCCGGTGCGGAATGCCAAGGATGTTGCGGTCTTCCAGCCGGATTTCGCCGGTCGATACCTTCAGCGAAGCCTTCGGCAAAAGGCCCATGATGGCCAGCGAGGTGACGGACTTGCCGGACCCCGATTCCCCCGCAAGGCAGAGCGTCTCGCCGGCGGTAAGATCGAAGCTCACGCCGTCGAGGATGCGCTTCAGCCCTTCGGGCGTGCGCGCATCGACGGAGAGGTTGCGGACGGAGAGAACCGGGGCGGCCTGATGCGACGTCACGCGAAGACGATCCTCGGGAAGTAGAAGGAAACGACCCAGTTCGGCATGTCGACAATCTCGCTGATCCTGAGATCGCCGCAGACCGAGCAGAGCAAATAGGCATCGACGGGACTGTAGCCGTGCTCGGCGACGAGAAGGTCGATCATGCGCATCAGCGCCTCGCGGGCGCCCGTCATCAGGTCGGGGCCGATGCCGGTCGTGACCTCGTAGCCGGCGCCGTCGAGATGGCGCGTCACGGGCTCGGTCGTCGTGAAACGTGGTGTCTTGAGGTTGGCGCCCTTCACGAGGTCGAGGGTGAGTTCGACATTCATCTGGCTCTCGATCGCCGTTCCGCAGACCTCGCCATCGCCCTGCGCCGCATGGGTATCGCCGACGGAGAACAGCGCGCCTTCGACCTCGACGGGCAGGTAGAGCGTCACGCCCGCCGTGAGGTCGCGGATATCCATGTTGCCGCCGACACGGCGCGGCGGCACGACGGAGTGGAGGCCAGGTTCGGCCGGCGCAACGCCGATCGTGCCGGTGAACGGCTTCAACGGCACGCGCCCGCCGGGTCCGAAGGCGGAGGGCGCCATGCTTGCCGTATCGTAGGACCAGATGTGCAGCGCCGGGTCCTTGAACTGGTCGGCGAGCAGGCCGAAGCCGGGAATGTTCGCCGTCCAGCCGTGGCCGGAGGGATGGAACTTGCGGATCGTCACCTTCAGCGCATCGCCGGGCTCCGCGCCTTCCACATAGACCGGGCCGGAGACGGGGTTCACCTTGCCGAAATCGAGCGCGGCAAGCGTCTCCAGCGTCGAATCACGGCCGAGCTGGCCGCCCGAGGAATCGAGGCATTCGAAGAGGATGGTCTCGCCGGGTCTGGCCGTCAGCGCCGGCGGAAAGGCGCGGTCCCAGCCGAAATTATGCTGCGCGCGGTGGATGGTGTGGGTGCAGGCAACGCACATGGAAGGCCTCCCGGTCGTTTGTTGTTCTTGAAAGCTCTCCCCGCGGGGGCGGGGAGAGCCGATGGTGAAGGCTCAGGGCTTCACGAAGATCGCGTCGTAATTGATGACGCGCGTCGGATCGATGTAGATGTTGTCCGGCCCGCCCATGCGCAGCGACTTGGCGACGACGCGACGCTCGTTGATGACGGGCACCCAGGGCGCATCCGCCATGATGTCGGTGAAGATTTTGCCCCAGGCTGCCTGGCGCTCCGCCGCCTTGGCCGGGTCGGACATGGCATCGGCCTCCGCGGCGCGCTTGTCGATTGCCTCGTTGCAGTACCACGGCCAGTTCCAGCCGCCGGAGACGGCGCCCGAGCAGCCGAGGATCGGGCCGTAGAAGTTGGACGGATCCGGGAAGTCGGCGATCCAGCCCATGCCGCCGGACCAGATCATCGGCGCTTCGCCCTCCGTGCCGCCGGCGGCGATCACGTTGCCCTGCGCCAGTGCCCGCACCTCGGCCTTGATGCCGATGGCAGCGAGATCCTGCTGGATCGCCTGGGCGATGCGCGGCTGCGGGTCGGTGTTGGTGGAATAGAGCACCGTCTCGAAACCATCGGGATGGCCGGCCTCGGCAAGCAGGGCCTTGGCCTTTTCCACGTCAAAGGCATAGCCGGTGAAGGCCTTGTCGTAGCCCGGCATCAACGGCGGCAGAATTTGATTGGCCGGCGTTGCGCGGCCGTTCAGAATGCGCGTGATGCGCTCCTTGTTGATCGCCATGTTGACGGCCTGGCGCACCTTCACGTCGTCGAAGGGTTTTACCTTGGTGTTGAGCGTGATGTAGCCGGTGTGCAGTTGTTCGCCGTCGACGATCATCGCCGCGCCATCGGGCGAGTTCTTGATCTCCAGGAACTTTGCCGGCGGAATGCCGTCGCCGGCAATGTCTACCTCGCCCTTCTGCAGGCGCAGGAGCGCTACGAGAGGCTCCTGGCCGACTTCGATCGTCACCTTGTCGACATGCGGCACGTCCTTGACGAAATAGTCGGGGTTGCGTTCGAAGACGAGCTTCTGGCCGATCGTCCAGTCCTTCAGCACCAGCGCGCCGGAGCCGACCGGCTTCTTGCCGAAGTCGCCGGCCGCCGCGTCCACCGCTTCCTTCGGCACGACGGAGGCGAAGTTGATCGCCATGACGTGCAGGAAGGTCGCATCGGGCCGCGAGAGGCGGAAGACGACGGTCGCATCGTCAGGCGTCTCCACGCCCGAAAGCACCTCGGCCTTGCCGCCCGTCAGGTCGTCGAAACCCTTGATCGCGCCGAAGAAACCGGCGCCGGGGCCCTGCGTCTTCGGGTTGACGGCGCGCTCGATGGAATATTTCACGTCCGAGGCGATGATCTCGCGGCCGTTGGTGAACTTCACGCCCTTGCGCAGCTTGAACGTATAGGTGAGCCCGTCGGGCGCGACCTCGAAGCTCTCGGCAAGCGAGGGCACGAGGTTGGCGGTGCCGGGCTCGTAGTCCATCAGGCGCGAGAACAGGCTCTTGATCATCGACCAGTTGACCCAGTCATAGCCGATATGCGGGTCGAGCGTGGTGATGTCGTCCTTGTAGGTGACGACGATCTCGCCGCCCTGCGCCGGCGTTTCGGCCTTGGCCGAGAGTGCGGAGAAGGCGAGCACGGTCGCCGTTGTCGTTGTCAGTAACCAGCGATTGAACATTTTTCGTTCCCCTTTTTGGTTTCAATGCGAACGGATACGCGGATCGATCATCGGCGCGATGAGGTCTGCGACGAGATTGCCGACGATGATGGCGAAGGCGGAGGTGAGCGTGACGCCCATGATGATAGGAATGTCGACCTGCTGGATCGCCTGCCAGGCAAGTTGGCCGATACCCGGCCAGCCATAGACCGCTTCGACCACCACGACCCCGCCCATGAACTGGCCGATATCGATGCCGATCATCGCGACGACGGGCAGGATGGCGTTGGGCAGGGCGTGGCGCAGCACCACGCGCCGGCCGGACAGCCCCTTGGCGCGGGCGGTGCGGATGAAGTCCTGGTTGAGAACATCGATCATCGCCGAGCGCGCCATGCGCGCATACCAGCCGGCGCCGAGAATGCCGAGCGTCATGGCCGGCAACACGACATGGGCGGCCGTGCCGTAGCCGCTCATCGGGAACCAGCCGAGCGTTGCGGCAAAGACGTAGAGTAGCAGCAGCGCGACGACGAATTGCGGGGCGGAAACGCCGACGAAGGCGGAGGCCATGACGAAGCGGTCGATCGCCCCGCCGCGGTTCAGCGCAGCGACGATGCCGAAGGTGAGGCCGAGCAGCACTTCGACGAAGATGCCAGCCGCCATCAGCGTCAGCGTCGCCGGCAGACGGGCGGCGATCAGCGTGGCAACCTCGGTCTTTTGCGCATAGGACCGGCCGAGATCGCCCTGGACGAGATTGCCGAGATAGCTGAGGAACTGGGTCAGCAGCGGCTGGTCGAGGCCGAGTTCACGGCGGATGTTTTCCACGGTCTGCGCCGTCGCGCTGCGTCCGGCGAGCATGCGGGCAGGGTCGGCCGGCAGCGCATAGAGCAGCACGAAGGTGATGGCGGCAACGCCGAGCAGGATCAGGCAGGACTGGACGAGGCGTTTTGCCAGAAGCTTTGCCATCAGCCGCGGCCTCGCTGGGTCGGGTCGAGGATGTCGCGCAGCGCGTCGCCCACCAGGTTGAAGGCGAGCGCCGTCAGAAGGATGACCGCGCCGGGGAAGAAGACCAGCCAGGGCGCCGCCTGGAAATAGCTCTGGCTCTCGAAGATGATGTTGCCCCAGGAGGGGTCCGGCGGCTGCACGCCAATGCCGAGGAAGGAGAGGGTGGCTTCCAGGAGTACGGTCGTTGCGATGCCGAGCGTGCCCCAGACGATGGCGGTCGGCACGAGATGTGGCAGCACATGCCGGAGCACGATGCGCGCGTTGCCGGCGCCGAGCGCCCGTTCGGCCATGATGAAGTCGCGCTCCACCAGCCCGCGCGTCTCCGTATAGACGATGCGTGCCACCTGCACCCAGTTGACGAGCGCGATGACCATGGCGACGATCCACAGGCTCGGTTTCAGGATGGCGGCAAGCACGATAGCAAGCAGCAGTGCGGGAAAGGCCATCATCAGGTCGGTGAAGCGCATCATGATGCCGCCGACCCAGCCGCGCATGTAACCCGCCGTGATGCCGACGAAGAGGCCGATGGTGACGGCGACGCCATTGGCGACGAGGCCGATGATCAGCGAGGTGCGGGCGCCGTAGAGCAGGCGCGAGAGCAGGTCGCGGCCAAGCGTGTCCGTGCCGAGCAGGAATTCCCCGCCGGGCGGCATCGGCGCGCCCTCGATCGTCAGGCCTTCGAACATCTGGTTGTCAGGCGCATAGGGCGCCAGCCATGGCGCGGCGATGGCGGCGATGACCACGGCCAGAACGATGACAAGACCGAACACCGCCGCGGGCTGGCGGCACAGTTCCTTCAGCACCCGCATCAACCGACCTCGCGCAGGGATTCGGAGCCGCCGAGGAAGAAGGCGGCGAGCTGTTCGATCGGCAGGCGGCGGCGCATGGCGCAGTCGCGCAGGATCGCATAGGCACGCTCCTCGTCGATATGGCGTTCGGCGGCAAGACGCGTGACGGCGGCAAAGACGAGAGGCCGCAGTTTCAGCCGCTCCTCCAGATGGGCGATGCGGCGGCGCGTCTCCAGACGCTCTTCATGGAGAGAGACGGCGAGCACCATGGCGGGATAGACGGTCGAGGCGGAAACCGGTTTCGGGATGATCGCGCCGGCGCCGTGGCGCAGCGCCCAGGCAATGCGGCCCGGCGCTTCCGAGCCGAGCAGCGCGACGACCGGGCAGGCCGGCGCGGCGTCGGAGAAGGGCAAGAGCTCGTCCCAGCCCCGGTCGGCATCGATCAGCACGAGATCCGGCAGATCGGCCGTGGAAAGCGGCGTCCACTGCACGGTCACCGAAACGCCGAGCAGGCCGAGCTGGCGACGCAGACGATCCGTGTTGCCGTCCGCCTCGCTGAGGATGACGGCGCGCCAGCCGGTAAAGTTCGGGGTCTTCAGCGTCATGACACGATCCTCAGGCGCGGGGCGGGCCGTGTCGTGGCGCCGGTCAGATAGGGATCGGCGGCGAGTGCCGGGGCGGCGGCGATGACGTCGAAGCCGTGCCCATCGTTGATGCGGCCGAGCAGGAAGGGCAGGGCCGCATGGTTGGTCGCCGCATCTACCCGCATGTCGCCGAAGAGCGAGGGCCAGTCGCGGGCCAGCACCTCGGCGCGCACGCGCTCCGGGGCATCGGAGCCGGCCGCCTCGATCGCGGCGATGCACAGGCTGACGGCGGTGTAGGCGCTGGCGAACAGGCTGGAGACGATACGCTCCCCGCCGCCCCAGTCCCGCAGCCGCGCCTTGAAGGCATGGTTGTCGACCGTGTCGAGCGTGTGGAAATAGGAGGCTGCGCAGAGCTGGCCGGTGGCGACGCCCGCGCCGATGTCCGACAGTTCGCATTCCTGCAGGTCGCAGCTCGCGACGGGGCAGTTCTCCGGCAGGAAGGCGGGGTCGCGCGCGCCGAGCGCCCGCATGGCGGCAAGAAACGCGTAACTGGACGGGCCGACGAGATTGTTGAGCACGAAGCTCGGCCGCTTTTCCGCGATGTCGGCGACAATGCGTTCGACGGCGGTCTCCTCCAGCGGCAGGTAGCGTTCGCCGAGCACCGTGCCGCCGGCATTGTGGATCAGCTCGCGCGCCAGCCGGTTCATCTCCCAGCCCCAGACATAGTTGGCGCCGACGAGATAGGGCCGCGTGCCATGGCGGGGCAGCAGATAGTCGAAGAGCGGGATGAGGTGCTGGTTCGGGCAGCCGCCGATATAGATGACGTTCTCGTTGGCCTCGAAGCCCTCGTAGGGACACATGTACCAGAGCAGGCCGTCGTGCTTCTCGACGAGCGGGATGACTTCCTTGCGCGCCGTCGAGGTGATGGTGCCGATGATGTGCCGGCAGCCTTCGTCGCGGATCAGGCTGCGCGCGCCCTCCAGATAGGCGGCAAGGTCTGCTCGTGGATCGAAATAGGCGGGCTCGATACGGTTCCCGCCGCGCTGGCGGTAGTCATGGAAGGCGAATTCCGCGCCGTCGCGGGCATCCCGTCCCATCGAGCCATAGGGGCCGGTGGTCGAATAGAGGATGCCGATCTTCACGCGGTCTACCATTGGCCACCAATACAAAAAGCCCACAGCGATGATCCCGGAAGCCGGGTCGCTGTGGGCGCTGTTGCCCTTCGACGAACGAGGTCATGTGAGAGAGGCGGACAAAGCTGCCCGCGCATTGAAAACGATTGAAATACGCTGAAACCGGCTTTGTCAAGCACCCCGCCGTGCGCGGCGGGGGCGGGTCAGGCGAGGCCTTCGGCGGCTGCGTAGGCGCTGAGCACGTCCTTGATGTTGCGGTCGTCCTCGCGCGGCAGCAGGGCGCGCGTGGTGATGGAATCGAGATGGTGCGTCATCAGCTTGGAGGCGACCTCCGCCTTGCCGGCGATCAGGCTGTCGAGCAGCTCCTGGTGCTCGGAGACGGCGCAGTCGGAGGAATGCGGGCGACCGTAGAGCGCCAGGATCAGCGAGCTGCGGGCGACGAGTTCGTTCACGTAGCGGATCAGGCTGGCATTGTTCGTCATCTGCGCCAGGAGGGTGTGGAACTCGCCCGCCAGGCGGATCGAGGTCGCGTGTTCCTTCTTGGCGGCGTCCTCGGCCTGGATGTGGGCAGACAGCGTCTCGATCTGGTCCGGGGTCAATTTGCCGGCAAGGGTCTCGACCACGAGGCGTTCCAGCGCGGCGCGCGTCAGGAACAGGTTGCGGCCCTCCTCGAGTGTCGGCCGCGCCACGGTCGCGCCCTTGTTCGGCCTGAGATCGACGAGGCCTTCCTCGCTGAGGCGAACCAGTGCCTCGCGCACGAGCGTGCGGCTGACGCCGAGCCGCTCGCCGATCGAGTCCTCCGGCAGCTTGGCGCCGGGCGAAAGGGCCTGATCGAGAATGGCGCGCTTCAATGCCCGGTGAACGGCCTGCGAACGACCGCGGCCGGAATCGCCAACTGTCTTTGCCATGCGGCAGTCTCCAGAATCGCAAAAGTAGCGCGCAAATTGCACACAAACGGCAGGCCTGTCCACCGGGGCTGCATTTGGCGCGGGCTCTCCTGCCCGCTTGAGTGGGCTGGCAGGTGGTGGCGTGTGGTCCGTCATTGTCTCCGGCAGGAGATTTTTGCAGATGCAAGGTTCGGATATATTGCATACAATAATTGCATCCTTTAAATGGAATTATCGCATGCGTGACTGAAGCGGGCAATTGGCCATCTTCGGCGCCGGGCGAAGGAAAGCCGGAGAGGAGCGCCGATGGATACCCGCAGCAACGAAATCGAGAAGGGCGAGAGGACCGCCTTCGACTTCACCACGCTCAGCGCGCGCGAGCGCTACAAGCTGATGATCGGTACGATCATTCCGCGCCCTATCGCACTGGTGACGACCGTCGACGAACACGGCCACTACAACGCCGCTCCCTTCAGCTTCTTCAATTGCCTTTCGGCCGACCCGCCGATCCTTGCCATCGGTGTCGAGAACAACCCGGACATGTCGTTCAAGGACACGGGCCACAACATCCGCATGACGGAGGTCTTCACCGTCAACATCGTCTCCCATGCCATTGCCGAGGCGATGCATGTCTGCGGCACTAAGTATCCGCGCGGCATAGATGAATTGAAGGAAGCGGGTCTGACCGCCATGCCCGGCGAACGCATCGCCGCGCCCTGGATCAAGGAGGCGCCAGCGGCTTTCGAATGTCGCCGTCACGTCACGCTGGAGCTTGGAAAGTCGCGCCAGATCATCATGGGGGAGATCCTTTTCGCGCATTACCAGGAGGGCGCTGTCGACAGCGCCATGCATGTCGATCCGAACGTCATCGACGCCATTGCACGCCTTGGCGGCGACACCTGCTCCACCATTCGCGACCGGTTCGAGATGCTGACGCCCAAGCTCGGCTGATCTGCCCGACGGATCCTCGAAGCCGTGTTTTATGCCCCGCGCCAGCCCACCGGCCCGCGGGGCTTTGTTTTTCCACCGAGGAGCGCACACGAAAATACAATTCTCTCATTGTCAGCTAATTGACAGAAAAATTGTATACGTTATAAAGCTGACATGGCCTGTCAAACGGGCCGGTCCGCGAGGAGTGCGGGCTGGAGGAGGAACAGCGATGATTGAAAAGCGGTGGCTGATTGCCTCCGGCGGAGACGGCTTGTCCGCTCTCCGGGGAGGTGTCTGATGCAGGGGCCGTCCTTCCTTGACCTTGTCGGTTTCGGCCCGGAGGGCTGGGGTGCCGCCTTGCTGATGGCGACCGGCATGACCTTGGCCGTCGCCACCGGTGGCTTCGCTGCGGGTTCCGTCATCGGTGCGGGTGTTGCCGGAGCAAAGCTGTCCCGCAGCCGGGCGCTGCGTGCCTTCGGCGACGGCTATACGACCGTGTTGCGTGGCATTCCCGACCTCCTCGTCATCTATCTCTTCTATTTCGGTGGCAGTGCCGCGCTCGGCGTGGTGGGGCAGCTCTTCGGCGCGGATGGCTTCATCGGCATGCCGGCCTTCCTGACCGGCGTCCTCGCCATCGGCGTCGTTTCCGGCGCCTACCAGGCGGAGGTCTTTCGCGGGGCGTTCAATGCGATCAGCCGCGGCGAGCTGGAGGCCGCCCGGTCGGTCGGCATGCGAACGGGGCTGCGGCTGCGCCGCATCATCGTACCCCAGGTGCTGCGCTATGCCATTCCGGGCCTCGGCAACACCTGGCAGCTGGTGCTGAAGGAATCGGCGCTGATTTCCGTCACCGGTCTCGTCGAGCTTCTGCGCCAGACGCAGATCGCCGCCGGCTCCACCCGCCGGCCCTTCGACTTCTACATCACCGCCGCCGTGCTCTATCTCGTGATCACCGCCGTGTCCTCCTACCTCTTCCGCCAGGCGGAAGCCCGCGCCCTGCGCGGCGTCAGGAGGGCGTGATGGATTTCATTTTCCTCTCGGAAACGTTTCTCAACCTTCTCTCCGGGGTGCCGCTGACGCTCAATCTGGCGCTCGTCTCCACGGCCTTCGGCGCGCTGCTTGCGGTGCTCCTGACGTTGATGCGGCTGTCATCCTGGCGCCCGGTCGGTTGGGTCGCGCAGTTCTACGTCTTCGTTTTCCGCGGCACGCCGCTGCTGGTGCAGATGTTCGTCATCTACTACGGCCTCGGCCAGTTCCGCCCGACGCTGCAGGCCTGGGGTCTCTGGGTGTTCTTCCGTGAACCCTATTGGTGCGCCATTTTCGCGCTGAGCCTCAACACCGCGGCCTATGGTTCGGAAATCCTGCGTGGCGGCCTGCAGGCCGTTCCGCACCGGGAGGTCGAGGCGGCGCGGGCAAGCGGCATGTGGGGCTTCCTGCTCTATCGCCGCATCATCTTCCCCATCGCCATCCGCCAGGCGCTGCCGGCCTATGGCAGCGAGATCATCCTCATGGTCAAGGCGACCTCGCTCGCCTCCGTCATCACCATGCTGGAAGTGACGGGCCTTGCCGCAAAGCTCATCTCGCAGTCCTACCGGGCCGTGGAAGTCTTCGTCGTCGCGGGCCTCATCTACCTCGCGCTGAACTTTGCCATCACGCGTCTCGTCGCGCTCATCGAATGGTGGCTGTCGACCCATCTGCGCCCCGCCCCCACCGTGTCTACCGGAGCTGCGTTGCACCATGCTTGAACCTGCGCCCCTCACTGCCGCCACCACGCCGGCCGTCTCCGTCCGCAACCTGCGCAAGAGTTTTGGCGCGCTCGAAGTGCTGAAGGGCATTTCCTTCGATGCGCGGGAAGGCGAAGTCATCTCCGTTCTCGGCTCGTCCGGTTCCGGCAAGTCGACCATGCTGCGCTGCATCAACATGCTGGAAGTGCCGAGCGAGGGCGAGATCCGCATCGCAGGGGAGGCGATCCGCCTGAAGGACGGTCGCCATGGCCGCCAGCCTGCCGATCTCAGGCAGCTGAGCCGCCTGTGCACGAATGTCGCCATGGTGTTCCAGAGCTTCAATCTCTGGTCCCACATGACGATCCTCGAAAACGTCATGGAAGCGCCGGTCCATGTGCAGAAGCGGCCGAAGGCGGAATGCCGCGAGGAGGCGCTGGAGCTGCTGGCCAAGGTCGGTATCGCCGACAAGCGCGACTTCTATCCGAGCCATCTTTCCGGCGGTCAGCAGCAGCGCGCGGCGATCGCCCGGGCGCTCGCCATGAAGCCGAAGGTCATGCTGTTCGACGAGCCGACCTCGGCGCTCGATCCGGAATTGGTCGGCGAGGTGCTGCGCGTCATGCGGGCGCTGGCGGACGAGGGGCGCACCATGCTCGTCGTCACCCATGAAATGGCCTTTGCCCGCGACGTTTCCAACCGCGTCATCTTCCTGCACCAGGGCCTGGTCGAGGAGGACGGCGATCCGGCAGACGTCTTCACGGCGCCGCGCTCGGATCGCTTCCGCAAGTTCATCTCGTCCCATGGCTAGAGCAGCGAGGGCGGCGGTGCCGCTATTTCGGGCCCCGGCTGTAGCCGACGAAGCTCTCGTAGAGGCTGGCGACGCTGTTCAGCCGCTCCTCGACCGCGGGGCCCCGGTGCGCGAAGACGCTGTTGAGCAGGAGCTGCATCAGCGTCCACATGCCGGAGGTCGCATCCCAGAAGAGATTGAGGTCCGTCGGAACGGCAAAGACCTCGTCGCCGTAGCTTGCCGCCCAGTCGCAATAAAGGTCAGTGACGATGGTGATCGGCATGCCGCGTTCGGCCGCCTTGGCGGCCAGCAATTGCGACTGTCGGGAATAGCGTCGCACATCGATCAGCACCAGCGTGCAGCCGGCGGGGTCCGTCAGCAGCACCTCGGCGAAGTTGCCGCCGGCAATGTCGACCAGTTGCACCTCGTCGCGCAGGTAGCGAAGCATGTGCACGAAAGATTCGGCAAGGCCCCGTTCGGTCTGGAAGCCGGCGACGAACACCCGGTCGGCCTCCGCGATGCGCTTGGCCGCCCGGTTCCAGGCCTCCGTATGGGCATGTTCATAGACGCGAACGACCGAAGCGACCGCAAGCTCGAGGCTGCGGGCGAGCGCGTCGTCGCTGGCGCTCTTCTGTTGCAGGTCGCGCAACCGGTCGCCGATGAGCCAGGGGCTGTCGCTGATGTCGTCCTTCAGCCGCTCCTTGAGGTCCTTGAACCCGTCATAGCCGATCGAGCGGCAGAAGCGGCCGACGGTCAGTTCGCTGACGCCCACCTTGTCGGCGACGCTGCGCGAGGTCTCGAAGGGCAGGTCGCTGATATTGGCCAGCATGAAGTTCGCCAGCGCCTTGCCGGAGGCCGACGCCTCCGTCAGTGCGGTGGTGAGCCGCTGCCGCACCGAGCTGTTGTCCATCCAGTTCTCGTTCCGCATGTCGCGCCTGTCCGCCCTTCGTGCCTGCCTGTTCCCCGAATAGCACGACGCGTGGCGGGCGCCAGCATGGTCTGCGGCCGTCGGAGGAGGTCGGTGTCGGGAATGTTATATAGTTGACTTTTAGTGAAATGAAGTCAGAAAACTAACATTCTCTCTCCTCCAGAACGGATTTCTGCCATGACCCCGATAGATCGCCCCGACAAAGATGTGCTCGTGCTTGGTGCCGGCATCATTGGTGTTTGCGTGGCCCTGCATTTGCAGAAGCGCGGAAAGTCCGTGCTGCTTGTCGATCGCCGCGCGCCGGGCGAGGAGACGAGCTACGGCAATGCCGGTCTCATCGAGCGGGCGAGCGTCATTCCCTATGGTTTCCCGCGCGAGATCCCGACCCTCCTGAAATATGCGACGAACCGCTCCGCCGACGTGCGGTTCCGCTGGACCTTCCTGCCGAAGCTCCTGCCCTGGATCGCCCGCTTCTGGTTCGAATCGTCCAGCCGACGCCTACGCCGGGCGGCCATGGACATGCTGCCGCTGATCGAGCGCTCCGTCACCGAGCATACGAACCTGATGGCCGAGGCGGGCATCCTGCACCGCGCCCGCCGCACCGGCTGGATGGAGGCCTACCGTACGGAAAAGGCCTTTTCCGCCGCCAAGGTCGCCGCCCGCGCGCTGGATGAATTCGGCATCCGCTATGATTTTCTCGGGCCGAAGGACCTGCAGGCACGCGAGCCGCATCTTGCCGGCAGCTTCGCCGGTGCCGTGCACTGGCTCGATCCCGCGACGGTCGCCGATCCCGGCGGGCTGGTGAAGGACTATGCCGACCTTTTCGTCCGCAAGGGCGGCGAGATCGTCGAGGCCGATGCGTCGACCCTTGCCGAGGGGGAGGGCGGCTGGAGCATCCGCACCAATGGCGGCGCGGTGCGGGCCCGCGAGGCCGTGGTGGCGCTCGGCCCCTGGTCGGATGCGGTCTACCGCCGGCTCGGCTATCGGGTGCCGCTCGCTGTCAAGCGCGGTTACCATGTGCATATCGAGCCGGCGGGCGATGCCGTGCTCAATCATCCCGTCGTCGATGTCGAGCGCGGCTACCTGCTGGCGCCGATGACGAAGGGCATTCGCCTCACCACCGGCATCGAGTTCGCCGAGCGGGACGAGGCTCCGACGCCCGTTCAGGTCGATCAGACGGAGCCCCATGCCCGTGCGATCTTTCCGCTCGGCCGCCGCGTCGAGCCGGCGCCGTGGATGGGCGCACGGCCCTGTCTGCCCGACATGCGCCCGATCATCGGCCCTGCGCCGCGCCACAAGGGCCTGTGGTTCGCCTTCGGCCACAATCATCACGGCCTGACGCTCGGCCCGGCCACCGGGCGGCTTCTGGCGGAAATGATGACGGGCGAAAAGCCCTTCGCCGACCCGGCACCCTACGCAATGAGCCGGTTTGGCTGACGTTCTGGAGATTTGGAGACAGCAATGCGGGAAGAGTTCGTTCTCATCAATGTGCGGCCGAATGGCGAGGCGGCGAAGGATGTCGTCGTCAGGGACGGGCGTTTTGCCGAAATCGTCCCGCACGGTTCCCGCGCCTTTGGCGGGATGCGCGTGGTGGACGGCGAAGGGCTCCTGCTGCTGCCGGGCCTCGTCGACGCCCATACCCATCTCGACAAGACCCTCATCGGCATGCCCTGGTATCGCAACGATGTCGGCCTCGAACTGATCGACCTCATCGAGAACGAGCGCCGCATGAAGCGCGAGCTCGGCATCGATCCGCAGCGCCAGTCCGCCGCGCAGATCGAGCGTTCCGTCGCAAACGGCACCACCCATATCCGCACCCATGTCGATATCGATACGGAATACGGCCTTGCCGGCCTCGAGGGCGTGCTGGCTTCGCGCGAGCGTTACCGCGATATTGTCGATATCGAGATCGTCGCCTTCCCGCAGAGCGGCATGCTGATCCGCCCCGGCACGCTGGAACTCATGGACCGGGCGGTGCGCGAGGGGGCGGACGTGGTCGGCGGGCTCGACCCGTCCGGCGTCGACCGCGATCCGAAGGGCCATCTCGACACGGTCTTCGCTCTCGCGGAACGTTACCGCAAGCCGGTGGACATCCACTTGCACGAGCCCGATTCGCTCGGCGTCTTCGCGATCGAGCTGATCGTGGAGCGCACCAAAGCGCTCGGCATGGCGAACCGGGTGACCGTCAGCCACGGCTTCTGCCTCGGCATGCTCGCCGATAAGCCGCTGGCACGGCTCGGCGGCATGATGGCCGAGGCCGGCGTGCACCTGATGACCAAGGGCGGTGCGGCAAGCCCGCGCCCCCCGGTGCTCGATCTTGCGGAAATGGGCGTCAACATCGCCTCGGGCTGCGACGGCGTGCGCGATACCTGGCAGCCCTTCGGCAATGCCGACATGCTCGACCGGGCAGCGATCGTCTCCCAGCGCAACGATTTCATCAACGATGTCCACATCGAGCTGGCGCTCCGCCTGTGCACCTATGGCGGCGCGGCGATGATGGCCATCGAGGGTTACGGCCTTTCGGCCGGTTGCGATGCGAGCTTCTTGCTCGTGGATGCCGAGACGCCGGCTGATGCCGTGGCATCCCGCCCGGTTCGCCGGGCGGTTTACCGGAAAGGGGTTGCGGTTGCCCGGGACGGCGCGCTCGTCGCGGCCTGAGGCAAGGGTGAAGGTTTTCAAACATAGGCTAGGAGGAGTTGCCATTATGTTGAAGTCGCTTGGTAAGACAGTCATCGCCGTCGGGGTGATCCTCGGAGCATCCGCGGCACAGGCCGAGGAGCGCACGATCACGATCGCGACGGAAGGCGCCTATGCGCCGTGGAACTTCACGGAAGCCGGCGGCAAGCTGGCGGGCTACGAGATCGACATGCTGGAGGATCTCTGCCCGCGCATGAAGGTCAAGTGCGAGATCGTCGTGCAGGACTGGGACGGGCTGATCCCGGCGCTGAACGCCGGCAAGTTCGACGCCATCGTCGCCGGCATGCTGCAGACCGAGGAGCGGGAAAAGGTCATTACCTTCTCGCGCAACTACGGCACCGGCTCGGCCGCCTTCCTCGTTCGCAAGGATTCGCCGCTCGCCAACATGCCTGTCGGCAAGCAGGTCGACATGGGCAAGGACAAGGAGGCGGCGAAGGCCGCCGCTGCGGAAATGCTGCCCTTCATGGAAGGCACCGTCATGGGCGGCCAGGGTGCGACGACCGCCGGCCAGATCATGGCCGAACTGTTTCCGGGGATCGAGTTCCGCGAATACAAGTCGACGGAACAGCACGACCTCGACCTTGAGGCCGGCCGCATCGACGGCGTGATGGCGTCCCCCGTCGCGCTCGACCGGACGCTGGAGAAGATCGGTGCCGATCAGGTGATCTTCGCCGGCACCGAGTTCACCGGCGGCCCGCTCGGCGGCGGCCAGTCGGTCGGCCTGCGCAAGGCGGATACCGAGCTGAAGGCGAAGTTCGATGAGGCGATCAACGCGGCGATCGCCGACGGAACGCTGTCGCGCCTCGCCGTCAAATGGTTCAAGCGCGATATCGCGCCGAAGAAGTAATTCGGCATGGAAAGGCCGGGCCGCGTGAACGCGCGGCCCGTGCATGATTGACAGGACGACAGGACGAGCATCATGACGACACTTCCCGCTTCCGGCCGCATCGACGGTCCGGTCCTTCTCACCGCCCGCTGGGTCGTCGGCCACCGCGATGGGCGCCATGTGATCTATGACGACGGCGTCGTTGTCTTCGAGGGGGACAAGGTCGTCTTCGTCGGGCATGACTATCCGGGGGAGGTCGCCGAGCGCATCGACTACGGCAATGCCATCCTCTCGCCCGGCTTCATCGATCTCGACGCGCTTTCCGACCTCGACACGACCGTGCTCGCCTTTGACAACCAGCCGTCCTGGAAGAAGGGCCGGGTCTGGCCGAAAAGCTACATGGACCGCGCCTACGAGATGTACACGCAGGAAGAGCTGGCGTTCCAGAAGCGCTATGCCTTCGCCCAGCTCATCCGCAACGGCATCACCACCGCACTGCCCATCGCCTCGTTGTTCTACCGTGAATGGGGCGAGACGGATGCGGAATTCTCCGCCGCCGCCGATGCGGCGCATGCGCTTGGCCTGCGCGTCTATCTTGGCCCGGCCTACCGCTCCGGCAACAGCTATGTCGACGAGAACGGCAAGATCGCCTTCTTCTACGACGAGGAGCGCGGCTTCCGCAGCCTTGCCGAATCGCTCGCCTTTGCCGAACGCATCGAAGGGTTGGCCTCGCCGCTGGTGCGCGCCATGCTGGCGCCCGACCGCCTCGAAACCAACACGCCGGAGATGCTGCGCCGCACGGCGGATGCCGGCCGCGATCTCGATATCCCGATCCGCCAGCATAGCTGCCAGTCCGGGCTCGAATTCGACCGCATCACCAGCACCTACGGCATGACGCCGCTGGAATGGATGGATGCCCTCGGCGTGCTGAACGAGCGCATGCTGCTGCCGCACGGCGAATATGTCGCGGGCACACGCAATGTCGATCGCCCGGGCCGCGACCTCGATATCCTGAAGAATTCCGGCGCGACGCTGGTGCATTGCCCTATCGTCTCGGGTCGCCATGGCGGGTTCATGGACAGCTTTTCGAAGTTCCGCGACATGGGCGTGCGCATCGGCCTCGGCACGGACACCTGGCCGCCGGATTTCATCCAGAACATGCAGGTCGGCATGCTGCTTTCGCGGGTCACGGACGGTTCGATCGAGACGGTACGCTCCGAACACTATTTCGACGCCGGAACGCTCGGCGGCGCGGATGCCCTGCGGCGGCCCGATCTCGGACGTCTGCAACCCGGCTCGAAGGCTGACATCATCGTCATCGACATGGGACACGATCGTATCGGCCATGTCATCGATCCAATTCAGACCCTGATGATGTCGAGCTCCGGCCGCGATGTCACCGATGTGATCATCGACGGTCGCTTCGTGATGGTCGGTGGCCAGATCCCCGGTTTCGACGCCAAGGCGGAGCAGGCGCGGGCACAGCGCCAGTTCGACGGCCTCTTGGCCCGCTATCCCGAACGCACCTACGGCCATCCTCCCGTCGAGGAGATTTTCTCCGCGGCCTATCCACGCCTCGGCCGGAAAAGCTAAGGCCCGGGCACAGGTTCCGGCGGCAAAAGAACAGCCGGAACCTGTGCCGCATTCCAGGCGTTTCCTCATCGAAGATAGGGATTGATAATAGTCTATAGATTTACTGTATAAACCTCGCTAGAGTGTCGGCACGGTCTTCGCAGGAGGGAATGCATGACGCTTGAAACGGATGTGGCCATCATCGGCTCGGGCTATTCGGCGGTCGCTCTGGCGCTGAACCTCGTCGATCTCCTGCCGCCCACGGCGAAGGTCACCCTTGTCGGCAGGGCCGCCGGGCAGGGGCGGGGCATTGCCTATTCCACCAAGGCGGAATGCCATCTCCTCAACGTGCCGGCTGGCCGCATGAGCCTTTTCGCCGACCGGCCGAACCACTTCCTCGCTTGGCTTGCCGGGCAGGGATACCCCTGGTCGGCCGACGACTTCGTACCGCGCCGCATCTACGGCACCTATGTGCGCGATTGCCTCGACGAGGCGATGAAGCGCACCGGCAACCGTGCCGCGATCACTCTCGTCGATGCCGAGGCGCTGGCGGCGGAAGCCGGGCAGGACGGCGGTCTCGTCTTCACGCTTTCCGACGGCGGGCGACTGTCCGCGCGCGTCTCGGCGCTTTGCACGGGAGCCGGCACGCGCCGCCTGCCCCTGCCGGAGGATATGGTCCCGTCCGCAGCGCGCCCCTTCGTCGTCGAGGATCCCTGGGCGGACGCCTGGTGGGAGCGCCTGCCGGCGGATGCGGACGTGCTATTCATCGGCACGGGCCTTACGACCATCGACCAGTTGCTTCTGCTCAAGCGCCGCGGCTTCCGCGGCACCATGCACGCCCTGTCGCGGCATGGCCTGTTGCCCCAGCCGCATCTTGCCCGCCGGGCCGATCCGGTGGAGACGGCGCTTGTTCCGGGCGGGGGTGAGGTCAGCACGATGCTTGCGGCCCTGCGCCGGCAGGCCGAGGCGGCGTCGGACTGGCGCACCGTCATGGACGGTCTTCGGCCGGTCACGCAGGACCTCTGGAAGGGCTGGAGCGCCGGCCAGCGCAACCGCTTCCTGCGCCATGCCGCCTCCTTCTGGAATGTCCACCGTCACCGCATGGCTCCGGCCGTCGCCGAGGAGATTGCGGCGCTGCGCCGGTCCGGGCAGCTCGTCATCCACCGTGGTCGGCTGGAGGCGCTGCATCTCAAGGACGGCCGGCTTGCCGCCGTTCTCCGCGACGGTACGCCGCTGGCGGCCCATCTCGCCGTCAACTGCACCGGCCTCGATCGATGTACGGTTGCCGCCTCGCCGCTGCTGGCGAGCCTTGCCGCGCACGGCCTCCTCCAGTCTGATCCGCACGGCCTCGGCATCCTTGTCGATGACAGGGCTGCGGTTCGTGCCGGCGAGGGTACCGGCAGGGCGCGCCTCTACGCCCTTGGCCCGCTCACTGCCGGCCACAGCTGGGAGATCACGGCCGTTCCCGATATCCGCGTCCAGGCGCGCGCCGTCGCGGCGAGCATCAATGCCGAGGTCGTCGCCGGATGACGACGGGCTCCGGCGCCCCGAGCGGCGTGCCGGCTCCACGCCCGCCGCGCGTGGCCTGACGCGATGATCGCGCTGAAATCCAAATATGCCCTGCGTGCGCTCATCGCGCTGGCGCGTGCCGGCCCGGGCGAGACCCTGCAGATCGGCACCATCGCCACACGCGAGGCGATCCCGAAAAAGTTTCTCGAGCAGATCCTGCTCGACCTCAAGCATGCCGGTCTCGTTGCCAGCCGCAGGGGCCAGCACGGCGGCTATCATCTGCTGCGGGCGCCGCAGGAGATCGCCTTTGGCGAGGTCCTGCGCATTCTGGAAGGCCCCTTCGTTCCGCTCGCCTGCCTTGGCAATGGCGGGCATCGTCGCTGCGATGATTGCCGCGACGAGCGCCTTTGCGCCGTGCGCCGGGTCTTTGCGAAGGTCGCCGTCGCATCCGGCGAAATCCTCGACGGCACGACGCTCGCGGACGTCCTGTCCGATCCTGCCGACAGGCTGGACGGTGAACGTCCGTCAATTATTCTAGTAAAAAGGTAGAAAATTACCGGACGCTGCGCTATCATGGCGGTCAGGCGTCTCGGATCGTCGCGAGGGAAAGGACAGCGCATGTTCTTCGAAAGGGCCGTCAGGGAAGAAGGCACGCGGCCGGCAGGCCTGTCGGTGATGCGCATCGCGGTGATCGGTGCCGGTCCGTCCGGCCTTGCCACGACCATCGCGCTGATGCGGCGGTTCCACCGCCCTTTCGAGGCCTGGCTGATCGACGCCGAGGACGCACCGGGTGCTTTCGCCGACGGCGCGGCCGGCAGGGCGTTGACGACGGAGCCGGCGCGCGATCTCTCCGTCGTGCCGGATCGCCCGGAGGATTTCTGCGACTGGCTGAAAACGGGTCTGCTCTCCGGCGGTGTCGTCTCGGCGTTGCGTGGGGCGCAGGACCTGCATGTGCCGCGCAGCCTGTTCCGTGACTATGTCATGGTCCGCTTCGCCGAGGCGTTGAGCCTGCGCCGGGACGTGCGCATCCGCACGTTCCGCGGCACCGTGCGCCATATCGGCGCTTGCGGGGAAGGATTGCGTGTCGCGTTTCGCGACGGGGAGCAAGCGGATTTCGCCCATGTCGTGGTCGCCACCGGTTTCGGCATTGCCCAGCGCGAGGCCGCGTCCTGGCGCGATGCGCGGGCGGCGGCCGAACGGCTGTCGCAGGCAAAGGCTCCATCACCGCTGACGCTGGTCGGCAACGGGCCGCGCCTTGCCGCCATCCTGCTCGATCTGAGGGCAGGGGGGTATGCCGGCGAAATCCATGTCGCCGCTGCGGCGGGCCGCCTGCCGCAACCGCATGGTCACGGCGAAGGCGGTGTGACGCTGGGCGTGCCGCCGGCCACCCGTTCCCTGAAGGACGCCTTCCGCTACATCCGCAGGGAATGTAGCGCCGCGGAAGCGCAGGGCGGCGGCTGGCAGACCGTCGTCGATGCCGCTTCCGCCCGCCTGTCCGTCGTCTGGCGCCATCTGCCCCAGGCGGAACGCAACCACTACCGGCGCCATCTCCTGCGCCTGCACCGGCACTTTTCCGTCCGCATCGCCCTGGATATCCATCGCCGCCTTGCCGGCGAGTTCGAAACGGGCCGCACCCGCTTCGTGCCGCCCTGCGATCCGAAATCCGCCGGCGAAAACACCATCGACTGTCGCGAGACCCCCTCCGCCCGGGCACTTGCCGGCCTGCTCGGCCGCGACGTTGCGGCGCTCACCGTCGACGATTGCGGTCGCCTCGTCAGTCACGACGAGGTGCTGTGCGGCCTGTCCGTCGTGGGCGCCGTCGCCTCCAGCCTGCGGCCGGGCCCGTTCACCTTTGCCGAAACGGTGCGGCAGGCCTACCGGGCGGTTCTCGATATCCAGACGCAGGGCCTTGCCCACGTCTCGCAGCGCTGACGGCGCACCCGCAGCGAAAAAAAGTTTGGGCGAGGCGGCGAAACCGGCGGTTTTTCGCGGATGCTTTTTGCGCGCGAGGACGGATTGGCCGGATGAAATGTTCGCTGCCTGCCGGAATCCACAGGTCGTCCGTTGCGTGCTTCCGGCCGGTTTGAAACCCGTTTTGCGAGTTGCAGAGGCATTGTTGACTAACTCTACTAATTCACTAGGGTTTATGTGGGATAGAAATCCAAGGAGGTTGGAGATGTCGATATTGGCCAAACGGTTCGGGGCTTTGATCGTGGGTGTCGGGCTTGCGCTCGGCGGGGTGACGGGGGCGTTCGCCGAGACGACGCTGCTCAACGTCTCCTATGACCCGACGCGCGAACTCTACAAGGATTACAACGAGGCCTTTGCCAAGCATTGGAAGGCAGAGACCGGCGAAGACGTCACCGTGCAGCAGTCGCATGGCGGCTCCGGCAAGCAGGCCCGCGCGGTGATCGACGGGCTGGAAGCGGACGTGGTGACGCTGGCGCTCGAAAGCGATATCAACGCCATCGTCGAAAAGACCGGCAAGATCAACAAGGACTGGCGCACCCGCCTGCCGAACAATTCGGCGCCCTACACCTCGACCATCGTCTTCCTGGTGCGCAAGGGCAACCCAAAGGGCATCCAGAACTGGGGCGACCTGGTGAAGGGCGACGTGCAGATCGTCACTCCGAACCCGAAAACCTCGGGCGGCGCCCGCTGGAACTATCTCGCAGCCTGGGCCTGGGCAAACCAGGAGTTCGGCGGCGACCAGGACAAGATCAAGGCCTATATCGCCGAGCTCTTCAAGCGTGCGCCGGTCCTCGATACGGGTGCCCGCGGTTCGCTGACCACCTTTGCCCAGCGCCAGATCGGCGACGTGCTGCTCGCCTGGGAAAACGAAGCCTATCTCGCCGGCGCGGAATTCGGGGCGGACTCCTTTGATATCGTCGCTCCGCCGATCTCGATCCTCGCCGAGCCGCCCGTCACGGTGGTCGACGGCAATGTCGATGCCAAGGGCACGCGCAAGCAGGCCGAGGCCTATCTGGAGTACCTCTATTCCGAGGAAGGCCAGAACATCGCGGCGAAACACTTCTACCGGCCCTCGAAGCGCGAGGTGGTCAAGCCGGAGTTGCTGCAACAGCTTCCCGACATTAAGCTGGTGACGATCGATGACCCGATCTTCGGCGGCTGGGTGAAGGCACAGCCCGAGCATTTCGGTGATGGCGGCGTCTTCGACCAGATCTACAAGCCGGGGAACTGAAACCTTTGACGACATCTGCTGCTGCTTCCGGGCGGTGGCGACTGAGACAGCCGAGTGTCATTCCGGGTTTCGGACTGACGCTCGGCTTTTCGCTCGCTTACCTGACCCTCATCATCCTCATCCCGCTCGCCGGCCTCGTCTGGCGGTCGGCCTCGCTGTCCGGTGCGGAATTTCTCGCAATCCTCGCCGATGAACGCACGCTCAACGCCCTGAAGGTCTCCTTCGGCACGGCCTTCATCGCGGCACTCGTCAATGTCGTCTTCGGCGTCATCGTCGCCTGGGTCATCGTGCGCTACGAGTTCCCCGGCCGGCGCATCGTCGATGCCATCGTCGATCTGCCTTTTGCGCTGCCGACGGCCGTCGCCGGCATCGCGCTCGCCGCGCTTTATGCACCGAACGGCTGGATCGGCCAGATCCTCAACCTCGTCGGCATCAAGGCGGCCTTCAATCCGACCGGTATCGTCATCGCGCTCGTCTTCATCGGCCTGCCCTTCGTGGTGCGCACGGTGCAGCCGATCATGGAGGAGATCGACAGCGAGGTGGAGGAGGCGGCCGCGACCCTCGGCGCCAATCGCTTCCAGACCGTCTTCCGGGTCCTGCTGCCCGGCCTTGCGCCAGCGATCCTCACGGGCTTTGCGCTGGCCTTTGCCCGCGGCGTCGGCGAATACGGCTCGGTCATCTTCATCGCCGGCAACATTCCCTACGTCTCGGAAATCGCGCCGCTGCTCATCGTCATCCGCCTGGAAGAGTTCAACTACGGCGCCGCGACGGCGATCGCCACCATCATGCTGGGGATCTCCTTCGCCATGCTGCTCGTCATCAACCTCATCCAGGCCTGGAACCGCCGGAGGTATGGCCATGGCGCATGAGACCTCCCGCCGCCTGCGCTCCCCGACGACGGAAGCGCCGTTCGCCCGTTACAGTCTGATGGCGCTCGCCTTCCTGTTCCTGGCGCTCTTCCTCATCCTGCCGCTCGTCGCCGTCTTCATCGAGGCCTTCCGCAAGGGGGCGGGCGAGTTCTTTACCTCGCTCGGCGATGCCGACACGATGGCCGCCATCCGCCTGACGCTGCTCGTCGCCGGCATCGCCGTGCCGCTCAACCTCGTCTTCGGCGTGGCGGCGGCCTGGGCCATCGCCAAGTTCGAATTCAAGGGCAAGGCGTTCCTCACGACACTGATCGACCTGCCGTTCTCGGTCTCGCCGGTCATTTCCGGCCTCGTCTATGTGCTGCTCTTCGGCGCCGGCAGCGCGCTCGGTCCCTGGCTCAAGAGCTACGGCATCGAGATCCTGTTCGCCGTGCCGGGCATTGTGCTGGCCACCGTCTTCGTCACCTTTCCCTTCGTCGCGCGCGAACTCATCCCGCTGATGCAGGAGCAGGGCACCGGCGACGAGGAGGCGGCCCTGTCGCTCGGCGCGTCCGGCTGGCAGACCTTCTGGTACGTGACGCTGCCCAACATCAAATGGGGCCTGCTCTACGGCGTGTTGCTCTGTAATGCGCGCGCCATGGGCGAGTTCGGGGCGGTCTCGGTGGTCTCTGGCCATATCCGCGGCCTCACCAACACGATGCCGCTGCATGTGGAGATCCTGTACAACGAGTACAACTTCGTCGCCGCCTTCGCGGTGGCCTCGCTCCTCGCCGCGCTCGCCCTCGTCACGCTCGTCGTCAAGACGGCGCTCGAACTTCACTACGGCGCGGAAATCGCCGCCGGCCGCAAGCATTGACCTGAAAGGCACGCCCGTATGGACGTCAGTGTAAAAAACATCCGTAAGGAATTCGATCGATACCCGGCGCTGAACGATGTCTCGCTCGACATCCGCTCCGGTGAGCTGATCGCGCTTCTCGGCCCCTCCGGCTCCGGCAAGACGACGCTGCTGCGCCTCATTGCCGGCCTCGAGCAGCCGACGCTCGGAGAAATCTATTTCGGAGCCGAGGACGCTTCCCACAAGACGGTGCAGGAGCGCCATGTCGGCTTCGTCTTCCAGCACTATGCGCTTTTCCGCCACATGACGGTCGCCGACAACATCGCCTTCGGCCTCACGGTGCGACCGCGTGGCGAGCGGCCGGACAAGGCGGAAATCCGCCGCCGCGTCGGCGAGCTTCTGGAGATGGTGCAGCTCTCGGGCCTCGAAAAGCGCTATCCGAACCAGCTTTCCGGCGGCCAGCGGCAGCGCGTGGCGCTCGCCCGCGCCATGGCGATCGAGCCGAAGGTGCTGCTGCTCGACGAGCCTTTCGGCGCGCTCGATGCCAAGGTGCGCAAGGAGCTGCGCCGCTGGCTGCGCGAGTTCCACGACCGCACCGGACATACCACCGTCTTCGTCACCCACGACCAGGAAGAGGCGCTCGAACTCGCCGACCGCGTGGTGGTGATGAGCCAGGGCGCAATCGAGCAGGTCGGGTCCTCGGACGACGTCTACGACCGCCCCAACTCGCCCTTCGTCTTTTCCTTCATCGGTGACAGCGCCAGCCTGCCGGTCCAGGTGGCCGATGGCGCGGTCCGCTTCCAGGAGACGCCGATCGGCATCGCCCCGCGCGGGAGCGACATCACCTCCGGCACCGGCACGCTCTTCTTCCGCCCGCAGGATGTCGTCCTCGTCGACGATGCCGCTGCGCCTGCGCTCGAAGGCCGTGTCGCCACCTCGCGCCGCCTTGCCGGCACCCGCATCGCCGATCTCGACATCGGCAAGCCCGGCGCGCCGCACCATGTCGAGATCGAGGTGCCGCTGGAAGCGACCGCCGCGACCGGCGCTACCATCCGCTTCCGCCCGACACGCTGGAAGATGTTTGCGGAATAAGAAAAGGCCGGCGCAGGGCGCCGGCCTCTTTGTCAGGATGACGGCGGTGGGTGGGTGTCAGCTCGACGCCTTGCCAACACCGCCGGAAACCAGGCGTCCCTTGTGGAACGTTGCGGTCCGGGCCGGCAGGCGGGCGACGGCTTCGGCCGAGCAGCTTGCCGTCGTCAGCGAGAAGCCGGCCTCGTCGCCGGCCTTCGGCCAGGCGCGATTGCCGTCCTTGTCGAGCGGCAACACGCCGCCGGTCGAGATGGCGAGCGAACGCGACAGGTGGTACTCGTCCGAACCGCGATAGAGCTGGGCGTAGAGATAGGCCTTTTCCAGCATGTCGCCGCTGCCGAAGGGCGACCAGTGGTCGATCACGCTGTCGGTGCCGGTCATGACGAAGACACCCGCCTTGGCAAGCTGCGGCAGCGGCATCATCAGCCCGCCGATCGGCACGGTCGAGGCGATGGTCATGCCGTTCGCCGCAAGCCGGGCGGCCGTCTCCTCCAGCTTTTCCGGAGACAGCGTCGTCAGCGCGAAGGCGTGGCTGATCGTCACCTTGTCCTTCAGGGCCGGGTTTTTCTCCACCGTGTCGATCATGTAGTCGATCGCCGCGACACCCGCCGGGCTCGTCTCATGCAGGTGGATATCGACGCCCTTGCCCGTGTCGAGCGCGATCTGGAACATGGCGTCAAGCGACTTTTCCATGGCGCTGTCGACATTGGTCGGATCGAGGCCGCCAACATACTCGACACCCAGCTGCATGGCCTCGCGCATCAGCCCGTCGACCTTGGAATGCAACAGGCCGTGCTGCGGGAAGGCGACGATCTCGCAGACGAAGTCGTCCTTGTGTTTTTCCAGCGCGATCTTGAGGTGTTCCAGGCTCTTCAGGCCGCTGACCGGGTCGATGTTGCAATGGCTGCGGGCGACCGTGCTGCCCTTGGATTGCACGAGGGCGATGAGGCCTTCGGCGCGCTCGACGGAGGTCGGGAGCAATTGCGGCAGCAGCTTCTCTTCCAGCGCGATCATGTCCATGATCGTCTTGCCCTGGCGCGGGCGGGGCGCCTGCCAGGGGCCGCCGTAAAAGGTCTTGTCGAGATGGATATGCATGTCGCGCATGGTGGGCAGCGCGAGCTGGCCGTTCGCATGGTAGGTTGGCAGGCCCACAGGCAAGGTTGCGCCGGCACCGTGCAGCGCCGCGATCCTGCCGTCTTTGATTTCCAGCGTGTAGAGCGCCGTGCGCGTGGCGACGATAACGTCGCCGTCCTTCTCGAAACCCTCCTCCAGCCGGACGTCGGCGAGCAGGTAGTGATTGTCTCCTACGGACGTCACGGCATTCTCCTGACCGCAATCGGTCGTCTCGGCTGCGGCTTCACGGCTCATGCCGCCGGCCAGGCCGGCGACGGCGGCCGCGGTGGTGAGTTGGCCGGTGCGGCTCAGAAAAGCCCTGCGGCTCTGCGATACGGCGTGCTGCAACATCGTCTCCTCGTCTGGAATGGATGGTGCCATTCTAGGAAACGCAGGCGCCTGTTGGCAGCGACATTTGAAAATGCTGGCTATTCGATTTTCCAATGACGGGGCTAGAGCTTTTCCGGCGAACCCGTGTCCACCGGAAAAGCTCTGTCTATTTGTTTTTTCCGCATTGTCCGACGCCGAAGCGATCCCGCTTCGGCTGGAAATGCTCTAACGCACCAGCCGGCAGAAGGCGATGAGTCGTTCTGCAAGATCCAGCGCCACGGGCGTGGCGGTGTCTCGGTAGAACAGCGCGAGCTCGAAATCGTCGACCGGCGGCAGGCGCTCGGCAGCGCCGAGGACGCGGTGCGCGGGCAGGCGGCAGCTTGCCGGCAGCAGGCTGATGCCGAGCCCCGCGGCAGAGGCTGCCGCCAGCGCCGCAAGGCCGCCGCCGCTGTAGCTGACGCGCCAGCGGATGCCGAGCCCGTCGAGTGCACCGCAGAGTTCCTCGCGGTAAAGGCCGTTCACCGGGAAGACCGCGATCGGCACCGGCGACTGCTCGATGGCGGGATGCGCCTTGCTGTCGAGCCAGAGCAGCGGCTCCGGTCGCGCGGCGCGCGGCAGGTGCACCCGGCGCTGCTTGACGAGCACGAGGTCGAGCTCTTCCTGCTGGTAGGCGCGGTGTAGGTCGGGGCTGAGCCCGCTGGTGACGTCGAGCCGGAGATGCGGATGTTCGCGCTTGAAGGCGGCGAGCAGGTCCACCGTCGGCACGGTGAAATCCTCGGGCATGCCGAGCCGCAGCGCTCCGTCGCGCCACGGGCCCGCCAGCGCATCATGCGCCTCCTCGTTGAGTGCGATGATGCGGCGGGCATAGCTGAGCAGCTTGATGCCTTCCTCGGTGAGATGCACTTCGTGCGAGGTGCGCTCGAACAGCGCCTTGCCGAGCAGTTCCTCCAGCCGGCGCACCTGCTGGCTGACGGTCGATTGCGACAGCGACACCCGGTCGGCCGCGCGCGTGAAGCTCGCGGTTTCGCAGACCGCCACGAAGCTGATCAAAAGCTGCGGGCTGAACATGGGGTAACGATTCATTCTTCCGCTGCCGCTGGTTGGGCCATGTTTCCCTCCTAATCGGTCGGGACGGTTTCCACAACGATTGGATGGGCGTGGGCAGGCGGGAACCGGCCGCGTCTAAGAACGCGGCCGGTGTTTGTCGGTCTTAGAAGCTGACGGCGCGGTCGCCATCCTCATCCTGAATACGGGTCGGCAGGCCGATGCGGTTCAAGAGGTTGATGAAGGGCTTCGGCGGCAGTTCTTCCACGTTTGCCATCTTCTTCACGTCCCATTCGCCGGTCGCGACGAGCATCGCGGCGGCGACCGGCGGAACGCCGGCGGTGTAGGAGATGCCCTGCGAGCCGACTTCCTCATAGGCCTCCTTGTGGTCGGCCACGTTGTAGATGAAGACGGTCTTTTCCTTGCCGTCCTTCAGGCCCTTCACGTAGTCGCCGATGCAGGTCTTGCCTTCGTAGTTCGGGGCGAGCGAGGACGGATCCGGCAGCACGGCCTTGACGACCTTCAGCGGCACGACTTCGAGGCCCTCGGCGGTCTTGACCGGCTGCTCGGAAAGAAGGCCGAGGTTCTTCAGCACGGTGAAGACGTTGATGTAGTGGTCGCCAAAGCCCATCCAGAAGCGCACGTTGGCGCCGTCCATGTTCTTGGCCAGCGAATGCACCTCGTCATGGCCGCAGAGATAGGCGCGGCGCGTGCCGACGACCGGCAGGTCGTAGTCCTTGCCGATCTCGAACATCTTGTTGGTCTGCCACTGGCCGTTCTGCCAGGAATAGACGACGCCGGTGAATTCGCGGAAGTTGATTTCCGGGTCGAAGTTCGTGGCGAAGTACTTGCCGTGGCTGCCGGCGTTGATGTCGACGATGTCGACGTCGGTCACCGTGTCGAGATATTCGTCCTTGGCGAGTTTGGCATAGGCGTTGACGACGCCCGGATCGAAACCGGCGCCGAGGATGGCGGTGATGCCCTTCTCCGCGCATTCGGCGGCGCGCTTCCACTCGTAGTTCCCGTACCACGGCGGGGTCTCGCAGATCTTGCCCGGCTCTTCGTGGATCGCGGTGTCGATATAGGCGACGCCCGTATCCATGCAGGCGCGCAGCACCGACATGTTGAGGAAAGCGGTGCCGACATTGATGACGATCTCGGACTTGGTGGCGGCGATCAGCGCCTTGGTCGCTTCGATATCGAGGGCGTCGAGTGCATGGCCTTCGAGCACGCCGGCCTGCTTCATCGCCTTCTTCTCATGGACCGACGCGATGATCTTGTCGCACTTTGCCTTGGTGCGCGACGCGATATGGATGTCGCCGAGCACGTCGTTGTTCTGGGCGCATTTGTGCGCCACGACCTGTGCGACGCCGCCGGCGCCGATGATGAGCACGTTCTTCTTCATTTCGGGGGATATCTCCTTCTACCCGTCAGGACGCCTCAGGAGAGGCTTTCTTCGTAGTCCGCGTAGGTGAATTCACGGACGGTTTTGATCTCGCCATCCAGTTCGCGGATGGCGATCGCCGGCATTTTCACGCCATTGAACCAGTTCTTCTTGACCATCGTGTAGCCGGCCGCATCCTGAATGGAGATGCGGTCGCCCACCTTCAGTTCGTTCTCGAAATCGAAGTCGCCGAAGATGTCGCCGGCCAGGCACGACTTGCCGCAGATCATGTAGCGGTGCGGCCCCGTGTTCGGGGAAAGCTTGGCCTTCTCCCGGTAGATCAGAAGGTCCAGCATATGGGCCTCGATGGAACTGTCGACGATGGCGAGGTCCTTGCCGTTGTTCAGAAGGTCGAGCACTGTCGTTTCAAGCGTGGTCGACTTGGTGATCGAGGCCTCGCCCGGCTCCAGATAGACCTGAACACCGTATTCGCCGGAAAAGCGCTTCAGCCGCTCGGCGAATTTTTCCAGCGGATAGTTTTCGCCGGTAAAGTGGATGCCGCCACCGAGACTCACCCATTCGGCCTTCTTCAGCAGCGGCGCGAACTTCTCCTCGATCGTGCCGAGCATGCGGTCGAACAGGTCGAAATCGCCGTTCTCGCAGTTGTTGTGGATCATGAAGCCGGAAACGCGGTCCATGACCGGCTCGACCTTGTGCACATCCCATTCGCCGAGGCGCGAGAAGGGGCGGGCGGGGTCGGCGAGATCGAAGCTCGAGGAGGAGATGCCGGGATTGAGGCGCAGACCCCGGACGATGCCGGCAGCCTTGTCGGCAAAGCGGTCGAGCTGGGCGATCGAGTTGAAGATGATCTTGTCGGCATGGCTGACGACCTCGTCGATCTCATAGTCCGCATAGGCGACGGAATAGGCATGCGTCTCCTTGCCGAAGCGTTCGTGGCCCAGGCGCACCTCGTTCAGCGAGGAGGAGGTCGTGCCGTCCATGTAGTCGCGCATGAAATCGAAGACCGACCAGGTGGCGAAGCATTTCAGCGCCAGGAGCGCCTTGGCACCGGAGCGTTCGCGAAGAAGCGCGATCTTTTCCATGTTGGCGAGCAGCTTCGACTTGTCGATCAGATAATAGGGTGTCGTCAGGGACATGCTGGACCTGTCTTCTCGGGGTGTGCCGGTTGCCGGCAAAAGCCGGCAACGCGATAGAAACGCGAGGCGAGGGAGGCGCAGGCCTCCGCTCTCGCGTGGATTTCAGAAAGGAAAACCGGAAATTACGGTATCGTCGTCCGGACACGGCGATATGACAGCGCTTTCGCGCTGTTGCCACGCTCGTGGTGTCTCGTCGGGAAAAGAGCAGGCAGACGCGGGGCCTTGACCGGCCGCACGGGGCGGGTCGGCGCAACGGCGTCAAGGCCAGAGCATGCCACCGGGGCATACATCGAAAAGCGTTCTTCCGTTCGGGGGGCGTCGACCGAGCCCATCCCCGATTGGAAGAGGGCGTCGCAAGACATGGCGTCCTCCCCAACCAGCAGATGAAACCTGCAATAAGTGGGCGCTCTCTAGCACAGCGTGGCCATGGATTTCAATGCACCTCTTTTTGCGGAATTTTGCTTTTTTCGCTCTTGCACCTCTAGTCGCTAGAGGTCGTAGAACCTCCTCACGAGACTGAAGAGGAATGTACGATGTCCGATGTGAAAGAGACCCGGTTCCGGGTGGGCGGCATGGATTGCGCGTCCTGCGCCAGCAAGATCGATACCGCCGTGCGCCGTATGCCGGGGGTTTCGGAGGTTTCCGTTTCCGTTACCGCCGGCACCATGCGCGTGCAGCACGATGCGACCAGCGATCTTGAGGCGATCCGCCGCAAGGTCTCCGGTCTCGGCTATTCGGTGACGCCGGCTGCGGCCGTCGCGGAAAAGCCGGTCGCAAAACATGTTCATGGTCCCGGCTGCAACCACGATCACGGGCACGGACATGACCACGATCATCCCCATGACCATGCGCATGGCCACGATCATGATCATGAGGATCACGACCATGCCGGCCATAATCACAAGCCGAAGGCGGCGGTTGTCGAGGGGCTGCATGGCCACGACCACGGTCCCTCCGAAGGGCCCTGGTGGAAGGGCAAGAAGGGACGGTTGACGATCTTTGCCGGCGCGGCGCTCGTCGTTGCCTACGGCATCGGCCATCTCTTTCCGGCCATCGAGACCTATGCCTTCGTCGTCGCCATGTTCATCGGCCTCGTGCCGATCGCCCGCCGGGCCATCATGGCCGCGCTGGCCGGCACACCGTTTTCCATCGAAATGCTGATGACCATCGCCGCCGTCGGCGCGGTCGTCATCAATGCGACCGAGGAAGCGGCGGCCGTGGTCTTCCTCTTCCTCGTCGGTGAACTGCTGGAGGGGGTTGCAGCCGGCAAGGCGCGCGACAGCATCCGCTCGCTCTCCGCTCTTGTTCCGAAGACCGCGCTTCTCGAGGAAGGTGGCCGGACGACGGAAGTGCCGGCCGAGGCGCTTGCCGTCGGCGCGGTCATTCTCGTGCGTCCCGGCGACCGCATTTCCGCCGACGGCACGATCATCGACGGCGAGAGTTCCATCGACGAGGCACCCGTGACCGGGGAAAGCACGCCGGTGCGCAAGGAGGTCGGCGACACCGTCTTTGCCGGCACGGTGAACGGCGATGCGGCCCTGCGCGTGCGCGTCACCGCGGCAGCGGCGGACAACACCATCGCCCGCGTCGTCAAGCTGGTCGAGGAGGCCCAGGAATCCAAGGCTCCGACCGAGCGCTTCATCGACCGCTTCTCCAAATACTACACGCCCGGGGTCGTCGTCGTCGCCGCGCTCGTCGCGGTCATCCCGCCGCTCTTCTTCGGCGGCGTCTGGAGCGAGTGGGTTTACAAGGGGCTTGCCGTTCTGCTCATCGGTTGCCCCTGCGCACTGGTCATCTCGACGCCGGCGGCCATCGCCGCCGCGCTTTCCGCCGGTGCCCGCCGCGGCCTCCTGATGAAGGGCGGCGCGGTGCTGGAAGGCCTCGGCAAGCTCACCGCCATCGCCTTCGACAAGACCGGCACGCTGACCGAGGGCAAGCCTGTTGTCACCGACATCGTCGCCTTCGCGGCCCCGGCCGACGAGGTGCTGCGCCTTGCCGCCGCACTGGAGGCCGGTTCCAGCCATCCGCTGGCGCTCGCCATTCTCGGCAAGGCGGCCGAGGGCGGCATCGTGCCGCCGGTCGCGAACGGCTCGCGGGCACTCGGCGGCAAGGGTGTCGCCGCCACCGTCGAGGGCAGGGAGGTCTTCCTCGGCTCGCCCAAGGCCGTCGCCGAGACGGTCGCGCTCTCCGACGAGGTGAAGGCCGCCACCGCCGCGCTCAACGACGACGGCAAGACCGTCTCCATGCTGGTGATCGACGGCGTGCTCGCCGGCGCCATCGCCATGCGCGACGAGCCGCGCCCGGATGCGGCTGCCGGCCTCAAGGCGCTGAAGGATGCCGGCATCAAGACGGTCATGCTGACCGGTGACAATGCCCGCACGGCGAGGGCCGTCGGCGCGAAGCTCGGCATCGAGGTCCGCGCCGAGCTGATGCCCGAGGACAAGCAGCGCATCGTCGGCGAGCTGCAGCGCGAAGGGTATGTCGTCGGCAAGATCGGCGACGGCATCAACGACGCCCCGGCACTCGCCGCCGCCAATATCGGCATCGCCATGGGTGGCGGCACCGACGTGGCGCTGGAGACGGCCGATGCCGCCATCCTGCACGGCCGCGTCGGCGACGTTGCTCTGATGACGGACCTGTCGCAGCGCACGATGCGCAACATCGTCCAGAACATCGTCATGTCGCTCGGCCTCAAGGGTGTCTTCCTCGTGACGACCGTCATCGGCATCACGGGCCTCTGGCCGGCGATCCTTGCCGATACCGGCGCCACCGTGCTCGTCACGCTGAATGCGCTGCGCCTCCTGCGGCCGATCAAGGGATGAGGCGCCGGACGCTTCTTGCCCTTGCCGCAGGTCTTGCCGCGATCGTCGCCGTGACGGTCGCGGCAAAGGCGCCTTCCGGCGAGACGGCAAAACGGCGTGCCTTCGAGCTTGAGACCGTCGACGGCAAACCGTTCCGCTCCGCCGCTCTGGCCGGAAAGCCCTATCTCGTCTTCTTCGGGTTCACCCATTGCCCGGATGTCTGCCCGACTGCGCTCTTCGAACTGTCGGGGCTGCTCAAGGACATCGGCCCGGCGGCGGATCGCATCACGCCGCTCTTCATTTCCATCGACCCCGAGCGGGACACGGCGGACCTCTTGAAGCTCTACATGACCTCCTTCGATCCGCGCATCATCGCGCTCCGGGGCGATGATGCGCAGACGAAAGCGGCGGCGGACGCCTTTTCGGCCTTCTACAGGAAGGTGCCGACCGCCTCGGACAGCTACACGATGGACCACACCGCCGGCCTCTTCCTCATCCGTGCGGACGGGCGGCTGCAGGGCATGCTGGATATGCACGAGCCGCGCGAAACGCAGCTCCAGAAGCTGAGGCTTCTTGCGGGCTCCTGAGCACGCTCAATCGTGTTCGTCGTGGCAAAGGTCGTGGTTGGCCAGTGCCCGGATGACGTAGCAGTCGCGGATCTGGTCGGAATGGCAATGGCTGGTGATGCGCTCCAGCTCGGCCTCCAGCTTGCGCAGCCGGGCGATCTTGCGCCGCACGGTGGAAAGCTGCTCGGCGGCGATGCGGTCGGCATCGTGGCAGGGTCGCTCAGGGTGCTGGCTGAGGTCGATCAGCTCGCGGATGGCGTCGATGGTGAGGCCGAGATCGCGGGCGTGGCGGATGAAGGCCAGGCGCTCGCGCTCCTCGCTGGAATAACGCCGCTGGTTGCCCTCCGAGCGTTCGGCATGGGAGAGCAGGCCCATCTGTTCGTAGTAGCGGATGGTCGGAACCTTGACGCCCGTGGCCTTGGAAAGATCGCCGATCGTCAGCATCGTCTCTGCCTCATCAAATATACCTGGGTGAGAGATGTGCCGGAAGCGCCGGCAAATCAAGTCTTCTTTGCCTTTCGCCCCGTCCGGTGCCCCCGGAAAGTATCTGCTAACGATTTGTTGTTCGCCGTGTGATCGCCGGGCGGCGAAATTCGGCAAAACGGGCCTTGATGCTCAAGTTGCTTGAGGTTTTATGCTCGCCGCGGCGGCTGGTGCTTCGGATTCGGGGCGTTTGCCGGGGCATGACGCCGCACTGAGGCCGGTCACGGTCACAAGATTAACGAAGTTCTAAGCAATCGCTTGGAATCTGAACCCCGAGATGCGCCGCTTTCGAGCCGGCGTGCCCGGACCTCTAACAACCGAAAACGAACCATGTTTGCGCTTCGCCACCGTCTCTTCCGTGAAACCGCCCGCCTGCGCCTGCCGCTTCTTGCACGGCTTGCCGCCGCCACTGTCGCCGGCAGCCTGCTTGCCGGCTGCATGGCCATGGATGTCGCCTCGCTGGCCGAGGCGCCGGAGCTTTCCAGCAAGGTGAAAGCCGAGATGTCGAAGAAGAAGATGCGGCCGGAAAGCCCCGTGCTGGTGCGCATCTTCAAGCAGGAAAGCGAACTGGAGGTCTGGAAGGTCGATACGAGCGGCCAGTATGCGCTGTTCAAGACCTATCCGATGTGCCGCTGGTCCGGCAAGCTCGGCCCGAAGACCAAGAGTGGCGACCGCCAGGCGCCTGAGGGCTTCTACCATGTCTCGGCCGGCATGCTGAACCCGAACTCGCAATATTACGTCTCCTTCAACCTCGGTTATCCGAACAGGCTGGAATCGGCGCTCGGCTACACCGGCGAGGCGCTGATGGTGCATGGCGCATGTTCGTCCTCGGGCTGCTACGCAATGACCGACCAGGGTGTCGGCGAGATCTACGCCATCGTGCAGCGGGCGCTGGAGGGCGGGCAGCAGCGCTTCCAGGTGCAGGCCTATCCCTTCCGCATGACGACGCAGAACATGGCCAAACATCGTGGCGACCCGAACATGCCCTTCTGGCGCACGCTGAAGGAAGGCTATGACGCCTTCGCCTTCACGCGCAAGCAGCCGAAGGTCTCCGTCTGCGGCGGCCGTTATGTCTTCAACAAGGAGTTCGCGGACGGCGAACCGAGCGATCCGCTGGCGCAGTGCCCGGCGACGCTGGGCGACGCGACGACCGATCTCGTTGCCAAGCTCGGCGCGGAACAGAAGAAGCTGGATGCGGCGCTTGCCAGCACGACGACGGTGTCGAGCTTTGCCTACATGGACGGTGGCATGCATCCAAGCTTCCGCACGCTCCTGAAGCAAGAAGGTGCGAAGGGCATGGCCGCCCGTATCTCGCGCACGAAATATCCGGTCAGCCGGCCCGATGCCGCGCTGGCCGATCCCTATGACGATTGACGTGAGGACATGTATTGACTGGTGAAAGCGTAAGCCGCCGATCCTTCCTGCTTGGCGGGGCAGGATTGGCAACCACCGTTCTGGCCGGCTGCACGACGCCGGTGCGCGAGCGGGTCGCCATCGAACCCGAACCGGTCGATACCAGCATCTACGCCGCCATGTACGGGCCGAAGCCCGACGAGCAGTTCCCGCTTCCGGCCATTCCCTACCAGAAGATCGACCGGCGCTTCTATCGCCAGATGGTGCCGAACCCGACCGGCGAGCGGCCTGGCGTCATCGTCGTCGATACGTCCAGCCACTTTCTCTACCTCACCTACGAGGACGGCCAGGCCATGCGCTATGGCGTCGGCCTCGGCCGCGCCGGCTTCGAATGGGCGGGCCGCGGCGTCATCCAGTACAAGCGGCAATGGCCGCGCTGGACCCCGCCGGATGAGATGGTCGCCCGCCAGCCGGAACTGCAGCCCTACAGCATCGCGAACGGCGGCATGGAGCCGGGCCTGAAGAACCCGCTCGGTGCCCGCGCGCTCTACATCTTCCAGAACAAGGAAGACACGCTCTACCGCATCCACGGGTCTCCGGAATGGTGGACGATCGGCAAGTCCGTTTCCTCCGGTTGCGTGCGCATGCTGAATCAGGATGTCATCGATCTCTACAACCGCGTGCAGAACGGCACGCCCATCCTGGTGCTCGGCACCGCCGCCGTCGCTGCGGCCTATTGACTGCATACGATTTTCGCGCCTTATTGCGTACAATACTTGATCTGCCCGGAATGGGGCAGGTCGGGTCGTATGCAGATGGAGACGCGAGGCCATGGCCGAGATCGAGACCCTTTTCACCCGTGCGAAACTGGCGGACGGTTCGCTGAACGATATCGGCGTTGCCGGCGGCCGCATCGTCGCCATCGCGCCAACGGGCGCGCTTGCGGACGCGGCCTTGCAGGTGGACATTGCCGGCGCGCTGCTGGTGCCGGCCTTTGTCGAGGGCCACATCCACCTCGATACCAGCTTCTACGGCGACAAATGGATCCCGCACAAACCCTGCACCAACGGTTTTGACGTCCACGAGCGCGTCGCTTTCCAGGCGGAGAACATGGCAAGCGCCGCGCCGATGGGCGAGCGTGCCCGCAAGCAGCTGGAACTCTGCGTTTCGAACGGCTCCCTCCAGATGCGCAGCCATGTCATGGTGGATGGCTCGGTCGGGCTGAAATCGCTGGAGACGATCCTTGGTATCCGCGAGGAGTACTGCGATGTCATCGACATCCAGCTCGTCGCCTTCCCGCAGAGCGGCATCCTGAAAAGCCCTGGCACGGCGGACCTGCTGGACGAGGCGGTCGCGCTCGGCGCAGACCTCGTCGGGGGCCTCGATCCGGCAAGTTTCGACCGCGATATCGACGGCCATCTCGATGTCGTCTTCGGTGTTGCGGAAAAGCGCGGCGTCGGGGTCGATATCCATCTGCACGATTTCGGCTCGCTCGGCGCCTTCACGGTGGAGGAAATCTGCGCGCGCACCGTGGCGCTCGGTTTGCAAGGCAAGGTGGCGATCAGTCATGCCTATGGCCTCGGTGACCTCGATGCCGACACCGCCCGCCGCATCGGGGCGAAAATCGCTGCCGCAGGCGTGTCGATCATGACCAACGCCCCCGGCGATCATGTCTTCCCGCCGGTCGCGCTGCTGCGCGCGGAAGGCGTCACCGTCTTCGCCGGTAACGACAATATCCGCGATTCCTGGTGGCCCTACGGTGACGGGGACATGCTGGCCCGGGCCATGATGATCGGCTACCGCTCCGGCTTCTACACGGACGAGGAACTGACGGCCGCCTTCGACGTGGTGACATCAGCCGGTGCGAAGGCCCTCGGTCTCGAAGGCTACGGCATCGCTATCGGCGCCAGGGCCGATTTCGTGACGCTCGCCGCCGAACATGTACCGGAGGCCGTCGTGGCGGTGCCGAAGGGACGGCGGGTGTTCAAGGCCGGGCGGGTTGTCGCGGAGAATGGGGCGTTGGTGCGGTAGAGCAGCAGGTTTTCGCGCTGGCGGGTGGCGGAGCGAACGTCGGCAAACCGACCAAGCAAAAAGGACGCGCCGCTTTCGCCGGCACGCCCTTTCCTTTTTGACGTCTCCAAAACCGATTACGTGCGCGGCTTCAGGTTTTCAGGGTCGTACAGCGGCTTGTAGCCGATGCCGACCACCTCGACCGGGTAGGTCTCGGCAAAATACTCGATGTTGAGCTTGCGACCTTCCTGGCAATAGGCGTGCGGCAGGTAGGCGAGCGCGATGTTCTTGCCGATGGTCGGGCCGAAGGCGATGGACGTCGTGTAGGAACGGCGGCCGAGGTCGTCGATGAGGACGTCGCCGGTCGCGGGGTCGATGACCGGCAGGTTGCCGAGCGGGTAGCGTTTTACGCCGTTCCTGTCGGTGTTCTCGGTCATGACGAGCGTGCAGAGCATGGCGGGCTGGTGGTCGCGCGCCTTGTATTCCAGATGCTTCGCCTTGCCGCGGAAATCCGCTTCCTTGACCTTCGGGCGGGCAAGGTCGGCCTCGATGAGGTTGTACTGGGTGAGAAGGTCGGCGTTCTGCAGACGCAGGCTCTTTTCCATGCGGCGCGAATTGGCATAGGTCTCGACGCCGAAGGCCATGACGCCGGCGGCGCGCAGGGCATCCCAGACGGCGAGGCCGTCCTCGTACTTCATGTGCAGTTCCCAGCCCTGCTCGCCGACATAGGAGATACGGAAGGCGGTGACGGACTTGCCCGCAATCTCGATCTGCTTGATCGCGGCAAACGGGAAATTCTCGATATCGAGGCCAGCCGGGTCCGCCACCACCTTCTTCAGGTTTTCGCGGGCGTTCGGGCCCCAGATGCCGATGGTGATGAACTTTTCCGACGTGTCCGTGATGGTGACGTCAAGGCCACGATCCTCGGCGACGCGCTTCATGTAGTGGAAGTCGCGCGGGCCGGCGTCGGCGCCGTTGACGAGGCGGCAGCGGTCGGCCATGCGGAAGACGGTGAAGTCGGCGCGCACCATGCCCTCGTCGTCGAGGAAGTGGGTGTAGATGCCCTTGCCGATGTTGCCGTCGCCGCCGATCTTGGCCGCGCAGAGCCATTCGAGCAGCTCGACATGGTCGGGGCCTTCGATATCGACCATGTGGAAATGTGAGAGGTTGACGATGCCGCAATCCTCGCTCATCGCGAGATGCTCGGCATTCGAGACGCGCCAGAAATGGCGGCTGTCCCACTCGTTCTCGCGAACGGGAACGCGGTTGCCGTATTTTTCCAGGAGGTGCTCGTTGGCGGCGTAGCCATGCGCACGCTCCCAGCCGCCGAGTTCCATGAAGTAACCGCCGAGTTCTTTTTCGCGCTCATGGAAGGGTGAGCGCTTGGCGCCGCGACCGGAGGCGTAGGGTTCGCGGTTGTGCACCGCCGGGAAGTAGATCTTTTGCGCGGCCTCGTAGCTGCGGCCTTCGATGAACTCCTCGGTGAGCTGGTGCGGGTAGAAGCGGGAGTAATCGATCGAGTTGTGGTCGATCTCGGTGCGGCCGTCCGTCATCCAGTCGGCGATCAGCTTGCCGTAGCCGGGGCCGTCCTTCACCCAGATGGCGACGCAGTACCAGAGGCCCCGCACCTTCTGGCTTTCGCCGCAGGACGGGCCGCCAGCGGCGGAGACCTGCAACAGGCCGTTGAAGGAATGGCCTTCGTTATAGCCGAGTTCGCCGAGGATCGGTGTCAGTTCCATGGCCTTTTCGAGGGGCTCGAGGATCTGCTCCATGTCGAGGTCGCGCTGCGAGGGCGACAGGCGCGCCTCGTGCTTTTCGAGAATGTCGCGCGGGTGGCAAAGGCGCGGACTGGTTTGCTCGTAATAACCCCACTCGATCTGGCCGCCCTCGGTGGTCTTCGGATCGCCGGTGTCGCGCATATAGGCTGAGTTGCCCTGGTCGCGCAGAAGCGGATAGCCGATTTCCTTGCCGGTGCCTTCGAACTCGTTGTACGGGCCGAAGAAGGTGAGGGGATGGTCGACCGGCATGACGGGCAGATCCTCGCCGACCATTTCGGCGATCAGGCGGCCCCAGATGCCGGCGCAGACGATGACATGGTCGGCCATGATCGTGCCGCGATGGGTGACGACGCCCTTGATGCGACCGCCCTCGACGATCAGCGACTGGGCCGGCGTGTTGCCGTAGACCTGCAGCTTGCCGGATTTTTCGGCGGCATCGACCAGCTTGCCGGCAACCGTCTGCGAGCGCGGGACGACGAGGCCGGCATCGGGATCGAACAGACCGCCCATCACCTGATCCTGCTCGATCAGCGGGAACATGTCCTTGATTTCGGCCGGTGAAACATAATGCGCGCGGGTGCCGAAGGCCCGGGCGGAGGAGAGCTTACGCTTGATCTCTTCCATCCAGGTGTCGTCGCCGGTGCGCGCGACCTCGAGGCCGCCGATGCGCGCGTAGTGGCCCATCTTCTCGTAGAAATCGATCGAATACTGGGTGGTCCAGACCGAAAGATAGTCGTGGCTGGTCGTGTAGCAGAAATCCGAGGCATGCGCCGTCGAACCAATGTCGGTCGGGATGCCCGACTTGTCGATGCCCACGATGTCGTCCCATCCCCGCTCGATGAGATGGTGGGCGATCGATGCGCCCACGATACCACCCAAACCGATGATGACGACCTTCGCCTTTTGCGGAAACTCTGCCATGTGCTGGACCCCGATGAAATATTGCTGCCGATTTTAGGGCCTGCTCGCCTGCCAGTGCAGCCTGTCTGCGACTCGCCAGCGACCAGTTCCGACAGTCGCCGGAACCGGACCTGTTGCAGGCCCCTCACGCCGGCGGCAAGACCCTAGCGGATCACCGGGTGGGCGCAACGCTTTTCCTTCAGGGATTCAGGCGGCCTCGCCGAGGGGAGCGACGCCCTCCTTCACCAGCACGGCCCTCACCGACGGCCGCGCGTCTATCCTGCCCGCCAGCGCCTGCAGGCTCTCCGGCAGGGCGATGCCGCACATCGCGGCCCAGCGCGCCATCACATAGAAGAAGGCATCCGAAGCGGAAAAGCGCGCGCCGAAGAGATAGTCGCCCTCGATGCGCGTGGCGATCCAGCCGAAGCGGCGGCCGAGCGTTTCGGTCAGCCAGGCCTTCTCCTCCTCGTTCTCGGTGAAGAACAGCCGCACGAAGGGTTTTTGCAGCTCGGTCGAGAGGAAGGCGAGCATCTGGAGGTGGCGTGTGCGGCCGAGCGGCCCGTCCGGCACAAGGCCGTCGCCGGCAAGGGCGATCCAGTCGAGCAGCGCGACGTTTTCCGTCAGGAGCAGGCCTTCATCGAGGCGAAGGGCCGGCACATAGCCGTTCGGATTGACCGCCTCGTAGCTGCTGCCGTCCTCAAGCCTGTGCTGGAAGATGTCGACCGTGTGCGACCGGAAGGAAAGGCCGGCTTCATGAAGCAGGATATGGGCGGCCTGGCTGCAGGCGGTGGGGGCGTAGTAGAAGTCCATGTTGCGTCTCCTCGTGTTTCGATGAGACGAGTGTGCCGGCGCCGGGGCCCGAAGGTCAGAGGCAAACGGGCTGGTTTCGGGGCAAATCGGCCATTGTCAGCCGAGACCGCGCTGGCGGTTGCGCTGGCGATACTGTGCCGGCGTGACGCCGACGCGGCGGCGAAAGAGCTTTCGGAAAAAGGTCGGATCGCCATAGCCGACTGCGACGGCAATGTCCTCGATGGCGTCCGGCCCGGTCTCCAGCATCTGCTTGGCCTCCTCGATGCGCATGGCCTGCACATAGTCTACGGGCGCATAGCCGGTGGCGGCCTTGAACTGGCGCTTGAAGGTGCGCTCGGCCAAACCGGAGCGCGCCACCATGGCGGCCACCGGGTTGGGGGCGGCATAGTTGTCGGCAAGCCAGGTCTGCACGTCGGCGATCGCGGCATTGCCGTGCTGGCGGGGTCGGGCCATGGAAGCGAAGGGGAGCTGCCCGTGACCCCGGTCGCCGATGAGGAAGAGCCGGGCGATGCGCGTCGCTTCCTCCGCCCCGCAGAAGCGGCCGATGAGGTAGAGCGCCAGATCCTGCCAGGACGTGGCGCCGCCGGTGGTGATCAGCCGCCCGTCGCTGCCGCTGTCGCAGAGAATGCGCTCCGGCCGGAAGGCGACCTTCGGATAATGGTCGCGGAAAAGATCCGCCATGATCCAGTGCGAGGCGGCTTCCGTGCCGTCGAGCAGCCCGGCCTCGGCCAAAAGCACCGCGCCGCTGCAGGCCGAGCAGACCAGCGCCTGCGCCTCGATATGCCGGCGCACCCAGGCGATTTCCCGCGGCCAGCGCCCAGCCGGCGAAAGGCCCGGGTCGAGATGGATGTCGCAGACGACGACGATATCGGCAAGATGGCCGGAAAGCCCCTGCTGCGGGGTCACGCTGAGGCCACTGCCCGTCTCCTGGGGGCCGCTCTGCGCGGCGACGAGCACCGGCTTGAGAGGGCGCTGCGCCTTCGGGCCGCGACCGGCCTCGCCGAGGATCTCGTGCAGCCCATAGGGCGCCATGGTGCCGCTTTCCGGCAGGGCGAGGATGGCGACGGTGAGGGGAGTGGTCGGCTTCGGGCGTGTCGGCATGGCGCAAGATTGGCACATCTGCCCCGAAAGTGTCGAGAACGTCTCTACTGGTCGTAGCCGGGTGCGCGCATGCTCTTCTCGTTCCACCAACAGGAAGGAAAAGGCCATGTCCATCGAACTCGGCACCGTCGATATCACCAGAACCTTCGCTGCGCCGGCAGCGTCGGTCTTTTCGGCTTGGTCGCAACAGGCGGCGCAGGAAGCCTGGGGCGATCCCGGACCCGACTGGCAGATGCGCTTCGAGCGTTTCGGCTTTGCGGCCGGCGAAAGCGATCTCTGCCGCTTCGGCCCCAGGGGCGGGCCGGTCTATCTCAACGAGAATCGCTACCTGCAGATCCTCCCGGAGGCGCGCATCGTCTATGCCACCCTGCTGCGGGAGGACGGCACGCTCACCTTTTCCGGCACGGTCGTCGTGACCTTCGAGCCGGTTCCCGACGGCACGCGCATGCGGCTTGTCGAACAGGGCATCTATTTCGATGGTCGCGACAGGGCGGAGGACCATCAGGCCGGCTGGCAGGCCATGCTGGGAGCGATGGACCGCTACCTCCAGCAACAGGCCCGCGCGGCGTGAGATCAGAGATGGGCGTGGTGCGGCGGCGGATTTTCGTAGTCGTCCACCATGCCGTTCTCGTAGATGACGGGCGCGGCGCTGAGGTCTTCTTCCGACACGTCGTCCAGCGTGCCGGCATTGACGCAGTAGAAATGCCCCATGAAGGTTTCATGGTAGCCGCGCGAGAACGAGCGGACGCCGCAATTCCTGCAGAAGTAGTGGTCGATATCGCCTTCCGGCCAGTTCGAATCGGCGGCGCGGTAGGTGAGGAGTTGGTCCTCGCCGGACAGCAGCTTGAAGTCCTCGCGCTTCGAGAATGTCTTCAGCATGCGCGTGCGCCGGCAGAAGGAGCAGTTGCAGCGCCTCAGGCCCTCGTCGAGATCGAGCACGCATTCGTAGCGGACGGCGCCGCAATGGCAGCTGCCGTGATAGGTCTTCTTCATCGCTCTTCTCCTCCGGGGTGCTGTTGCAGGGCATAGGCGACCAGCCGGTCGAGGCATTCGCCCCAGCCTTCGGCATGGCTGTCGCGAGACTGGACCGTCTCGAACGGCGTCTGGGTGAAGGTCAACCGGGTTTTGCCGGCAACATCCTCGAAGGTCACGGTCACCAGGGTTTCCGGCTCGTCCTCCGCGGTCCAGCGGAAGGTGAAGACGAGGCGGCGGTTTTCCGCGATCTCCCGGTAGACGCCGCCCATCGGATAATCTTCGCCATCGGGCGAGCGGATCACCGCCGACCAGGCGCCGCCCGGGCGGACGTCCATGCGCACCGCATGGGCGGTGAAATCCTTCGGCCCCAGCCAGCGGGCAAGGTGCTCCGGCGCCGTCCAGAGCTTGAAGACGAGGGCGACGGGCGCGTCGATCAGGCGTTCGATGGCAAGGCCAATAGGCTCGGCGGCTCCAGCGGTCTGTTGCATGATGGTCGTCCTCCTCAGCTTTTCTTGTCCGGCTCGCCGGCCTGCAATTGCCTGATGTAGTCGTCGAGCCGGTCGAAGCTCTCGTCCCAGAAGCGCCGGTAGTGGCCGATCCACCCGTTGGCCTCTTTCAGCGGCCCCGCCTCCAGGTGGCAGGGGCGCCACTGGGCGGTGCGGCTGCGGGTGATGAGCCCTGCCGTTTCCAGTACCTTCAGGTGTTTCGAGACCGCAGGCAGGCTCATCTCGAACGGGGCGGCGATTTCGTTCACTGTCGCATCCCCTTCGGAAAGCCGTGCGAGGATCGCCCGGCGAGTCGGGTCCGCAAGGGCGGCAAACGTCATGCTCAGCGGGTCGCTCACATCATTTATCCATTAGGTTAATTAACTGATGAGTTTAATAATGCCGATACCCACGCCCGTCAAGTCCTCCGCCGCCTTGACAGGGCAGGGGGACGCTGCAATCGATCGCAGCGACACGGGGAAAGGACATCCGATGAACGACGGCGCGGCGACACTGCCCGATCCGGCCACTGCCGAAGGGCACGGCGTCTCCTTCGGCGAGGCGCTCCGCGTCTGGGCGCGCGTGGCGGCGCTCAGCTTCGGCGGCCCCGCCGGGCAGATCGCCGTGATGCACCGCATCGTCGTCGACGAGAAACGCTGGATCGGCGAGAAGCGCTTCCTCCACGCCCTGAACTATTGCATGCTCCTGCCCGGACCCGAGGCCCAGCAACTCGCCGTCTATATCGGCTGGCTGATGCACCGCACGGCGGGCGGCCTTCTTGCCGGCCTTCTCTTCATCCTGCCCGGCTTCCTGTCGATCCTCGCGCTGAGCTATGTCTATGTGCTCTTCGGCGATGCCGGCGTGGTCGAGGGCCTGTTTTTCGGTCTCAAGGCGGCGGTGCTCGCCGTCGTCGTGCAGGCCGTGTTCCGCATCGGCAGCCGCGCGCTCGTCAATCCGGCGATGATCCTTCTTGCCGCCGCCGCCTTCGTCGCCATTTTCGCCTTCAAGGTGCCGTTTCCGCTCATCATCGTCGTTGCGGCGATCGTCGGTTACCTCGGTTCCAGATCCGGCTCCCGTCTTTTCCGCACGGCGGGCGGCCATGCGGGGGCGGGCGCAAATGCCCTGAAGGACGAGGAGTCGCTGCTCGGCGAGGCGACACCCGCCCATGCCCGTCCGCATCTCGTCTGGTCGCTGAAGATCTCCGCGGCGCTGCTCTGTTTGTGGCTCGGGCCTGTTGCAACGATCTGGTTTTTCGCCGGCGGCAACGACGTCTTCACGCAGGTCGGCGCCTTCTTCAGCAAGATGGCGGTCGTCACCTTCGGCGGCGCCTATGCGGCGCTCGCCTATGTCGCGCAGGAGGCCGTGCAGCACTATGGCTGGCTGCGGCCCGGCGAAATGCTCGACGGGCTCGGCATGGCCGAGACGACGCCGGGGCCGTTGATCATGGTGCTGCAGTTCGTCGGCTTCCTTGCCGCCTACCGCGATCCCGGCGGCCTCGATCCGCTCGTGGCGGCAACACTTGCGGCGATCCTCACCACCTGGGTCACCTTCGTGCCCTGCTTCCTCTGGATCTTCCTCGGGGCGCCCTTCATCGAGAAACTGCGCGGCAATGCGGCGCTTTCAGGCGCCCTGTCGGCAATCACTGCCGCCGTCGTCGGGGTCATCCTCAACCTGGCGGTCTGGTTCGCCCTGCACACGCTGTTCGGGAAGGTGACGGTTCTTGCCGCAGGCCCGCTGCGTCTGGAAGTGCCCGTTCCATCGACACTCGTCCTGCCATCGGCCTTGCTCGCCGCGGCGGCGGCCTATGCGCTGTTCCGCCTCAAGGCCTCGGTGCTGTTGACGCTGGCGCTGTCCGCGCTTGCCGGCATGGCCTGGATACTGGCAACGGGCTGAGGATCAGGAGACCACGTTGCGCACGAAACGCACGGCCACGGTGCCGGGATTGGCATAGGCATAGGCCTGGTCGGTGGCGTAGACGGTGAAGCTGCCCGCCGCAAAATCTCTGGCGACGCCCGAAAGCTCGAGCCGCAGCGTGCCTTCGGTCACGAACAGCATTTCGTGCCAACCGGTCGGGTCCGGCTCGGCGGCGTAGCGCTCGCCGGGGCCGAGCGACCAGAACCACATCTGCGCCTCCGCCGTTGCCGGTGCCGTGCCGAGCAGCACGGCCGTGCTGCCCGCATCGGTTCCCCGCCAGGTCACCTCGTTGATTTCCGCTGAAGGCGCGCGGGCCGGATCGCGCACGAGATCGACGAAGCGCACGCCCATGGCGGCGGCCAGCTTGTCGAGGCTCGACAGGCTGATATTGGCATCGCCTCCCTCGACCGCCACGATCATGCGCCGGCTGATGCCGGAGGCCTGCGCCAGCGCGGCCTGGCTGAGCCCGGTCGCCTGGCGAAGGCGACGCAGGTTGCCGGAGACATGGGCGAGCACGTCGCCGCGTTCTTGACCCTGCAGAATGTCGCTCATGTCGTTCCGTCATCGAGAAGGGCGGCGCGGCCGCAGGACGCCTTCTTAGAGCAAGTCCGGCGAAAGTGCGAAGGGCTTTTGCCGTGGATATCGGCAAAACGCTAGGGACGGCGAAGGGCGGCATTCCGGACGCTGCAAAGAGAAAGAGGCGTACTTTCGCGCGATTCTCCCACGGCGTCGGCTAAAAAGTCGTACTTTTTGCCGAAAACAGCCTCCGAATCCGAATTATGCGTGAAATGGAACCTTAACAGAAGATGACCATACCCATGCACCATATGCATGGGTGACGTGCTCGCTTGGCGCTGTTCTGCATTGCAGCATAAGCCTATAAGACGGCCATCGAAAGACGCGGCGCCACGGACCGGTGCCGAACAGAGAGCCTCCGGAAAGGGGATCATCATGAACATGGCACGTTCCTTCAGCAATTGGCGCAAGTACCGTCAGACCGTCAACGAACTCGACCGCATGACCACCCGCGAACTGCGCGATCTCGGCATCGAGCGTTCGGAAATCAAGGCCGTCGCGCGCGCTGCCGTCGGCTTCTGACCGACCCGCCGCCATCTGGCAGAATTCGAAGACACCCGCCTCCGGCGGGTGTTTTTGCATGTGCGAAGAAGTGGCGGTGCGGCGGGGCAGTTCGATGGTATTGAGGCATACGCTCCGCGCATAGCGCATAGCTGCCCTGCAAAACGATGCCTATCAAATAATCAGGAATCGGCTATAGTCATATTTATCGAAGCAACGTACCTCCTCCCACGAAGCTTCGATGATTGCAGAAGGCCCACTCCTCCTCCCAGGGCCGACTGCGGGAATGGCGGCACTCCTCCTCCCAGTCGCCATTCGGTTCTATCGGAAAGCCTGCCGCACCTCCTCCCGCGGCAGGCTTTTCCATTTATGGACCTTGGCTTCCTTCTTCCGAAAACAGCAATCGCGACCGGCTATGCGCGGCATCGGCGCATCGCGGGTTTCAGGTCGCCTGCCGATAGTGCTGCCAGAGTGCCTTCCCGGTTCGGTGATGCGCGCCATCTGTCTCCAGCCCAGCAGGGAAGCCTGCAACTCGCAAGGAGCCCGGGCTTTCATGGCGAGACGTTAAGGCCCGTAGGCTACCGCCGCCGGGGCGTCACCGCGCAGTTTCTCCGGCAATCCTCCGGCGCTGAAACGCAAAAAGGCCCGCCGGCGAAAACCGGCGGGCCTTTTTGGCGAATGTGGATCGATCAGGCCTGCGGCGTCGTGTTGTCTTCGACAGGCGCGCCAGGACCGTTCTTCTTGATCGAATCGATGGCGTTCTGCGCGCTGGCCTTGCTGGAATAGCCTTCCGTGGAGAACATCACTTCGCTGTTGTACTTGAAGCGAACACGAAACTCGCCAGCCTTGTCCTTGTAGATCTCGAACTTGTGCGCCATGGGTTTTCCTCCACGCAGATGGGAATCAGACACAAGCAACGTGCCAGCCGAGAAAACCGCTGGCAAGGGATGAGGTGAAGTCGGTCACTTGTTTTTAAAGGAGTTTGGCTGGGGAACCTGGATTCGAACCAAGATTAACGGAGTCAGAGTCCGTCGTTCTACCGTTGAACTATTCCCCAGCAGGGGCGAAACCGGCTTGGCCGGTGCCTGTGAGGCGGGCTTATAAACAAACGGCGGCGAGATGCAAATGGTTTTTTCGGGAAAATGCATCCGGCGTGTCCGAGGCCCGTGCATCGCGGTTTCGTCATAAAAAGAATTTGGCGAACGGGCCGGGCGCTGGTAATGTCGCGGCAACGAAGATCGAGAGAGCGCCTGCTTGCAGCTTTAAAGCTTTGCGCGGTGCCATAGGCAGTAACGTGAACGACCCCGACAGCGGCTTGAAGCCGCCCGTTTCCGGGGCGCGAGATGCGGGCGATGCGGGGCGACCGAAGCGGTCGCGCCGACGCAAGGGCAAGCAGAAGGGCGCTACAGGTCCCTCTGCCGTTTCCCTGTCCGCAGGCCAGGCGGCCGGTTCGTCCGGATCGGCTGAGCGCCCCAAGGCCACCGAAGGTGGCGATACCGCGCGCAGGAACAAGCGTCGTCGGCGCGGCAAGGGTGCTGGCGGCGAGAACGTGCGCCCGCTTGCCCCCGTCGGCCAGCGGGAAGCCTCCCGCGAGGACCCGCGTCAGGCGGAAGGCCGCAGGAACCGTCGCAAGCATCGCGGCAAGAAGGCCGGCGCGCGCACCGTGCCCGTCGCCGCCGAGGCGACGGTCCTGCATCCCGCGGCCGAACAGGCCCTGGAGGCGCGGTCCACCCCCCATGCTCTGGAGACGCAATCCGCCCCGCGCCCGGCCGAGCGCGAAGGCTATGACGCGCCGCTCTATGCCGCGCTCGACCTTGGCACCAACAATTGCCGTCTTCTCATCGCCCAGCCGACGCGCCCCGGCCAGTTCCGGGTTGTCGATGCCTTTTCGCGCATCGTGCGCCTCGGCGAAGGGCTTGCGGCGAGCGGCCGGCTGTCCGACGAGGCGATGGACCGCTCCGTCGAGGCCCTGAAAGTCTGCGCGGCCAAGCTGAAGAACCGCAGCATCCGCCGCGCCCGGCTGATCGCCACAGAGGCCTGCCGCGCGGCGGTCAACGGCGAGGCGTTCCTGGAGCGGGTTCGGCAGGAGACGGGGCTCGACCTCGAGATCATCAACCGCGAGACCGAAGCGCGGCTTGCCGTGTCCGGCTGCTCCTCGCTGGTCGGGCGCGAGGCGAAATCCGTCGTGCTCTTCGATATCGGCGGCGGCTCCTCGGAAATCGCGGTCATCCGCATCGGCGACAATCGCTCCAGCCGGCTTGCCAACCACATCACGCACTGGACCTCGCTGCCGGTCGGCGTCGTCACGCTGTCCGAACGCCACGGCGGGCGCGACGTGACGCCGGAGAGCTTTGCGGGCATGGTGTCGGAGGTCGAGACCATGCTGGCGGGCTTCGATTGCCCTGGCGATGTCGTGCGCGTGGCGCCGGAGGATTTCCACCTCATCGGCACATCCGGCACGGTGACGACGCTGGCGGGCGTGCATCTCGACCTGCCGCGCTACGACCGGCGCCGGGTGGACGGCGTCTGGCTTTCGGACGACGAGGTGACGGCCATGCAGGCGCGCCTTCTCTCCTGGGATTTTTCCGCCCGCGCGGCCAATCCCTGCATCGGGCCGGACAGGGCGGATCTCGTGCTCGCCGGCTGCGCCATCCTGGAGGCGATCCGCAAGCGCTGGCCATCGCGCCGCATGCGCGTTGCCGACCGGGGCCTGCGCGAAGGCCTGCTCACCGACATGATGGCCGATGACGGCGTCTGGCGCCGCGGCCGCCACCGCCGCAACCAGCGCGGCGGCCCCCGCAACCCGGCAAAGCCCGAAGGACAGGCGTCATGACCAAGCCCCCCATCGGCCGTAAGCTCGGCCAGAAGGTCAAGAAGGGCAAGCTCAAGGCCTCCTCGCGCCGCTGGCTTGAGCGCCATATCAACGATCCCTATGTGCAGCGCGCCAAGCTGGAGGGCTATCGCGCCCGGGCGGCCTTCAAGCTGCTGGAGATCGACGAGAAGCACAATATCCTCGCCGGCGCGAAGCGCATCATCGACCTTGGTGCGGCGCCCGGCAGCTGGTCGCAGATCGCCGCCAAGGTGACCGGCTCGACCGATGCCGATCCGCGCGTCGCGGCCATCGACTTCCTGGAAATGGACCCCTTGCCGGGCGTCAGCATCCTCCAGATGGACTTTCTCGAGCCCGATGCGCCGGAAAAGCTGATCGCGGCGGTCGGCGGCACGCCGAACCTCGTCGTCTCGGACATGGCCGCGCCGACGACGGGCCATCGCCAGACGGACCACCTGCGCACCATGCATCTGTGCGAGGTTGCCGCGCATTTCGCCGTGGAGGTGCTGGCGGAAGGCGGCCACTTCCTGGCAAAGACCTTCCAGGGCGGCACCGAGCGCGAGCTGCTCAACATGCTCAAGCAGAATTTCAAGCAGGTCATCCATGTGAAGCCCGGCGCCTCGCGTGCCGAATCGGTGGAAATGTTCCTGCTCGCCAAGGGCTTCAAGGGGCGCAAGGCGAAGGATGAGGCGGCTGAAGAGGATGCGGACGCCTGATGCTGCTCTACACCACCGTCGGCACGAACGATCTGGACCATGCCGGCCGCTTCTATGACTCGGTCCTGCCGCTGCTCGGCTATGCCAGGCAGAAGCAGGCGCCGGGTGAGATCGGCTATGCGGCGGAGGGCGACGTGCGCTGCCGCTTCTGGGTGGTCGAGCCGTTCAACCGCGAACCCGCCACCTTCGGCAACGGCGTGACCATCGCGCTCGTCGCCCCGACCCGCGCGGCCGTCGATGCCTTCCACGCCGCGGCCCTTGCTGCCGGCGGCAGCGATGAAGGCGCTCCCGGTCTGCGCCCGTTCCACGCCACCTTCTACGCCGCCTTCATCCGCGACCCCGACGGCAACAAACTCGCTGCCGTCTGCGAGCAGGCCGAATAGCCCGCGCCGGGCCGGAAGTCTCCGACCACTCGATATATTCCAGCAACCCGCCGTTTTCCCACGCCTCCGCGAGGGAGGCGACGAGCACGAACTATTCGGGTTCCTGACCACCGACCCGTTTCAATCCACGCCTCCGCGAGGGAGGCGACGGTTGCCGAACTCATCCGTCGCGCGACCAGGGCGGTTTCAATCCACGCCTCCGCGAGGGAGGCGACCGCCGGAAGAGCATGCCTATGCCTTCACGGTCGCGTTTCAATCCACGCCTCCGCGAGGGAGGCGACCTGGTCGCGCTGGACGATGCGCGGCAGCGTCCAGGACGTTTCAATCCACGCCTCCGCGAGGGAGGCGACATGATCGTTGTCTTCTGGACGTCGTATGCGGCTTGTTTCAATCCACGCCTCCGCGAGGGAGGCGACGGGGGTAGGTTTAGTGCATTGTTCGCACGGACAAAAGATGGGGGCTGGTGCGGATGGGCGGGTGCGGCGCGCCTTTTTGCGTCGGGGTGAGAGCGGCTGAAGCAGCGGAACCAAAAACGTCAAGAAGATAGGGCAGGTGCGAACCTGCCGGGGATTTGCGGCACGCTTGAGGTTCGCGCCGGTTTGCGGGTGGGGGCGGGTTACTTCGCCGTTGCCGCTTCCTCGTCCGGCCCCGGCAGACGATGGCCCGAGACGGTGGCGCCGGCATTCTTGGCCATGGTGATGAAGGGCAGGACGGCGGCGAGGGTCAGGGCGGAGATGATCATGAAGGCGATCTGGAAATCGCGCAGTTCCAGCGGGGAGCCTGTCAGCGCGGTCTCGATTTCGAGGATCGCGCCGGCAACGGCGACCCCCAGTGCCAGGCTGATCTGCTGAAGCACGGCGCTCATCGAGGTCGCCTTGCTGGCATCCGCGTCGGGGATATCGGCGAAGGACAGCGCGTTGGCGCTGGTGAAGAAGAAGGAGCGCGCGAAGCCCGCGATCAAGAGCACGCCGGCCATGAACCAGAAGGGTGTCGCGGGCGTGAAAAGGCCGTTCACGAAGGTGAGAATCGCCCCGCAGATGCTGGCGACGATCAGCGTCGTGCGGAAGCCGGCGAAGGTCAGCACGCGCTTGGCGAGGAACTTGGTGGTGATGGCGCCGATCGCACCCGTGAAGGTGACGAGGCCCGACTGGAAGGGCGAGAGGCCGAAGCCGACCTGCAGCATCAGCGGCATCAGGAAGGGCACTGCGCCGACGGAGATGCGAAACAGCGTGCCGCCGATGGCTGCTGCACGGAAGGCGCTGTCGCGGAAAAGCCTGAGATCGAGCAGCGGCGCCGGGTGCCGGCGGGCGTGGCGCACATAAAGCACGCCGCAGAGAAGGCCGATGGCCGTTGCGGCGATGCCGATGACGGGTGGCAGGGCAGGCAGGCTGACGACCGAGAGGCCGAACATCGTGCCGGACGCGGCCACCGCGCTCAGGAAGAAGCCACGCCAGTCGAGCGGCGGCGGCGCGGCGGCGCGGATATCCGGGAGGTAGAGGCCGGACAGCACATAACCGGCAATGCCGACCGGCACGTTGATCAGGAAAATCCAGTGCCAGGAGAAGTAGGTGGTGATGAAGCCGCCCAGCGGCGGACCGGCGAGCGGGCCGACAAGCGCGGGGATCGTCAGCAGCGCCATGGCCGAGACGAGCTCGGCGCGCGAGGTGCTGCGCACCAGGACGAGGCGTGCGACAGGCGTCATCATCGCTCCGCCCATGCCCTGCAGGAAGCGTGCGACGACGAAGGCAAGAAGGCTGCCGGAAACCGCACAGAGGATGGAGCCGATGACGAAGACGAGGATGGCGAGGCGGAAGACGCGTTTGGCGCCGAAGCGGTCGGCCATCCACCCGCTGAGCGGAATGAAGGTCGCGAGCGACACCATGTAGGAGGTGAGCGCCAGTTTCAGCGTGATCGGCCCCACGCCGAGATCGGCCGCGATGGCCGGCAGCGAGGTGGAGATGACGGTGGAGTCCATCTGCTCCATGAAGAGCGCGACGGCAAGGATGAGCGGGACGATACGGTTCATCGGCAAATCAGGGTGCAAGGCCCTCGTGCAGGCCCGCCAGACTTCTGCGCCCCGCGTTGCGATCTGTCAAATCGTAAGGGCCTTCCCGGGCCGCATTGCGGGCAAGGAGGCGCAGCGGTGTTGCTGGCAAGGGACGTGGAAAACGGCGGTAAAAGGCCGTGGGTGCGGGGACGCGTCTCGCGCCTGCGCATCACAAGCCCGTGAAACCGCGTGCCCGGATCGTGACAGCGCCCTAGATGGACGCATGTCATCTTCATGCCGAGCCGGACGCTCGACCGGCAAGGCAGTCCTTCACCAAAGAGGAAGATCCATGGGAGACCATTCGACAATCTCGCGCCGGTCCTTGTTTCTCGCCGCGGGCCTCGGCACATTGGCCGCGCCCCTGGTGCTGAACCGCGCCACCGCCCTTGCCCAATCGGAAAGCGACGCCACCGATATGCGCGTGAGCCCCCTTGAGACCCGCAGCCTGAAGCTCGGCAGTTTCCGCGTGCTGACGGTGCGCGACGGCATGCGCCCCTCCGGCGCGCCGAACGAGACGTTCGGCACCAACCAGCCCGCCGAGGCCGTCGGCGCCCTGCTGGCCGAAAATTTCCTTCCGGCCGACCGTTTCGTCAACAGCTTCACGCCGACGCTGGTCGATACCGGCTCGGAGGTCGTGCTCTTCGATACCGGCATGGGCGAGGGCGGACGCGAGGCGGGTATGGGCCGTCTTCTGGAAGGGTTGAACTATGCGGGCTACACGCCGGATCAGATCTCCGTCGTCGTCATCACCCATATGCATGGCGACCATATCGGCGGCCTGATGGAGGGCGGCAAGCCGGCCTTTGCGAATGCGCGCTACGTCACGGGCCGCACGGAATATGATTTCTGGGTCAATCCGGAGCGCATGGGAACGCCCGCCGAACAGAGCCACCAGAACGTGCTCGCCAAGGTGCAGCCGCTGGCGGAAAAGCTCACCTTCATCGAGGACGAGGGCGAGGTCGTGCCCGGCATTCGCGGGCTCAACGCCTTCGGCCATTCGCCGGGGCACATGATCTTCCGCGTCGAATCGGAGGGCAGGGCGCTGATTCTGACGGCGGACACCGCCAACCACTTCGTGCTCTCGCTCCAGCGGCCCGACTGGGAAGTGCGCTTCGACATGGACAAGGCTCAGGCCGCCGCGACGCGCAAGAAGGTCTTCGACATGATCGCCACCGACAGGCTGGCCTTCGTCGGCTACCACATGCCGTTCCCGGCGGCCGGCTTCGTGGAGAAGGCGGGCGAGGGCTACCGCTTTGTGCCGGTGAGCTACCAGTTCGACGTCTGAACGCCTTCCGTCCCCCGGAATCGAAACGGCCCGCCTCGTCAAGGGCGGGCCGTTTCGTCGAAAGGATTTGTCAGTAGCCGCGCATGTCCCGGGCGACATCCTTCAGCATCATGACCATGCGGTCGCGCAGCTCGTCGTCGGGACAGTTGACGCCCGCCGAGCGAAGGTCGGCGCGGACACGGTTGAAGGCACCGTCCGCAGCGCCGACATCGGCCATGGCGAGTTCGCGGGCATAGGCCTCGCCGTCGGGGCGGTGCATGGTATTGGCAGCCCACAGGCCGAGCAGCGCATTGCGGCGCGCGTTGGCCTTGAACATGAATTCCTGCTGGTAGGCGAATTCGTCTTCGAGCGCACGTGCTCTTTTCTTCAGTGCAGACATCGATTTCCCCGTTCTTCTATTGTTGCTTTGTGTATGGCCCTTTCTGTCCTGGCCACGAAAACGGTTATACACACGAAGATTTAAAAGACCGGCAGCAGACACGGCTAAGAATTCGTCAATCGCGCAATGCGGGGAAGCCGCCGCTTTTGCTATTCCCAAGCCGTCATGAACGTGTTACCAGCCCTCGCCAACTTCCAAGAATTTCTTGCAAGCGACCGAGGCGGACAACTCCCAATGTTCCCCTTGGTGCGTAAGCTTTATCCTAAAAGGAACTTGGCCCATGGCGCGCATCATTGAAACGGCAACCGGTCTCGAAGCCCTGACCTTCGACGACGTCCTCCTGCAACCTGGTCACTCCGAGGTCATGCCGGGCCAGACGAACATCGCCACCCGCATCGCGCACGATTTCGAACTCAACCTGCCGATCCTCTCCTCCGCCATGGACACGGTGACGGAGAGCCGTCTCGCCATCGCCATGGCGCAGGCCGGTGGCCTCGGCGTCATCCACCGCAACCTGACGCCCGCCGAACAGGCCGAGGAAGTCCGCCAGGTGAAGAAATTCGAGAGCGGCATGGTCGTCAATCCCGTGACGATCGGCCCGGATGCGACGCTTGCCGACGCGCTGTCGCTGATGAAGGCGCATGGCATTTCCGGCATCCCGGTCGTCGAGAATGGCGGCAATGGCAAGGCCGGCCGCCTCGTCGGCATCCTGACGAACCGCGACGTGCGCTTCGCCTCCGACCAGAGCCAGAAAATCTATGAACTGATGACCCGTGAGAACCTGATCACGGTGAAGGAAAGTGTCGATCAGCAGGAAGCCAAGCGCCTGCTTCACACGCACCGCATCGAGAAGCTGCTGGTGGTCGATGGCGACGGCCGTTGCGTCGGCCTCATCACGGTGAAGGACATCGAGAAGTCGCAGCTCAACCCGAATGCGTCGAAGGATGTGCAGGGGCGCCTGCGCGCCGCCGCCGCCATCTCCGTCGGCGATGACGGCTTCGAGCGTGCCGAGCGCCTGATCGAGGCGGGCGTCGACCTCATCGTCGTCGATACGGCGCACGGCCATTCGCAGCGCGTGCTGGACGCCGTCGCCCGCGTGAAAAAGCTGTCGAACTCCGTGCGCATCATGGCCGGCAACGTCGCCACGTCCGACGGCACCAAGGCGCTGATCGATGCGGGTGCCGATGCCGTCAAGGTCGGTATCGGCCCGGGCTCGATCTGCACCACCCGCATCGTCGCCGGCGTCGGCGTGCCGCAGCTTGCCGCCATCATGGCCTCGGTCGAGGCGGCGCAGGCTCAGGGTATCCCGGTCATCGCCGACGGCGGCATCAAGTTCTCCGGCGACCTTGCCAAGGCGATCGCCGCCGGCGCCTCGGCCGTCATGGTCGGCTCGCTGCTCGCCGGCACGGATGAAAGCCCGGGCGAGGTGTTCCTATACCAGGGCCGCTCCTTCAAGGCCTATCGCGGCATGGGCTCGGTGGGCGCCATGGCTCGCGGCTCCGCTGACCGCTACTTCCAGGCGGAAGTGCGCGACACGCTGAAGCTGGTGCCCGAAGGCATCGAGGGCCAGGTGCCCTACAAGGGCCCGGTTTCGGGCGTGCTGCACCAGCTCGCCGGCGGCCTCAAGGCGTCCATGGGCTATGTCGGCGGCAAGGACCTCAAGGATTACCAGGAGAAGGCGACCTTCGTGCGCATCTCCGGCGCGGGCCTTCGCGAAAGCCATGCCCATGACGTGACGATCACCCGCGAAAGCCCGAATTATCCGGGCGCGGTCTGATCGATCGCCGATTGCTGATATGCCTTCCAATGCCCGGCTTTGCCGGGCATTTTCGTCTCCGGGGCCTGCGCGAATCCTGTTTTGTTTTTCCACGTATGCGCTAGGATCGGCCACCGGCAATCTCGCCGGTTTCACTGGGGGACAACATGAAGAAGATACTGGCTGGCGCCCTTCTGGGCCTGGGTCTGGTCGTGCCTGCGCATGCGCAGACGGTCAATGCCGGCACCTACAATGTCGAAGGCACGAATCTCGACGGCTCGACCTATGGCGGCACGGCGACGATCGAGCTGACGAGCGAGACGACCTGCTCGATCGAGTGGCATACCGGTTCGACCACGTCGAACGGCATCTGCATGCTCTATGGCGATGCCTTCGCCGCCGGCTACGTGCTTGGCGATGCGGTCGGCCTCATCGTCTATCAGGTCAAGGGCGACGGATCGCTGGAAGGCGCCTGGACGATCAGCGGCAAGGACGGTTCGGGCACCGAAAATCTGACGCCGCAATAATCGCTTCCTCCTTCGGCTTGTCGCAATGGTCCTTTCCGGTTGAGGCTTTCACCGGAAACCCCTAAACCGGTTCAAACCGACAAGCCGAAGGATAACCATGTCTCCCACGGAAGCCACGATCTGGCCGATGATCGCGCATGTCGCGCTCGTCTTCTCTCTCTACCTTCTGCTGTCGATGCGCCGCATGCGGGCCGTCAGGCAAGGGCAGGCCCGGCCGGAACAGTTCCGCGAAAACCGCGAGGAGCCCACCGAAAGCCTCGTCGTCAAGAACGCCATCGCCAACCAGTTCGAGTTGCCGGTGCTGTTCTATGCCGTCAGCATCCTTCTCTATCTCGTCGATGCGGACAATCCGGTGACCGTCGCCGGTGGCTGGCTGTTCGTGGCGCTTCGTTATGCTCATGCCTATGTGCATGTCACCAGCAACCGCCTGCGCTATCGCCGGCCGCTCTTCATTGCCGGCTTTGCGGTGCTCGGCCTCCTCTGGCTCTGGCTCGGCATATGGCTTGCCTTCACCTGATCCGCGACCAGCCGGCATAGCGTCGGCTGACCCTTGCGGTAACGCAGTTGTGTTCGGCAGCTTTTCGCGCGCGGCCTATCTTATCCTGCGGAGAACCAGCCGGAGGATCCGCCATGGACAAGCCGCAGATCACGCAGGCGATGATCAACGCCTATGATGAATACACCCATCTGACGCTCGATCGCCGCCGTTTCATGGAGCGCCTGACGGCGCTCGCCGGGTCGGGTGCGGCGGCTGCCGCCATCGCCCCGCTGCTCGCCGCCAATTCGGCGAGCGCCGAGATCATCGCGTCGGATGACCAGCGCCTTGCCGCCAAGGATGTCGTCTATGGCGGCAGCTCGGGCGAGATGAAGGGCTATCTCGTGCGGCCGAGGGAGGCGACGGCGCCGCTCGGTAGCGTGATCGTCATCCACGAGAACCGCGGCCTCAACCCGCACACCCGCGATGTCGCCCGCCGGATGGCGCTGGATGGCTTCATCGCGCTCGCCCCCGATTTCCTCTCGCCGTCCGGCGGTACGCCGGACAATGAGGATCAGGCTCGCGAAATGATCGGCAAGCTCGATCCGGCGGCGACGGTGGCCAATGCGGAGGCAAGCCTGCAGTTCCTGGCAAAGCTCGACGGGGCGAACGGCAAGGTCGGCGCCGTCGGCTTTTGCTGGGGCGGCGGCCTCGTCAATCGCTTCGCCGCCAGGTCGCCGGACCTGAAGGCGGGTGTCGCCTATTATGGGGCGCAGGCCGCGGCCGAGGACGTGCCTGGCATCAAGGCTGCGCTGATGCTGCACTATGCCGGCCTCGACGAGCGCATCAATGCCGGCATCGACACCTATCGCAAGGCGCTGGAGGCAAACGGCAAGACCTTCGAGATCCACATGTATGACGGCGTCAACCATGCCTTCAACAACGACACGTCGGCTGCACGCTACGACAAGGCCGCGGCTGACCTCGCCTGGCAGCGCACCGTGGATTTCCTGAAAAAGAACCTCGCCTGAGCGGCCTTCGGAAAATTGTGCCAGAATAAAATAAGTGACTGTTCCGTATAAGCAAACGGGGCCGGGTTCCATCAGGGCGCGGCCCCGCTTTCGATAGGGGCAACAGCAACATCGCAAACCTGCGAACCCAGCAAAACATTGCGGGGCGCGAGCGTGCGACATCATCATCAGTCAAACAGGATATTTTCCGTGAAATTCATCGCGACCAAGTCGGTTGCCGCCCTTGCTGCGGCAGCCCTGCTCATTTCTGCGCCCATGACCCTCGCAGCCGGCATGAAGTTCGATATCAAGAACGATTCCGGCTACATCATCGACGGCTTCTACACCGGCGAAAACGGTGACTGGAGCGCCAACTGGATGAACTTCAAGCTCGATGGCGGCGAGACGGCCAATATGGAGTTCAACTACGACGGTCCGTGCGACATCGAGTTCTATGTGAGCTGGGAGGCCGAGGACGGCTCCAGCATCAAGGGCGAGGAGACCTCGATCAACATCTGTGAGGCGAACACGATCTATTTCGACGGCAAGCAGGCCACCTACGACTGATCGGACGTTTGGATAGATCGACGGCCCCGGCATGGAGACATGCCGGGGTCATGGACAGCGCTGCCTGTCTTCGAAGCGCTCTACGCCGCCGGCAGGTCGAGGCGCATGGCGCAGCGCGTGTCGCGCTGCAGCCCGTGTTCGGCCTCAAGGTCGAGCACCGCCTTGAGACGCGGCGACAGCGCGGCCTCGTCCAGCGTGCCGAAGCCGAGCCGCTGGTAGTAGGGGCAGTTCCAGGGGATGGTACGAAAGGTCGTCAGGGTCACCGCGTCGAGGCGGTGCGCCGCGGCCGCGTCGATCGCGTGCCGGATCAGCTTGCGGCCGATGCCGAAGCCCTGGTGCAGGTGATCGACGGAAATCTCGCAGATGTGCAGTTCCCGCTCGGCAATCTCGGCGCTCAGGAAGCCGACCGGCTGGTCGTCCCCGGTTGCCGCCACCCAGTTCGTTCCCTTTTCGATGAGGTAGCAGTGCCGCTCCGCGCTCTGCACGTCGCCAACGGCGAGCCACGAGAAGGCCTCGATCAGGCGGAAGGCCTGTGCGGCCGAGCGCTCGATCTGGCGCAGCGCCTCGACCTCGTCTTCGCGGGCAGGGCGGATTGTAACCATCGACGGCCCGGCCTTGCCTGCGGGAATGCCGTCGAGGGGAAGCTGCGTCACCATCCGGGCAGGATGTTGCCGGGCCTCAGGCGCGACACACGCGGGAAGAGCTTCACCTCCGCCTCAGGCAGGTCGTCGGCGGCTGTCAACGGTGTGATGTTGTCGAGGCAGGCGGTGATATGGCTGGTGATGGCATTGGAAAGCGAGGGCGAGAGACCCGGTCGCCGCATGATGCCGATCTGCACCGGCGCGAGCGGCGGAAAGCCGTCCGCCTGCGTCAACACCTTCATGCCGGGGCGCAGCGCCGATTCCGGCAGGACCGAAACCGCCATGCCCGCCATCACGGCTGCTGCGACGACGGTCGAGGACCAGCTGGTGAACAGCACCTGGTAGTCGCGCCCGACCGAATCGAGCGCCGCACAGGCGATCTGCCGCCACTGACAGTCGCGCCGACCGACGGCGAGCGGCACCGGCGCGTTTTCCGGCAGCGGATGGTTGGCCGACATGACCCAGCAGAGCGGCTCCGTCCGCACGACATCGGACTGGCGCTGGCGCGGATTGTGGGTGACGAGCGCGATGTCGAGCTCGCCCTTGGCCATCTTTTCCGCGAGGTCCACCGAAGGCTCGCAGACGATGAAGAGCTCGACATTCGGGTGCGTCTTGGCGAACCGCATGATGATCTCGGGCATGTAGCGGTCGGCATAATCGTCCGGCGTGCCGATGCGCAGCAGGCCCTCGAGGCGGTTGTCGTCGAAGGCGGCGATGGCCTCGTTGTTGAGGCGCAGCATCCGGCGCGCATAGTTGAGCAGGCGCTCGCCCTCCGCGGTCAACCGATTGCCGCGGCCGTCCTTCATGAAGAGCTGTTTGCCGATGCGCTCCTCAAGGCGCCGCATCTGCATCGAAACGGCCGACTGGGTCTTGAAAACCCGCTCGGCGGCCCGGGTGAAGCTGCCGGTATCGGCGATCGCGACGAAAGTCTGGAGCTGGTCTATGTCTAGCGGAGCGGACATAACGATATCCATAAGATTGTTTGATTGATACTATTAGAAACATTCGTTGGACTGATCAATGGCTTTCTGCGAAAAAGCAAGTGTCGAACGAGTGACCTCTCCGCCAGGCCATCGTTCGACAGGATCTGCCGCCTCCCTCGACCTCCCGGCGACGGCTCTTCTTGAAAACCGACTTTTGAACCGCCGCCCGATCCCTGCGGGCGACGAACGATCACGGGTGCCGCGCGAAACCCCATCGAAGGACGATGGATCGCCGGGCCGGAAAGGAGAAATGCCATGCGCATGATCGACCGCAGACTGGAAATCGATATTCTCGCAACGCGCCGTCCGGCGCCGAGCCTCTTTGCCCGCGTTCGCGGTGTCGCCAACAAATTTGTCCGCGCCTGGCAGAATCGCCGCGTGATCAATCGGTTGAACGAGCTCGACGATCATCAGCTCTACGATATGGGGCTGTGCCGCAGCGACGTGCAGGATGTACGCTCCGCGTCCTTCTTTACCGACGCGGGCCTGCATCTGACGATCGTGGCGCGTGAGCGCGCCCGCCGTCACCTGCGCAGCGGCCGTATGGATTGATTTCCGATCGTGCCGACCTATCTCCCGGGTCGGCAACTGACTTCCCCGCAGGGTGAGAGCCAATAACCCTGCTGCTTGCCCGGCGTGCGACTCCCAAGGTCCGCGTCGGGCTTTTTCAAAGATTTTCCGAAAGTCGATTTCACCCGGAATTGCCCGGAAACAAAAGGGGTAGCGCGATGATCGACGCGATTTTGATCCGTCCGGCGCACCCGCAAGACTTCCCTGCCATGAAGGCGATACTGCGCGATACGTTCGAGCGCACCTGGCGGCCGGAGATCACGGAGGCTGCCGCTCGCCGCTACATCGAGACCGATATCGGCGGCGGTTTCGTCGCGCACAGCGGTGCTGATATGCTCGTGGCCGAGGCCGATGGGCGTGTTGCCGGCCTTGTCCATTGCGTGGACGACTTCATCGATGCCCTGCATGTGCATTCCGATTTCCAGCGCCGGGGCGTTGGGCGTCGTCTGCTCGCCCGGGCGGAGGGGGACATCGCCGAAAAAGGTTTCCCGCGGGTGCGGCTTGAAACGGATACGTTCAACGAGCAGGCCCGGGGTTTCTACAGGGCGCTGGGCTATGTCGAAACGGCGCACTATCCGGACGAGGAATGGCAGAGCGGTCTCACCACGGTCCTGATGGAAAAACCGCTTGGCCTCGTCGAATAGCCGATCTGCTGGCGCTTGACGCCCGGAGAGGCGTGCGTGACCGTCCCTCGATGCTCAGGCCTTCTTCCCGCCGTCCGTCTCCATGCCGTTGCGGATGGTCTCGAAGATCGATTCCACGTTGCGCTGATAGTCCTTCTGCATTTCCAGGCCGGTATCGAACATCGTGTTGACGAAGGTCGTCAGCGAATCGGCAGGGGAGCCTGCCGGCGCGCTCGGCTTCGCGCCTTCTGCCGGCTGGCCGGCCATGCCCGCCATCATGTCCTGGAAGGCCTTGGCGAAGGGATTGTCGGCAAAGGGGTTGGCCGCTGCCTCCTTCTTCGTGCCGAAGAATTCCTGGGCGGCCTGCGTGAACGGATTGTCGGTAAAGGGGTTTGACGGCTGCGGCTTCTTGGCCATGCCGGTCGCCTCCGCCCATTGCTGCATCATGTCGGCAAAGGGATTGGCCGCGGCGGTGCCGCTCTGTGCGCCGGGGAAGAAGGGGGCGAAGGATTGCTTGAAGAGGCCGCCCATCAGCGTGCTCGCCATGACGGGCAGCATCTGCTTGTAGATGTCCTGGCCGATGCCGGTCATCTGCGCCGCCTGCGCGGCGATGGCGCGGGAAACGTCCTTGTTGCCGAAGAGATGGCCGAGAATGCCGTTGCCTTCCGCAAGCCCCTGCGGCGTGAAGGCCCTGCTGATGTCCTCGAAATATTTCGCGTGGTTGCCGGAGGTCAGCGCGGTCATGAAAGCGGCGAGGTCATAGGGATTGGCGGCGTTGCGCTTGAAGCCCTCGGAAAAGGCCGGCATCAGCGCGGCGATGGCCTTGGCCGCCTGTTCCTGCGCGAGCCCGTATTGCCGCGCCATGGTCTCGACGGCATTGCCGTTCTGCGCCTGCATCATCATGTCGTAGAGCGAAAGCATAACGAACCCCTTCCCGTTGGCAGGCATGTGCCTGCACTATAACGGGAATTTTGGCCGCGCAAACCGCTTTTTGGTGTCTTGCCTCAGTACTGGTAGTCGGTGAACACCGGCTCGACGGAGCCGTTCCAGCGGCCGTTGTAGAGCGCCAGCATGTCTTCCGCGAGCGTCGCCTTCTTTGCCAGGACCTCGTCGAGCGGGGCAAGGAAGATGGTTTCGTCGACACCGTCGCCGTTGAGCCGCGCGCGGGCGGCAAGGCCCTGGCGGGAGATCGAGACCACTTCGCGGGCGACGTCGAGCAGCGGCTTGCCGCGGAAATCGGCCTTGAGGCCTTCCGCCGGCACGGCATTGCGCAGCGCCGTCACTTCCTCCACCGTCCAGTCGCGCGTCAGGGCCTCGGCGGCATCGAGGGCGCCGTCGTCATAGAGCAGGCCCACCCAGAATGCCGGCAGCGCACAGATGCGCCGCCACGGGCCGCCGTCGGCGCCGCGCATTTCCAGGAAGCGCTTCAGCCGCACGTCGGGGAACAGCGTGGAAAGGTGGTTCGTCCAGTCGCCGAGATTGGGTTCCCAGTCGGCGATCTCGCCCTTCAGGGCCCCGGCCATGAACTGGCGGAAGGTGATGTGCGTGCAGTCGTGGTACTTGCCGTCGCGCACGACGAAGTACATCGGCACGTCGAGCGCCCATTCGACATAGTCGATGAAGCCGAAATCCGGCTTGAAGGCGAAGGGGATGAGGCCGGCGCGGTTGTTGTCCGTGTCGCGCCAGATGTCGCCGCGCCAGGAGAGAAGACCGTTCGGCTTGCCCTCGGTGAAGGGGGAGGAGGCGAAGAGCGCGGTCGCCATGGACTGCAGCTTCAGCGAGACCTGCATCTTGCGGCGCATGTCGACTTCCGAGGAGAAGTCGAGGTTCACCTGGATCGTGCAGGTGCGGTACATCATGTCGAGACCCTTCGTGCCGACCTTCGGCATATAGCGGGTCATGATGTCGTAGCGGCTTTTCGGCATGCGCGGGGTTTCGGCAAAGGTCCATTTCGGGCTGCCGCCCATGCCGAGGAAGCGGATGCCGAGCGGCTCGGCGATCTCGCGCAGCGTCGCAAGATGCTGGTTGGATTCCTTGCAGGTCTGGTGCAGGTTTTCCAGCGGCGCGCCCGACAGTTCGAACTGGCCGCCGGGCTCCAGCGAGATGGCGCCCATGCCTGACGGTTCGGCAAGGCCGATGATGTTGCCGGCATCCATGATCGGATCCCAGCCGGTCTTTTGCTGCATGCCGTTCAGCAGCGCCGAAATGCTCGCCTCGCCGAAATAGGGCACGGGACTGTTGTCGGCCGTAAAGAAGACGAATTTCTCGTGCTCGGTGCCGATACGGAACTTCTCCTTCGGCTTGTTGCCGGCGGCGAGGTAATCCGCCATGTCCGCGACGGTGCGGATCGGCGTCTGGTCGGTGGTGTCACGGGCCATGGGCGTCTTCTTCTGAACGGATGGCGCCCGGACGGAACGCCGGGCCTTGGGAGGGTGCTTGGACCGGAATTAGATGCGGTGCAAGCGAATTCCTTTCAAGGCGGATTCAAAAAAACCCATTCGACTTTTTTATAAAAGCACTTTCTTGCGTTCCCGCAAATCCGCGCGGGTGCCGTTCAGCGCCAATCGCCGATCGCCGCCTGGATGACGGCCATCGCGGCCACCGCCGCCGTGTCCGCACGCAGGATGCGGGGGCCGAGCGGGATGGGCGTCACGAAGTCGAGACTGCGCAGGAGCGTGCGCTCCTCGTCGGAAAAACCGCCTTCCGGGCCGACGAGCAGGGCGAGCTGCCGCTCCTCGATGGCCCCCAGCGCCGGAAGCGGGTTCTGGCTGCCATGGCCCTCGTCGCAGAAGACGATGCGCCGTTCGCGCGGCCAGGCGGAAAGCAGATCCTCGAGCTTTTTCGGTGCCGTAACCTCCGGGATCGCCAGGATACCGCACTGTTCCGCCGCCTCGACGGCATTGGCCTGCAGCCGTTCGAGGCTGGTGATCTTGCCCTGCACATGCTGGGTCAGCACGGGCTGCAGCACGCCGGCACCCATCTCCACGGCCTTCTGCACGATATAGTCGAGCCGGCCGACCTTCAACGGCGCGAAGAGATAGTGGAGATCTGACGGCGCCGGCTGCGGCCGGGTCTGCTCGACGGGCGTCAGGATGAGCCGCTTGCGGGTCGGGAAGGAGAGGGTGGTATGCCATTCCCCGTCGCGCCCGTTGAAGAGCAGGACGGCGTCGCCCTCCGCCATGCGCAGCACATTGGCGAGATAGTGGAAATGGTCCTTCGACGCCTCGAAGGCGACGCCCTCTGCTAGGGTGTCGCCGACGAAGAGGCGCTGCATCCGGTAATTGGCACGCATGGTCGATATCTCAGGTGAAAAGCGCGTTGAGCGTGAGGAAGATGGCGGCAGACAGGAGCGCCGAGACGGGCAGGGTGACGATCCAGGCGGAAACGATCGTCATGAAATGGGAGCGCCGCACGAGGTAACGCCGACGCGTCTCGTCGACATTCACCGGATCGTCTTCCTCCTCCGGTGCAATACGGTTGCCGCGGCCGCGTATATAGTCGATGCGCCGCCGCGAATTGCGGGTGTACCATTCGCGGAACAGGCCGACGCCGAACACCGCGCCGACGGCGATATGCGTCGAGGAGACGGGAATGGCGAAGGCCGAGGCGGTCAGCACCGCGACGGCGGAGGAGAGCGCCACGCAGAAGGCGCGCATCGGGTTGAGCTTGGTGATCTCGGTGCCGACGATGCGGATGAGGCGCGGGCCGAACAGCAGAAGGCCGAGCGAGATGCCGAAGGCGCCGATGACCATGACCCAGAGCGGGATCATGGTTCCGCCCTCGGCGCCCGAGCGCAGCGCCGAGACCACGCCATAGAGCGGGCCGACGGCATTCGACACATCGTTGGCGCCATGGGCGAAGGAGAGCAGCGCCGCCGAACAGATCAGCGGGATGCGGAACAGCGTGCGCAGCGACTGGTTGCGGTTGTCGAGGCCTTCCGCATGGCGCCGGACGATCGGCCGCGTGACGACATAGGTGGCGAAGCCGAAGCCGAGGCCGATGAGAAGTGCGGTGCGGAAGGGAAGGTCGAGCGTTCCGTTGGTGCCGCCATTGGCGATGAAGGCCGCGAAGGCGCCGGCCATGATCGCGACGAGCACCGGCACCCAGGTCTTTGCCGCGCCGATCTTGTCCTCGCGGTAGATGATGAATTCCTTGATGAAGTAGAGGAACAGCGCGGCGATCACGCCGCCGAGGATCGGCGAGACGGTCCAGCTCACGACGATGACGGCGATCGCGTCCCATTGCACGCTGTGGAAGTCGCTGGCCGCCGCGCCCGCACCGATCACGCCGCCGATGATGGCATGGGTGGTGGAGATCGGCGCATTGGCGATCGTGGCGATGTTGATCCAGAGCGCGGCGGAGATGAGCGCCGCCATCATTGCCCAGGCATAGGCGTCGGGGCTCGGGAAGATCGACCGGTCGACGATGCCGGAGGCGACCGTCGCGGCGACGCCCTGGCCGGCGAGCAAGGCCCCGGCGATCTCGAAGATCGCGGCGATGACGAGAGCGACGCCCATGCTCATGGCACGCGCGCCGACCGCCGCGCCGACATTGTTCGTCACGTCGTTGGCGCCGATGTTCATGGCCATGTAGGCGGCAAGCGCCGCGGTGATGGCGACGACGAGCACGCCGGGCGTGCCGGTGGCGAAACTGCTGGCCACGGCCATGGCGACGAGAAGGAAGACGAGGGCGATGCCGACACCCGTCCAGCGACGCAGCACGAAATGCGTCGCCTGTTCGGTGAAGGTGAATTTTTCCAGGTCCTTGTCCAGCGTCGGCTTGCGTAGCTGAACCTGTGAATTGGCCATTCCTGCTGCTCCGTTTTGGAGCCCCTGGCACGACCGCCGCGGTCGTCTGCCGGTGCTTTCGCCACCCCTTGGTCGCCGGTCGTCATCGATGCCTCGGCATCGGCCGCAGCCGGTTTCTCGCGAGCGGTCGAAAATCCCGCGGCAGACCTCTGCGCGGAGGTCGTGTCGGGAGCTCAGCCGACAGGCACTATCGCCTCAGCGCACCGGCGGCAATATGACGAGGGCCGTTCAGGCGCGTAATCAGGCGTCGGGCGCACCGTTCGCGGCGATTTCGGCGAGCATGGCGCGCTCGAAGGCCAGAATGAGGTCCTTGAGGCCCGGCTCCTGCACGCGGCTGGCGGCTTCCGGGCAGCTCACCCATTCGGCGCGCCGCTCGTCCTTCTCGGGGAAATTCTTGCTGAGGTCATCGACGGCGAGCGGGAAGACGCGCACCCGGCAATCGACCTTCAGCCCGTGCGGCAGGCCCTTCAGATAGTTGTAGCTGCCGATCGGCGTGGTGCGGATGGTTCCCTTCACGCCGGCCTCTTCCCAGGCCTCGCGTGCGGCCGCGGCCGCCGCGCTCTTGCCGTCCATCGGCCAGCCCTTGGGAATGACCCAGCGACCGGTGTCGCGGCTGGTGATGAGCAGGATCTCGACCGCGGGCTGCTTCTTCTTCACCCGATAGCACAGCGCTCCGTATTGTTCCCGGACGGGCCTGCGGAACATGAGTTGGACGTCGCTGGCGATGCGGTTGAGAATGTTCAAGGTCTTTTTCATTCCTCGTATCGGGATGTGCCGTTTGAGTCGGTATAGCCTATCTTGCTTGCGCGAGATTTGCGGCGCAAGTCAGGCTTGCGGGGGCAGGCCGCGCTTTTGCATGCGCAACTGCGAAATCCGCTGCCATTCGCCGCTGCGCTCGGCATCGCGGATGGCGGTGGCGATGTAGTCCATGTGCGCCTGGGCGGCTTTTCGCGCTGTGGTTCCGTCGCCGGCCATGATCGCGGTATAGATCGCCTCGTGCTGCGCAAGCAGATGCCCGCGGGCTTCCTCGGAGGAGAAAACGAGGTGGCGGTGGAAAAAGATCCCCTGGGCGAGCAGCCGGTAGCAGGCGCGCAGCGTATGCAGCAGCACGATATTGTGCGCGGCCTCGCCGATCGCGTTGTGCAGTTCCACGTCGGTTTCCAGTTCCGCATCGAAGGAGCCTCCGGCATGGGCCGCGCGCATGGCCTCCATGATGCGCGTCAGCATCTGCCGGTCGTAATCCGTGGCGCGGCGGGCGGCGAGCTCGGCGGTGATGCCTTCAAGCTCGCGGCGATATTCGACATAGTCTTCCGTCGCGCGCTGGTGGCGGGCGATGAGGTCGACGACGGGCCGGGAGAACACCTGGCCGATAATGTCGGCGACATAGGTGCCGCCGCCGTGCTGGCTGATCAGCAGGCCGCGTGTTTCCAGCTCCTTCAGCGCCTCGCGCAGGATGGGGCGGGAGACGTCGAGCCGCTTGGAGAGCTCGCGCTCGCCGGGCAGCCGGTCGCCGTCGCGCAGCACGCCTTCGAGCAACAGGAGCTCGATCTGCCGCACGACCTCGTCGGCGGTGCGGCTGTGGCTGATACGGGCGAAAAGGTCGAAGGCGGTGTCGGTCACGCCGTGAACACTAGCAACGCGGGCCGAAACTGGTCAACAATCTTGTCCAGTCGGCATCTGTGGACCTGCGTCAATGCGCCCTATCTCCTGCGGCCTGACATTTGTTAAGACTATGCTGTTGCACATGAGGGGACAGTGCAGACATGGCAAAAGGCAGCTTCGCCTTTCCGCAGGCGACCGCGCGTGCGCAGGCGCTGGGGGAAATTCACGCTAGACCATACGCGCTGGTGCCGTCACCGCGCGTCATCTTCCAGCTCGCCTTCCTGACCGAAGGCGGCTCGGCGGTCGATCACGCCGTGATGGGGGAATTGTCGCGCTCGCGCGGCATTTCTCCGCCGGGGCGCGATTCCAGCCACCATGCGCTGAGCTGGGGGCAGGGTACGCTGCGCTGGGAGCGGCACACCGAGTTCTCGACCTATTTCTGGGATGCGCCGGCGCCGGACAAATTCGGCGGCGAGGTTCCCGTCCATCCGTTCGGCGACAGCTTCTCGCCGCCCGGCACGCTGATATCGGGCGTACGCCTTGAAATCCGGCCGGATACGCCGGAGACGCGCGAGGCGATCTCCACCTTCGATCCGACCAGCCTCTGTTACAGCGAGATCAAGAACGGCCAGGGCGCGGTGCTCACCGACTTCCGCCAGAACGGCGACGGGCTGACGCAGATCCTCGTTATCGACCGCGGCATGACGGAGGCCGGGCGCGGCGCGCTCGTCCAGCGTTTGCTCGATATCGAGACCTACCGCACGCTTGCCATGATGGGGCTGCCGCTCGCCCAGTCGCTCTCGCCGGATATCCGCCGTATCGAGGACGGGCTGACCGGCATCACCAATTCCATGAAGCAGCATGCCCGTGACAAGGCCGATACGCTGCTGACGGAAATCACCCGGCTCGCTGCCGAGCTGGAGGCCAATGCAGCCCTCAGCCTCTACCGCTTCGGCGCCAGTCGCGCCTATTACGGCATCGTGCAGGAGCGTATCCGCACGCTCGCCGAAACGGCGGTGTCCGGCTACGAGACGCTCGGCTTCTTCCTGGAACGGCGTCTCGCGCCGGCCATGCGCACCTGTCAGTCGGTGGAAGAGCGTCAGGCGAACCTTTCGCGCAAGCTCGCCCGGGCCACGGCACTCTTGCGAAGCTGGATCGATGTCGAGCTGGAGCAGCTCAACACCGGCCTGCTCAACTCCATGGACCGCCGCGCGAAGCTGCAGCTGCGCCTGCAGCAGACCGTCGAAGGCCTGTCGGTCGCCGCTATCTCCTACTACGTGGTCGGCCTCTTCGGCTATGTCGCCAAGGCGGCGCACGGGCTCGGCCTGCCGATCAAGCCGGAAACGCTGACCGGGATCGCGGTGCCCTTCGTCATTGTCGGCATGTGGCTGCTCGTGCGCGCCATCCGCCAGCGCCACGCGGAAGAAGACAGGCACTGAACGCCCGCGGCCGCATGAGCCGCGGGAACCTCTCTCGTCGATGCCCGCCTAGTGGCCGGACAGGACGAGCGTCTTCACGGGCATGACGACGACCTGCACGCGCAGCAGCATCGCGTGGACGAGGCCGAGCGCATCGACGACGTGCAGGCCGATGCGCCGGGCGGTGGAAGTGCCCTCGGCGGCGATTTCGTCGTGATGGTTCGAATAGAGGTTGGCTATGCAGTTGCTGCCCGGCGTCACCTCGTCGATCCCGCCTTCATAGAGGGGCTCGAGGTGCACGAGCACGCTGCCCTGGCCACCGGCGTTCGTGAAATCGGTCAGCTGTTCCCCGCCGCGGAACTGGCCCGCCGCGATGTAATCCTGCTTGGCAGCCACCACCACGGGTATGACCCGCCATGGCAGCGTGTTGCAGGCGACCTCGCCGATCATGCCGACCTTGATGACCGATGCGGACACCTGGTCGAAACCCGCCTGCAGGGCCTGGCGCCCTGCCTCTTCGGGAATGAGAATCCCGCCGGGGCGCATGATCGGGCTGACGATATCGCCGACGCGCAGGGTGAATTGCTCGACCCGCCCGGCGAAGCCGGCGCGAACCACCGTCTTGCGCAGATCCGTTTCCGCCTGTTCGAGCGCCGCCTGGGCGCTCGCCTTCTGTGACGGCAGGAGGGCATCAAGCCGTGCCTCGGCCGCCTCCCTGGCGGCATTGGCCGCCTTCAGTGCGCCGTTGGTGCGCCCGAGGTCGACCTCCAGCTTCTCGATCTCGCGTGTCGCGACGACATTCGATCCACCGCGGTTGAGCGCGCGCTTCGTGCGCAGGTCGTCCTCGACCTGCTGCAGGGCGGCCTGCGCCTCGGCGATCTTGCCCTCCGCGGTCAGAAGGTCCGTGCGTGCGACGACCATGGCGGCGTCGACTTCGGCGATCTTCCGCTGCGCCACCGCGACCGCCGCTTCCTGGCTCGAACTGTCGAGCCGGAAGATGGGATCGCCCGCGGCCACCTTGTCGCGATGGCCGAGATAGACCTCCGCTACCCGTCCGGTCGCTTCGGAAATGATCGGGACCGTGCGGAAGAACGACATCACGTTGGTCGACGAAGGGTGGAAGAAGAAGACGGTCGCGATGATGGCGACGGTCAGCATCACGCAGGCGGTGATCCCCCAGCGCAGGACATACCACACCGAGAAGATCGTGATTTCCTTGCCGATGCGCATGCCCTGCACGTAGCGGCGATAGAGATAGTCCGGAAAGACGGTGATCAGCGAGCAGGCGATCAGTTCAAGCATTGTCCTGCGCCTCCGAGCCTTCCGAACGTTTTTCCGTTTCCGCGGGCGTGGTATCCGGCGTGCCTTCCGCCTCTGCCGGGGGTGTTGCGACGGGTGTCGTCGTTTCGCTTGCGGCCTTGGCCTCTTCCTCCGGCGCTGCGGCCTCGCTTTCCTGTCTGGTCGCGGTGAAAGCCTCTGCGGCCGAGGCGATGCGGTTGAGCGGCGTGGTGAGATCGGGCAGGTCGACGATGGCGAGAAGCAGCGCGATCACCCAGAACACGTTGTTGTGGGTGAAGAGGGCAAGCAGGCAGAGGACCGCGACCGCCTCGAACTGAAGCTTCTGCCCCTTGTGCGCCATGCGTTCCGGCAGGCTATGCAGCCAGAGGAAGACAAGGCCTGTCGCGAAAACGGCGGCAAGCACGAACAGGCCGACGGCGAAGAGAAGCGTATCGCTTCCGTCCGCGCCGACGATGAAGGCGGGCAGTTGATGGGGCGCCAGCGGGTTGATGGAGGAAGTCATTACGCGATCATATCTACAATAGAGGGACTTAATGTAGATAAGCCTAAAAACTTTTCAGGCTCAAGGAAAATGAAACTCTGGCTTCAAGGTGGTGAATTGCGGCTTTCTACATCTGCGAATTGTGTATGTTGAGGTTTATTTGGAAGAGGAGGGCGCAAAGTCCCTTCCTGACGTCTCAGGTCGACAGGTCGCATTGATAACGCGGCACGCCGTCGGTCACGGCAAAGCCGGTGTCCCAGCCGAAGCCGGTCTCGTCCTGTTGCTCGAGCTTCTTCTTTGCGGCAAGGCCGCGTTCCCGGAAGGCGGCTTCGGCAGCCTTCAGCGCGTCGGTCGGAAAGACGACCGCCTGGTAGCTGAAGCCGCTGGCCAGCTCCGTGATATAGACCTCGATCTCCTTCACCGGCACGCCGCGCCAGGTGCCACCCGTCACGGGCAGGACGATGTGCAGATACTCGTCCTGCGGCCGGACGGAGGGCGGGCCGAAGACGGCTTCGTAACCGGCCGGAATGGCGATCGCGCCCTCCTTGCGGGCAAAGGCATAGCTCGATTGCAGGAGGTCCGCCAGCGCGTCGCTGTAGTCGCAGGCATCGTCGAATCCCTGGAGCAGGTCGTCGAGCGGCCGCGCGCCGGCTGCCGCCGGAAGCGCCAGCCCGATCAGCGCTGCCGCCAATGTCACCCCGCCGATCATCGCTGCCCTCCCGCCGTGAGGTCGGCAGCCTAGCGCAACGCGCGGCTGCCGCCAATCCGGCAAGATACGGTGGACAGTGCTCAACGCTCCCAATAGGGCAGCGGGCCGTAGAGGTCGGCGAGATAGTCGATGAAGAGCCGAACCTTGACGGGCAGGAACTGCCGGCTCGGATAGACCGCCGAGAGCACCACGTTGCGCGAGCCTTCGTATTGCGGCAGCACCTGCACGAGTTCGCCGCTCTTCAGTGCCGGTCCGACATCCCAGGTCGAGCGCAATGCGATACCCAGGCCCGAAAACACGGCCTCCCGGACCACCTCGCTGGAATTGGTGTAAAGCTGCCCCTGCGGGCGGTAGGTGACATTGCCCTCCGGCCCCTCCAGCCTCCAGACATCCTGGGTGTGCGGCGGCAGACAGGCATGAGCGGGAAGCTCTTCGAGCGAGGCCGGCATGCCGTGGCGGGCGACATAGTCCGGCGAGGCGCACAGCACGCGTCGCACGGAGGCGAGCCTGCGGGCGACCAGCGAGGAATCGGAGAGTTCGCCGATGCGGATGGCAATGTCGAAGCCGCCGCCGACGATGTCGGAGAAATCGTCGGTCAGCATCAGGTTGACGACGAGTTCCGGATAGGCGTCCATAAAGCCCTTGAGATTGGGCGCGATATGCATGCGGCCGAAGGAGGTGGGCGCGGAAATCCGGAGCGTGCCGCGCACGGCGCCGGAGCGGCCGGAGACGAAGGCCTCCGCTTCCTCGATGCCGGCGAGAATGCCGACGATCCGGTCGTAGAAGCCCTGGCCGGCCTCGGTCAGCGAGATCTGCCGTGTCGTGCGCTGGAAGAGGCGGGTGCCGAGGCGCTCCTCCAGCCGCTTCACCCGCTTGGAGACGACGGCGGGCGACAGGCCCAGTGCGCGGCCGGCCGCCGACATGCTGCCCATGGCGATGACGCGGGAGAAGATTTCAAGGTCGCCGAGGTTTGTCACATGCTGTCTCCGCTATCGTCCTCTCGAATGGTGGAGTGACGATCACTTTCGCGCCGAACGTGCCGCTCTGCGCGGATATGACAGCCGAACACGACTTGAGCAAGATGCTCCTCCCCATGCGAATGCCCGGGGAGCGGTTCCTGATCGTTCCCGCTTCCCGATCGCGCGACTGTCGCACCAGGGGGTGGGGCGGTCAATGCAATCCCTGCGGGATGCGCGCCGGGCTGCTTCCCGCGTCCGCCTCTGCTAAGGGTTTGCATCGCCAGAAATGAAGTGGTAAAGAAAAAAGACCACTTGATGCGGGAGGCCAAGAGATGGATCAGATCGGGTTCCTGGAGCCGCGGCCGGCGGTGCTCGCCCGTCGTGGGGACATCGTCGCGGACCTGCTCGATCTCCTGCCGGAAGGCTGTCTCGTGCACGAGCCGCGCGCGCTTGTGCCCTTCGAGACGGACGCCTTCGTGTCCTATCGCCGTCTGCCGCTTGCCGTCGCCTTGCCGGAAACCACCGCGCAGGTCGCCGCCGTCCTGAAATACTGCCATCGCTACGGCGTACCCGTCGTGCCGCGCGGGGCGGGCACGTCGCTTTCGGGTGGCGCGATCCCGCAGGAGGATGCCGTCGTCGTCGGCCTCTCCAAGATGGCGCGCATCCTGGAGGTGGATTTCGCCAACCGGACCGCCACGGTGCAGGCCGGCGTCACGAACCTTTCCATTTCCGATGCCGTCTCGGCCGACGGCTATTTCTATGCGCCCGATCCGAGTTCCCAGCTCGCGTGCACGATCGGCGGCAATATCGGCATGAATTCCGGCGGGGCGCACTGCCTGAAATACGGCGTGACCACGAACAACCTCCTGGGCGTCAAGCTCGTGCTCATCGACGGCACCATCGTCGAACTCGGCGGCAAGGCGCTCGATGCCGGCGGCCTCGACCTTCTCGGCGTCATCTGCGGCGGCGAGGGGCAGCTCGGCATCGTGACGGAGGCGACGGTGCGGCTCATCGCCAAGCCCGAGGGCGCGCGCCCGGTGCTCTTCGGCTTCGACAGTTCGGAGGAGGCAGGCGCCTGCGTCGCCGATGTCATCGGGTCGGGCATCATCCCCGTCGCCATCGAGTTCATGGACAAGCCGGCGATCGAAATCTGCGAGGCCTTTGCCGGCGCTGGCTATCCGATGGACGTCGAGGCGTTGCTGATCGTCGAAGTCGAGGGCTCCGAAGCCGAGATGGAGGCGATGCTTGCCAGCATCATCGAGATCGCGCGGCGCCATGGCGTCAAGGTCGTCAAGGAGAGCCAGTCGGCGACCGAGGCGGCGCTGATCTGGAAAGGCCGCAAGTCCGCCTTCGGCGCCACGGGCCGCATCGCCGACTACATCTGCATGGACGGCACGGTACCGCTCGGCCAGCTCTCGCATGTGCTGCGCGGCACGGCGGAGATCGTCGAGAGATACGGCCTGCGCGTCGCCAACGTCTTTCATGCCGGCGATGGCAACATGCATCCGCTGATCCTCTTCAACGCCAACGATCCGGAAGATGCCGCGCGCGCGGAAGCGGCGGGCAATGACATCCTGAAGCTCTGCGTCGATGCCGGCGGCTGCCTGACGGGCGAACATGGCGTCGGCATCGAGAAGCGCGACCTGATGCGCCATCAATATGCCGCGGTCGACCTCGACCAGCAGATGGCCGTGCGTGCCGCCTTCGATGCGCAATGGCTGCTCAATCCGTCGAAGGTCTTCCCGCTCGAAGGACGCCCCGCCGCATGACCCCCATCCATGAACCGCTCTCCGAAGAGGCCGCCGCGCGCCTCGTCCAGGTCGCAGCGCTGTCCCGCACGCCGTTTGCCATCCGCGGCGGTGGCACGCGCAGCCTTGCCGCTGCGCCGGACGGGGCCGAAACGCTCTCGACGCGGGGCCTTGTCGGCATCGTCGCCTACAATCCGGCCGAAATGACCATGACCGTCCGTGCCGGCACGCCGCTCGAGGTCGTGGAGGCGGCGCTTGCCGAAAAGCGCCAGATGCTCTCCTTCGAGCCCTGTGACCTGCGCGGCGCGCTCGGCTCCTCCGGCATTCCCACCATCGGCGGCGTCTTCGCCACCAATGCCTCCGGCCCGCGCCGCTTCGTTGCGGGCGCTGCGCGCGACAGCCTGCTCGGCGTGCGCTTCGTCAACGGCAGGGGCGAGGTGGTGAAGGCCGGCGGCCGGGTGATGAAGAACGTCACCGGCCTCGACCTCGTCAAGCTGCTTGCCGGCTCACACGGTTCACTGGCGCTCTTGACGGAGGTCACCTTCCGCCTTCTTCCGGTTCCGGAAACGGCGGCGACCATCGTCGTCTCCGGCCTCAACGATGCAGAGGCGGCCGCGGCGATGGCGACGGCGATGGCGATGTCCGTCGAGGTTTCCGGTGCCGCGCACCTGCCGGAAAGCGTGCGCGGCCGGTTCGTCGGTGGCCTGCTGCCGGACGGAGCGGCCACGGTGCTGCGCCTCGAGGGCCTTGCCGCCTCGGTGGCCGTGCGCAGCGAGAAGCTCACTGCCAGCATGGCCCGCTTCGGCGTCGTGACGCATCTCGATGCGGAGGTGACGGCCCGTCTCTGGCGGGAAATCCGCGATGCCGCGCCCTATGCAGACGGCACGCCGCGTCCGCTCTGGCGCGTTTCGGTCGCGCCCACAGCGGGCCACCAGCTCGTTGCTGCGCTCCGTCTCGAAACGGGTGTCGATGCCTTCTACGACTGGCAGGGCGGTCTCGTCTGGCTGCGCATGGAGGCCGATCCCGAAGCCGCGCTCTTGCGCCGCTACGTCAAGGCCGTCGGCGGCGGCCATGCCGCGCTGCTGCGGGCCCGGCCGGAGGTGCTGGCGGCGACGGATACGTTCGAGCCGCAGCCGGACGCCGTCGCCGCGCTCTCGGCGCGCGTCAAGGCGAGCTTCGATCCGGCCGGCCTGTACGTCTCTCCCTTGATGGACCGAAAACAGGGAGCATGAAGATGGGACGGCTGGCGGGCGATTCGATTGCGAGGCAGCAGGCACGGACGTGGAAGAAGCGTGTCGATCAGGCGCGCGAGGACAAGGCCCGCTGGGGAACCTTGCCCGCTGCGCCGCTGGCGGTGCTGGGCGCGGCACGCCGACAGATGGCGCTCCTCTGGTGGCTGTGCGGTGACGTCGGCCCGTCGGCGACCGTTGGCGCGCGAGGGCTTCCGCCCCTGACGCCGGATATGCGCGCCCTCATCAAGAAGGGCTATCTCACGCTCGCCCGCCACAGCAGCTACATGCCCCTCAATCCCTCGCGGCGCGACAATGTGCTGACGATCACACCGGCCGGGCAGGAGGCGCTGGCCGCGGCTCATGTCACCCAGGCCGAGAAGGCCTACATCATCGCAGCCCGCATGAACCGCATGCTGCGCTAGGGAGTATCGACGTGCAGACCAATTTCACCGCCGAGCAGCTTGCCGATCCGCATGTCGCGACATCGGAGAAGATCCTGCGCAAATGCGTGCATTGCGGCTTCTGCACCGCCACCTGTCCCACCTATGTGACGCTGGGCAACGAGCTCGACAGCCCGCGCGGCCGCATCTACCTCATCAAGGACATGCTGGAGAACGGCCGGCCGGCGGATGCCGAGGTCGTGACGCATATTGACCGCTGCCTTTCCTGCCTCTCCTGCACGACGACCTGTCCCTCCGGCGTCGACTACATGCATCTCGTCGACCATGCCCGCATGCATATCGAGGCGACCTACAAGCGCCCGTTCTGGAACCGGCTGACGCGCAACATCCTTGCCGCCGTGCTGCCTTATCCGGGCCGGTTCCGCCTGGCGCTGAAGGCGGCGGCGTTCGGCCGGCCCTTTGCCGGCCTCCTCAAGCGCTTCAAGCCGCTCGAACCCTTCGGTGCCATGCTGGACCTTGCACCCCGCACCCTGCCGAAGGCCTCGGCCGGCGCGCGGCCGGGCACGCATCCGGCCGCCGGCCCGCGCCGCGGGCGGGTCGCGATCCTCTCCGGTTGCGCCCAGCCGGTGCTGAAGCCTGAGATCAATGCCGCGACGATCCGCCTCCTCACCCGCCTCGGCGTCGAGGTCGTGGCGCCGGCGGGCGAAGTCTGCTGCGGCTCGCTCGTCCACCACATGGGCCGCGAGGAGCAGGCGCTGGAGGCGGCGCGGCGCAATGTCGATGTCTGGCTCGGCGAGGTCGAGAAGGGCGGGCTCGATGCGATCATCATCACGGCGTCGGGTTGCGGCACGACGATCAAGGACTATGGCTTCATGCTGCGCCTCGATCCGGCCTATGCGGACAAGGCTGCGCGGGTCTCCGCCCTCGCCAAGGACATCACGGAATACCTCGCGACGCTCGACCTGCCCCAGCAGGAGGCGCGGGGGGTGACGGTCGCCTATCACTCCGCCTGTTCCATGCAGCATGGCCAGAAGATCACCATGGCGCCGAAGACACTGCTGAAGAAAGCGGGTTTTGCGGTGCGCGATCCGGCGGAAGGGCACCTGTGCTGCGGCTCTGCCGGCACCTACAACATCCTCCAGCCGGAGATTTCCGGCAAGCTGAAGGCGCGCAAGGTCAAGAACATCGAGGCGACCAAGCCGGACATCATCGCCACCGGCAATATCGGCTGCATCACCCAGATCGCGACCGGCACGGCCATTCCGATCCTGCACACGGTGGAACTCATCGACTGGGCCTATGGCGGAATGAAGCCTGCCGTGCTTTCCTGAGCCTGTCACGCGCGGAACAGCCGCTTCGCCCGCGGATTGCTAGACAGGCGGCATTCCAGCCCATCGGAGATGCCCATGCGCCGCCTCATGCTTTCGCTCGCCGCCCTTGCTGCCCTCTCTACGCCCGCCTTCGCCACAGGCGGGTTCAGCTGTGCGGTAAAGGACAGGAACGTCACGTTCGAAGGGGAGGCGGGCTTCAGCTACAGCCTCGGCGGCATCCTGAATTTCCGCGGCTCGATCGAGCTGCCGAAGGATCTCGCCCAGAAGGGGCTCGACAGGAAGGTCACGCTCGATCAGTCTTTCCTCACGCACCATTGGCTGCATGATGGTGAACTGCGCCTGCTCGTCCACGCCGAATCCGGCGACAACCAGCCCTTTGCAGCGCTCGATTTCGTCATGATGACGAAGGCCGGCGAGGACGAAACCGGTTACGAGGGCACCTATACGCTGAAGATCGAAGGCGCGGACCTCGATGAGCCGATCCGGCGCGCGGGAACGATCGGCTGCTCCCTCGGCTGAACGCAAGACGCCGGCGCAAGGCCGGCGTCCAAACGGTCTGCGGCAAGCGGCGGATCAGCCGCCGAAACCGAAGAGGTTGCCGAAGAAATCGACGCCCTTGTCGTTGTAGCTCACGCTGCCCTGACGGTTGCCGGGGCCGACGACGATGACCTTGGTGCCGATATCGGCGCGGGCGTAGAGATGCTCCACATCCTTGTTCATCATGCGGATGCAGCCCGACGACATGTTCTGGCCGATCGTCCAGGGCTGGTTCGTGCCGTGAATGCGGAAGATCGTGTCGCGGCCGCCCTTGAAGAGGTAGAGCGCACGCGCGCCGAGCGGGTTGTCCTCGCCGCCGGCCTGGGTGACGGGCAGGATGCGACCCTTCTTGGCCTCGCGGCGGCGCATTTCGGCCGGCGGCGTCCAGCTGGGCCATTCGGCCTTGCGGCCGACCTTCACCACGCCCGACCAGCCGAAGCCGTCGCGGCCGACGCCGATGCCGTAGCGCGTTGCCTTGTTGTTGCCCTCGACATAGTAGAGATACTTGTTGTTGGTATCGACGATGACGGTGCCCGGTGCCTGGTCGGTGACGAAGCGCACCTTGGTGCGCTTGTACTTCGACGCGACCTGCTTCTTGCTTGGCTGGGCGACGAGCGTTACATCGGAGGCCGTCTCGATCCGGTCGCCCGTGCGGGCCGCGGGGAAGGCATTCGCCGACGAGACCGGCATGATCGCCGTGGCCGCGACGGTCGCGGCCAGCAAGATCGATGCGTATTTCCGCATGGTATTGTCCCTCTCAATCCTCAATTCTGCGAGGCTAACCGACTCTCGACTGATTTCAAGCCGGCTCCCGGGCAGTAAGACGCTTGTGAGGGCGGATTTCTTCGGGGCCTTGTGGCCCCGATACCACAGAATCAGATCACGATGACCTTGGTGCCCACCTTTACGCGCTCGTAGAGATCGACGACATCTTCGTTGCGCATGCGGATGCAGCCCGAGGAAACGGCATAGCCGATCGTCCAGGGCGCGTTGGTGCCATGGATGCGGTAGAGCGTCGAGCCGAGATACATGGCACGCGAGCCGAGCGGGTTTTCCGGTCCGCCTTCCATGAAGGCCGGCAGGTAGTGGCCCTTGGCGGCTTCGCGGGCGACCATTTCCTTCGGCGGCGTCCAGCTCGGCCACTCGGCCTTGCGGGTGATCTTGTGGGCGCCGGCCCATTCGAAGCCCGGCTTGCCGACGCCGACGCCGTAGCGCCGCGCCTTGCCGCCGTCGAGGACGAGGTAGAGGAACCGGTTGTTGGTATCGATGACGATGGTGCCCGGCTTGTGCTCGCTGCCATAGTCGACGAGCTGCGGCAGATATGTCGGGTCGAATTTCGACTTGATCGGATTGCGCGCCGTGCCGGTCGCCGAGACCTGCTGGACACGGGCCGCCCCTTCGCGGCGCAGGACGCGGCGCTGCTGCACCTTCTGGCGCTGGATGATGCGGCGTGTGTTGACGGCGGGCTGCACGCCCCCGCCGGTAAGCTGCATCAGCCAGGGTGCGGTGAGGTCGGGGCTGACGATGATCGGCGGCTGGCTCATGTAGCGCTCGTTCGCCTGGGCCACCGTGGTCGTGCACAGAAGGGTCGTTGCAAGGAGGATTCGTATCAACATCGGACGTACTCGCTACTGATCGTGCCGGGATGCGCCGCGGGAACTGGAATGCAGCGCCGGTTCGACGGGGATGCTTGCACCCTGCGATGAAGGGAATGGTAAACGGGCGTTCATTCGATATCGACGTCGGCGATAAAGCTTTGAGTAGGGTTATTACCCGCTTTCCAAATGTGGTTGATGAGTGGTAAAGCGGAACAAAAAGGCAACGGAGAGCGCGTATGACAAAGGGACTTCTGGACGGCGATGACGGGCGGGTGCGGTGCGCATGGCCCGGCAATCTGGATGACTACCGCCGTTACCATGATACGGAGTGGGGCTATCCCGTCGTCAGCGACCAGCGCCTCTTCGAGAAGATCTGCCTCGAAGGCTTCCAGTCGGGCCTCTCCTGGCTCACCATCCTGCGCAAGCGCGAGGGGTTCCGCGCCGCCTTTGCCGGCTTCGATTTCGACAAGGTTGCCAATTTCGGCGATGACGACATCGCCCGCTGCCTTGCCGATGCCGGCATCGTGCGCCACCGCGGCAAGATCGTCTCGACGATCAACAATGCCCGCCGGGCGCAGGCGCTGCGCGATGAGTTCGGCACGCTCGCCCGCTATTTCTGGAGCTTCGAGCCGGGCCCGGGCGAACGGCCGGCACGGGTAGACTGGGAGACGATCGTCGCCAATCCGACGACACCCACCTCCGTCCGGCTTTCAAAGGACCTGAAGAAGCGCGGCTGGACCTTCGTCGGCCCCACCACCGTCTATGCCTTCATGCAGGCCATGGGCCTCGTCAACGATCACGTGGAAGGTTGTTTTTGCCGCGCGGAAGTCGAAGAGAAGAGAAATCAGCTGCAACGGCCATAATTCAGGACTTGCCGCCACAAATATATCTTTGATTCTACAGCGAATCATGTAGCTTGAGGTTGAGCGGCAAAATCATACATCGCAAGTTCTGGGGTCGGCGTACGCGTGCGTAGTAGCGACGTGCCGCTTTGTGCTGAATGATTTGGCATGAGGGGACAAATGGCGGCGAGCACACCTGCAATGGACGATTCTCGACTCGAGGGCTGGGCCTGTGACAAGGCGCAGGAGATCATGCTCCGGGAGGGCTTTCGCCTGATCCGGTCGGCAAGAAGCGGCACCAACACCGAAATTCGCGAAACAACGCTGCTGATGGCCCGGGCCATCGCGGCCTCGCTGGTCGAGGCCTCGGCGGCGCATCGCAATCCGGCAGCCGAGTGACGCATCAATCCATGGAACCGTAGAGAGGCCCGCCAGGAAATCGGCGGGCCTCTGCCGTTTTTCGACGTGCTTGCCGGGGGCTTGTCGCCGGCCGGCCGTTGGTGCGAGAACCCGCCTCGTCAGACGCGCGGCGTTGAGACGGGCGCCGAAACCAGGATCAGTTCAGCAGGTTCGGGCGCTCCGCGTTCATCTCGACGCACAGCCGCGCCACCGCGAACGTGCCGTTGATCGTGCCGCCCGCTTCTTCCGACTGGCCGAAGCAGAAAACGGGCCGGTAGAGGCCGGGACCGGGGCGGATCGTCGTGGCGAAGCTGAACGTGACCGGTGGCGTCGCCGCGTCCTCAAGCGCCTGCAGCACCTTCGCCCAGTCGGCGGGATCATAGAGGCGGATGAGATCCATGACGCCGCAGGGCGGGCCGGCTATGCCGTGCAGGAGCGCCGTCTCGGTCCCGAGCCGGAGCAGGCCGGTCGACAGTTCCGCGCTCCACTCCTCGCAGACGAAGGCGGTTTCGATCTCCCGGCAGTCCATGCCGGCAAGCTCCGCCACCTGGGCGAGGCGAGAGGCGGTCAGAGGCGATTTCAAGCTCATGCGGTCCGGTCCGAGAGGGTGTTGCCGCCGGCGGGCACCAGGTGCCGACGGGAAGGCACCGGTGCGGCTCGGTCGTTGCCGGTTGGAAAACATTCATGCGATCGCCGCTGGCCGCTTGCCAAACGGTTGTGATGATCGTTTACCTAGGCTCAAGGGTAATCGACATCGGGCTCATCAGAAAGCAGGCTCGCTGGTCGTTTGCTCGACTGAGGGATGCAGAAATCTATGCTTGCTTCCATGGGTTGAGTATGTCCGATTTCGTCCTCTCCACGGGCCATGACCTTATCGACCAGCTGCGCGCCTATCGCCTCAAGGTTGCGTTGACGCAGGACGACATTGCCTGGAAGCTCGGCTTCTCGCCGACGACCGTCTCGCGCTGGGAGCGCGGCGTCGCGGTGCCGGATCTGTGTGCTACCGGCGCTATCGTCGATTTCCTGCGCCGTGCCGACGCGCAGACCGAGCGTCGCCTGCTGAAGGCGATCCTCAACGCACGCGACAGCCGCAATCTCTGGGAGGGCCGCGACATCCGTTATCTCGGCGGCTCGCAGCAGGAGTATCGCGAAAGCCCGGAGATGCGTGCCGTCGTCGGAACCAGTATCCGCCGCTACATCACCGGCTCCTACCGCGACTGTCTGGAGGACCGGGCATTGGTGGCGGGCCTTTACGCCCGCGAGATCGCCAGCATCGAGATCTACGGCGGCACAGCACTGTCCGTCACCTCCATTCCGGAGGGCCATGTGCAGATGAAGCGGCTTTCCTTTCAGTCGGAAATGCGCGGCATCATTCGCGGCGACACCCATTCCATCCTCATCCCCGCCGCCGAAGCGCCGACGGCTTCTGCCGTCATCGTGCACAGTTGGGACGCGCTGTCGCGCCGACCGTGACGCCCCCGGGCGCTTCCGCCCTTGCCGCTGCCCGCCCAATCCGCTAGGGAAACCGCAACGGAAATACAGGAATTTCGGGTATCCCGATGAGCGAAAAGCAGAAAAAACCGCAGAAGCTGAAAGCCCGCCTGCCGCGCGGCTTCGTCGACCGTGACGCCGCGGACATCCGCGCCCTCACCGAAATGACCGCGAAGATCCGCGCGGTCTACGAGCACTACGGCTTCGATCCGGTCGAAACCCCGCTTTTCGAATATACCGACGCGCTCGGCAAGTTCCTGCCGGACAGCGACCGCCCGAACGAGGGCGTCTTCTCGCTGCAGGACGACGACGACCAGTGGATGAGCTTGCGCTACGACCTGACGGCGCCGCTCGCCCGCCATGTCGCGGAGAACTTCAACGAGATCCAGCTACCCTACCGCACCTATCGCGCCGGCTACGTCTTCCGCAACGAGAAGCCGGGTCCGGGCCGCTTCCGCCAGTTCATGCAGTTCGATGCCGATACGGTCGGCGCTGCCGGCGTGCAGGCGGATGCCGAAATGTGCATGATGTTCGCCGACACGATGGAAGCCCTCGGCATCGCCCGCGGTGACTACGTCATCCGTGTCAACAACCGCAAGGTTCTCGACGGCATGCTGGAGGTCGTGGGCCTTGGCGGCGAGGAAAACACGGCGCGCCGTCTCAATGCCCTGCGCGCGCTCGACAAGTTCGACAAGTTCGGCATTCCCGGCGTCCGCGAGCTTCTCGGCGCGGGGCGCAAGGACGAAAGCGGCGACTTCACCAAGGGCGTCGGCCTTGACCCTGCCGGGATCGAGCTGCTGGTCGGCGTGCTCGACACCGCGTCCTTCGGCGACAACCTCGAGACCGTCGCCTCGCTCGATAGCCGTTTCGGGCAGAACGAGCGCGCCCGCGAGGGCGTGGAGGAACTCGAGCAGATCGCAAAGCTCGTCGCGAGCGCCGGCTACGATGCCGGCCGCATCAAGGTCGATCCCTCCTGCGTGCGCGGCCTCGAATATTACACCGGTCCCGTCTTCGAGGCCGAGCTGCAGTTCGCCGTGACCAACGAGAAGGGCGAGAAGGTCGTCTTCGGCTCCGTCGGCGGCGGTGGCCGGTATGACGGCCTCGTGTCGCGCTTCATGGGGCAGCCGGTGCCGGCCACCGGCTTCTCCATCGGCGTTTCCCGCCTGATGACGGCCTTGAAGAACCTCGGCAAGCTCGGCCAGGACGAGGTCGTCGCCCCCGTGCTCGTCACGGTCATGGACGGCGACATCGAGAGCATGGGCCGCTACCAGCGCTTCACACAGGAACTGCGCGCTGCCGGCATCCGCGCCGAAATGTACCAGGGCAACTGGAAGAAGTTCGGCAATCAGCTGAAATATGCCGACCGCCGCGGCGCCCCCGTTGCGATCATCCAGGGCGGCGACGAACGCGCCGAAGGCCTCGTGCAGATCAAGGACCTGATCGAGGGCAAGCGCCTTTCCGGCGAGATCGAGGACAACATCGCCTGGCGCGAGGCCCGCGTGGCGCAGGTCTCCGTCCCGGAGGCCGAGCTCGTCGCCAGGGTTCGTGAAATCCTCGATGCACAGGCCGAAGACCGGGCGCGGGTCGGCTGATATGCCCCTCGTCAACCTTCCTGCTTTCGCGCCCGATCTCATCGCCGATCTCGAAGGGCTTGGCACGGAGCGTGTGGACACGCCGGTCATCCAGCCGGCGGAGCCCTTTCTCGACATGGCGGGCGAGGACCTCAGGCGGCGCATCTTCCTGACGGAGAGCGAGACAGGCAGGAGTCTGTGCCTCCGGCCCGAATTCACCATCCCGGTCTGCCTTCGCCATATCGAGACGGCGACCGGCACGCCCAAGCGCTATGCCTATCTCGGCGAGGTGTTCCGCCAGCGCCGCGAGGGCTCGAACGAGTTCTACCAGGCCGGCATCGAGGATCTCGGCGAGCCTGACGTCGCGAAGGCCGATGCGCGCGCGGTGCATGACGCCCTGGCCGTTCTCATGAACCGCCTGCCGGGCGTTGCATTCTCCGTGGTGCTCGGCGACCAGGCGGTCTTCGAGGCTGTCGTGGCGGCTTGCGGCCTGCCGGGCGGGTGGCAGAAGCGGCTCGTTCATGCCTTTGGCAACCAGGCACAGCTGCAGCGGCTGATGGCCGACCTTTCCAATCCGGCACGCGACGGCGTCTTCGGCCCGGAGGTCGACCGCCTCGCCATTCTCGGTAAGCTCGACGACGAGGCGACGCTGATCGCCCATATCGACGCGACGATGGAGGCGACCGGCTATTCCACCAATGCCAGCCGCAGCCCCGCCGATATCGCCCGGCGCCTGCGTGAGAAGATGGAACTGGCCAACACACGGCTCGATGCCCGCACGCTGGCGCTTCTCAAGGAGTTCCTGGCGCTGGAACTGAACCTTTCCGAGGCCCCGGGCGCACTCGCCGCCTTCGCGGAAAAGGCCGGCCTTTCGCTCGGCGCGGCACTCGAGCCGTTCGAAAGCCGCGTCGCGGCGCTCCGCGCCACCGGTGTCGATCCCGCGACGATCACCTATCGCGCCGCCTTCGGCCGCCCGCTCGACTATTATACCGGTCTCGTCTTCGAGATCGCGCCGGCCGGAGAAGCCCTGGTGCTTGCCGGCGGTGGTCGCTTCGACCGGCTGCTGACCCTGCTCGGGGCGAAGGAGCGCATTCCGGCCGTCGGCTTCTCGCTCTGGCTCGACCGTATCGCGGGCGTGAAGGGGGCTGCCGCATGACCATTACCATCGGCCTTCCCTCCAAGGGACGCATGAAGGAAGACAGCTCCGCCGTGCTCGCGCGCGCCGGTTTCTCCGTTGTCGCCGTCGGCAACGACCGCTCCTATCGCGGCCGCATCGAGGGACGCGACGATATCGAGATTGCCTTCCTCTCGGCCTCCGAAATCTCCCGCGAGATCGCCAACGGCACCGTCGATTTCGGCGTGACCGGTGAGGATCTGGTGCGCGAGGGGCTGGCGGAGGCGGATGCCCGCGTCGAATTCTGCGCCCGCCTCGGCTTCGGCCATGCGGATGTCGTCGTCGCCGTGCCGGAAATCTGGCTCGACGTCGATACGATGGCCGATCTCGGCGACGTCGCGCAGGATTTTCGTGCCCGCCATGGCCGGCGTCTCACCATCGCAACGAAATACTGGCGCCTCACGCAGCAGTTCTTTTCCGGCAATCACGGCATCCAGCTCTACCGCATCGTCGAGAGCTTGGGGGCGACCGAGGGGGCGCCGGCCTCGGGCTCGGCCGACATCATCGTCGATATCACCTCGACCGGCTCGACGCTGACAGCCAACCATCTGAAGATCCTCTCCGACGGCGTGATCCTCAAGTCGGAAGCCTGCCTCGTGCGCGCCCGCAAGGCAGAGCACGAGGGCGATGCGGTGATCGCCGAAATCATCACGCGGGTGCGCGGCGCACTCTGAAGGCTCGGCATGCGGCGAGAGGCGGCCGGCTGCTGCTGGCCCTCTTTCCTCGACCGGAAAATTCCCGCGCCACCCTGACATCGTTCGGCGATCTGTCCTATCTATGAGGTCCCATCGCAAGGAGTCCTCCATGGCAGACCTGTCGTCCTTCCCCATCACCAAGACGTGGCCCGCAAAGAACCCCGACATCATCCAGCTCTATTCCCTGCCGACGCCGAACGGCGTGAAGGTATCGATCGCGCTGGAGGAGCTTGGTCTGCCCTATGAGGCGCACCGCATCGAGTTCGGGCCGGAGGGCGTCAAGTCGGCGGACTTCATCTCGCTGAACCCGAACGGCCGCATCCCCGCGATCATCGATCCGAACGGCCCGGGCGGCAAGCCGATCGGCCTCTTCGAATCGGGCGCGATCCTCGTCTACCTTGCCGAGAAGACCGGCAAGCTCATTCCGGCCGATGCCGCCGGACGCTACGAGACGCTTGCCTGGGTCATGTTCCAGATGAGTGGCGTCGGGCCGATGTTCGGCCAGTTCGGCCATTTCTACAAGTTCGCCGCCGACAAGGTGGCCAACAATTCTTATCCTGCCGAGCGTTACCGCGACGAAGCCAAGCGCCTGCTTTCTATCCTCGAAGACCGCCTGAAGGATCGCCAGTGGATCATGGGCGACGAATACACCATCGCCGACATCACGACCTTCCCGTGGATCCGCGGCGCTGATGTCTTCTATGGCGGTCGCGCGGCGCTGGACTATGCAGGCTTCCCGGCCGTGATGGCCTGGCTGGAGCGCTGCCTGGCCCGCCCGGCGGCCATCAAGGGCCTGGAGATTCCGGCAAAAGCCTGACGCAAACGAAAAATCGGGCGGCGCGGCGGTGCGTTGACGCCATCCGCCGCGCCGGGCTACCTCTGCCGGAGGCAAAAACAGAATGAAAACGGGACGGAAGACATCGTGACGGGAAGACTGGTTGTTGCGGGTGGCGGTCAGGCCGCCTTTGCCCTGGTTGCCAAACTGCGTGCGCTGAAGGACGAGCGGCCGATCACCATCATCGCCGCCGAGGCGAGCCATCCCTATCAGCGCCCGCCGCTCTCCAAGAAATACCTGCTCGGCGAGGCGGACCTCGGCCGGCTGATGTTCCGGCCGGAGAGCTGGTACCCGGACAACAATGTCGAGATCCGCCTTTCGACCGAAATCACCGCCATCGACCGCGCCGCAAAGACGGTGACGCTCAGCGACGGCTCGACGCTGCACTACGGCGTGCTGGCGCTCGCCACCGGCGCGACGCCGCGCCGCCTGCCGGCCGAGATCGGCGGCGACCTCGACGGCGTCTTCACCGTGCGCGACTACCGTGATGCCGACCGCCTCGGCCTCGAAATGCAGGACGGTCGCCGGGCGCTCGTCGTCGGCGGCGGCTATATCGGCCTTGAAGCGGCGGCGGTCGCACGGGGCAGGGGGCTGCACGTCACCGTCATCGAGATGGCCGACCGCATCCTTGCCCGTGTCGCCTCGCCGGCAACCGCCACGATCCTCAAGGCGATCCATACGGCGCGCGGCGTCGATGTGCGGGAAAAGACCGGCCTCGTCCGGCTGCTCGGCGAAAACGGCCGGGTCACCGGTGCGGAGCTTTCCGATGGCTTCGTCCTGCCCGTCGACGTGGTGATCGCCGGCATCGGCGTTGCCGCGAATGACCAGCTGGCGCGCGATGCCGGGCTGGAGGTCGCGAACGGCATCGTCGTCGATGCCCAGGCCCGCACCTCGGATCCGGCGATCTTCGCCATGGGCGACTGCGCGGTGCTGCCCTTCAAGGGCAGCCGGGTTCGGCTCGAATCCGTGCAGAACGCGGTTGACCAGGCCGAGGCCGCTGCCGCGGTCATTGCCGGTGGCGAGGCGCCTTACGAGCCGAAACCGTGGTTCTGGTCCGACCAGTATGACGTCAAGCTGCAGATCGCCGGCTTCTGCATGGGGTTCGACGACACCTTTGTGCGCCCTGGTGCGCGCGAGGGCAGCGTCTCCGTCTGGTACTTCCGTGCAGGCAGGTTGATCGCCGTCGATGCGGTCAACGATGCCAAGGCCTATGTGGTCGGCAAGAAGCTGATCGAGATGGAGCGCACGCCCGAGCGTGCAGCCCTGGAGGATCCCGCGACGGATCTCAAGGCCCTGACGCTCTGAAGGCCGGTGTACGCGCAGGTTGAGCGAAATGTTTGTTCCCTGTTGGAACAGTTGTGCCGGTTTGATTTTTATTAAGTATGAACTAACGTAAGGGAGGCCGGATTTTGCCCGGCTCCCACAATTCATTGATTTTTTAGGGTTGTCCGGCTGATTGGAGCGATCTTGCCTCCCCTCGGTGACCTTTATGCTCCGCATCTTGACCTGCATTACCGTCGAGCACGACTTGAGACTTGTCCTGCTCGCTGCTCTGATCTGCTTCCTGTCCTGCTATGTTGCCGTGACGCTGATGCAAAGGGCGGGGGTGGCCAAGGGGACCGCGCGTACCCTGTGGCTGGGCGTTGCCGGTGCGTCGAGCGGCTTCGGCATCTGGGCGACCCATTTCATCGCGATGCTGGCTTATGATCCCGGCGTGCTCATGGGCTTCGATATGGAGCTCACGATCGCTTCGCTGGCTATCGCGATCGTCGTCACGACGATCGGCCTTGCCGTCGCTGCCTACTTTGCCGGTACGGTCGCGGCTGTCGCCGGTGGGCTCCTGCTCGGTGCAGGCATCACCTCCATGCACTATATTGGCATGGCTGCAATGGAGGTGCCGGGGACCATTCATTGGGATACGGCCTATGTCGTGGCGTCCATCATATGTGCGGGTCTCTTCGGCGCGCTTGCACTTGTCTTCTGCATGCGCCCGCAGGCGCGCTTGCGCGACCGCGCGCTTGCCACCGTGCTGATGGCCCTGGGCGTCGTTTCGCTGCATTTCACCGCCATGGCGGCCGTGACCATCGAGCCCGGCCTGATGCCGGCGCCCGACGACACGATGTTGTCGACCAGCCTGATGGTGCCGCTGATCGCCGCCGTGGCCCTGTCGTTGCTCTTCACCGGCCTGACGGCCGCCGTTTTCGCCCGGCAGGCCGAGCTTGCCGCCAACGAGAGCACGCGCCAGTTCGCGATGCTCGTGCAGGGCGTCAAGGACTACGCCATCTACATGCTCGACCCGGAAGGCCGCGTCGCCAACTGGAACGAGGGGGCGGAGCGCAACAAGGGCTACAAGGCGCATGAGGTCGTCGGCCAGCATTTCTCCCGCTTCTACGGCGAGGAAGACCGCGCGGCCGGCGTGCCGGAGCGGGCTTTGACCACCGCACGGGAAGAGGGCAAGTACGAGAGCGAAGGTTGGCGCTATCGCAAGGACGGCTCGCGCTTCTGGGCAAATGTGGTGCTGGACGCGATCTACGACACGGGCGGCGCACTCGTCGGCTATGCCAAGATCACCAAGGACGTGACGAAGGAAAAGGCCGATGCCGACCGTCTCGCCGAGGTGACGAAGAACCTTGACCTCGCACTGGAGAACATGTCGCAGGGCCTTTGCCTATTCGACAAGGACGAGCGCCTGCTGCTTGCCAACAAGCGCTACAGCGAACTCTTCGGCTTCCCGGAAGGCCGTGTCCGCCCCGGCATGACGCTGCGCGAGATCGTCGACCAGGGCGTCGCCGACGTCTTCGTCGATCCGGCAATCTGGAAGCCGCGGGCGCGCGACATGTACGCCCGACGCCGGGCGGCCATTCTGGCCAATGATGGCGGCGTTCTTGTCGAGAAGCTGTCGAATGGCGTTTCCGTGCAGCTGCGCTACCGCACGCTGCCGGATGGTGCCTGGGTTGCCACCTATGAGGACATTTCCGAACGGCTGCGCTCGGAGGAGCAGATCTCCTTCCTCGCCCGCCACGACAGCCTTACGGGCCTGCCGAACCGTGCGAACTTCAACAACCGCCTCGAAGCCGATCTGGATTCGGCACGCCGGTCCGGCAGCAAGGTGGCGGTGATCGGTATCGACCTCGACAAGTTCAAGGAAATCAACGACACGCGTGGCCATGCGGCCGGCGACGAGGTGCTGATGACGCTGTCGAAGCGCATGCAGGCCTGCCTCGAGGCAGATGAAACCGTCGCCCGTTTCGGCGGCGACGAATTTGCCGCCGCCAAGCGTTTCGAGGATATCGCCGAACTCCACGACTTCATCCAGCGGCTGGAAGCCTGCCTGCATGAGGAAATCCGCATCGACGGCTACGACATCAAGCCGGGTGCGAGCCTCGGCGTCGCGATCTATCCGCAGGATGCCGACAATCTCGAAGCTCTCCTCAACAATGCCGACCTTGCCATGTACCGTGCCAAGGACGCGCTGACTGAACGGGTCTGCTTCTACGAGGTCTCGATGGACGAGGCCGCCCGCAGCCGTCGCCTCATCGCCAACGATCTCTGGCAGGCGGTCGAGCGCAATGAGCTGCAACTGCACTACCAGGTGCAGAAGGCGGTCAATTCCGGCGATACGATCGGCTACGAGGTGCTGCTGCGCTGGCACCATCCCGTGCGCGGCACCATACCGCCGAGCGACTTCATCCCGATCGCGGAAGAATGCGGGGCCATCCTGCCGATCGGCGAATGGGTGCTGCGCGAAGCCTGCCGCGAGGCGGCGACCTGGAACAACGGGCACAAGATCGCCGTCAACCTGTCGCCGGTACAGCTCGGCAATGCCGACGTCGCTGACCTCGTGCACCGGGTGCTGCTGGACACCGGCCTCAGCCCGCACCGGCTGGAGCTGGAAATCACGGAATCGACCATTATCGGCGACAAGGAGCGCGCCCTCCAGACCCTCCGCCGCATCAAGGCCTTCGGCGTCACCATCGCCATCGACGATTTTGGCACGGGCTATTCCTCGCTGGAAACCCTGCGCGCCTTCCCCTTCGACAAGATCAAGCTCGACCGCAGCTTCATGAGCGAGGTGGAGGCGAGCCCCGAAGCGAAGGCCATCATCCGCGCCATCCTGGCGCTCGGCCAGACGCTGCGCGTGCCGGTTCTGGCGGAAGGCGTGGAAACGCGCAGCCAGCTCGACATCCTGCTCGACGAGGGCTGCGACGAGGCGCAGGGCTACTTCCTCGGCCGGCCGGTTCCGGTGGAGCGCATCCGCCCGGATCTCGACGCGAGCGAGGCGGCCTGAGCCGCCTTACTGTCGCTTGAAGCGGCGGCCGGCGAGGTCGATCTGGAAGCGGGGGAAGATGAAGACGCCGATGATGGAGCCGGCGTATTTTTCCTCGAGGCCTGTCGATTCCCCGACGCAGAACACCGGCTGGCGCGGCGCGCCGTCGAGATGAATGGTCGTGGAGAAGCAGAAGGACGAGGAGGACGCCGCTGCCTGCTCGAAGAGCTCCAGCACGCGCGTGCGATCCAGCGGCTCGTAGCAGCGGATGAGGTTCAGAAGGCCGCAGGCGCGCTGCGGCAGGCCATGCGCCATCGCCGCCTTGTCACCCAGCGTGAAGAGGCCGTTGGAAAGATCACCGGTCCAGCGCTCCGTCACGCAATATTGCGTGAGCAGTTCATTGTCCGTCTCGTCGAACTCCATCGAGCCCGGCAGAAAGGGCGACGAGAGATCAGTCTTGATTATTTTGAACACCTACGACCTCAGGCAGTTGCTCGAATTTGGCCGACATGTCTCGCCCTTGATGGCGCAAAACACGCTAAAAAGTAGTGCCGGCTGACAACCATCGAAGCCCGCCGAACCACTTTCTCATGTACAGAACTGCGCCCGGCTCCGTTTTTGCTATCGGATCGGACGTACGCGTGAAGACCGCCGCTGACCTTCATGCAGGTCCCCCGGCGGTTTCTTTCCAATGCTTGGGGACATCCGGCTGCACGACAAATCGACTGCAATACCGTCGATTTTCAGCGCCTGAACCCCGGTGAATCTTTAAAGTTCACTTGGTGCGTCTTTATAGTTGGTTTTTTGATACCATCAACGACTTTTTGATAATTATTGTACAAATGGAAAAATTCTTTTCACGGTAACGATGCAGGTCCTCTGCCGCCCCAAAAGCAAAAAGGGCGGCCCGAAGACCGCCCTTTCCGAACTGAACCTGATGGCTCAGATGCAGGACCCGAAGGTCTTACATCATGTCCATGCCGCCAGTTCAGCGCGCTTGACGCGCTGAACCAACTTTAATGCATGGGGAAGCTTGATGGTCACGCTGTAATAGGCTTTCGCCTATCACATCATGTCCATACCGCCCATGCCGCCCATGCCGCCAGGCATGCCGCCCGGTGCATCCTTCTTCGGCAGTTCGGCGATCATGGCTTCCGTCGTGATCAGCAGCGAGGCAACCGAAGCGGCGTTCTGCAGAGCCGTGCGGACAACCTTGACCGGATCGACGATGCCGAGCGAGATCAGGTCGCCGTATTCGCCGGTCTGGGCGTTGTAGCCGTAGTTGTCTTCGTTCTTGTCGAGGATCTTGCCGACGACGATCGAAGCTTCGTCACCAGCGTTCTCGGCGATCTGGCGAACCAGGGCCTGGAGCGCCTTGCGAACGATGTTGATGCCAGCTTCCTGGTCATCGTTTTCGCCCTTGGCGGAGATCTTCGTGGAAGAACGGAGCAGGGCAACGCCGCCGCCCGGTACGATGCCTTCCTGAACGGCAGCGCGCGTCGCGTTGAGGGCGTCGTCGATGCGGTCCTTCTTTTCCTTCACTTCGACTTCCGTCGAGCCGCCGACGCGGATGACGGCAACGCCGCCAGCGAGCTTGGCAAGACGTTCCTGCAGCTTCTCGCGGTCGTAGTCGGAGGTGGTTTCTTCGATCTGGGCCTTGATCTGCGCGACGCGGCCTTCGATTTCAGCCTTCTGGCCGGCACCGTCGACGATCGTCGTGTTTTCCTTGGAGATCGAAACCTTCTTCGAACGGCCGAGCATGTCGAGCGTTACGTTTTCGAGCTTGATGCCGAGGTCTTCGGAGATGACCGTGCCGCCCGTCAGGATGGCGATGTCTTCGAGCATGGCCTTGCGGCGGTCGCCGAAGCCGGGAGCCTTGACGGCAGCGATCTTGAGGCCGCCACGCAGCTTGTTGACGACGAGCGTAGCAAGGGCTTCGCCTTCGACGTCTTCAGCGATGATGACGAGCGGCTTGCCGGTCTGGACGACGGCTTCGAGAACCGGGAGCATCGCCTGGAGGTTCGAGAGCTTCTTCTCGTGCAGGAGAATGAAAGCGTCTTCGAGGTCGGCGACCATCTTTTCCGGGTTGGTCACGAAGTAGGGCGACAGGTAGCCGCGGTCGAACTGCATGCCTTCGACGACTTCGAGTTCGGTTTCGGCGGTCTTGGCTTCTTCAACCGTGATGACGCCTTCGTTGCCGACCTTCTGCATGGCTTCGGCAATGTCGAGACCGACCTGCTTGTCGCCGTTTGCGGAGATCGTGCCGACCTGGGCGACTTCTTCCGAGGTGTTGATCTTCTTGGCCTTGGCCTGGAGATCCTTGACGACTTCGGCGACGGCGAGATCGATGCCGCGCTTCAGGTCCATCGGGTTCATGCCGGCGGCAACGGCCTTGTGGCCTTCGCGAACGATAGCCTGGGCAAGAACGGTTGCGGTCGTCGTGCCGTCGCCGGCGATGTCGTTGGTCTTGGAAGCAACTTCACGGACGAGCTGGGCGCCCATGTTCTCGAACTTGTCTTCCAGTTCGATTTCCTTGGCGACGGAAACGCCGTCCTTGGTGATGCGCGGTGCGCCGAAGGACTTGTCGATAACGACGTTGCGACCCTTCGGGCCGAGCGTTACCTTCACTGCGTCTGCGAGGACGTCGACGCCACGCAGCATCTTTTCGCGCGCGGTGCGGCCGAATTTGACTTCTTTGGCTGCCATTGTGAGAACTCCTGAAGAGGTGTCAGCTGAATTGGAAAGGGATTACCGGCAGATCAGCCGATGATGCCCATGATGTCGGCTTCCTTCATGATCAGAAGGTCTTCGCCGTCGAGCTTGACTTCGGTGCCCGACCACTTGCCGAACAGAACGCGGTCGCCAGCCTTGACGTCGAGTGCGACGACCTTGCCGGATTCATCACGGGCGCCGGAGCCGACGGCGACGACTTCGCCTTCCTGCGGCTTTTCCTTGGCGGTGTCCGGAATGATGATGCCGCCCTTGGTCTTGGCTTCGGATTCGACGCGACGAACGACGACGCGGTCGTGAAGCGGGCGGAAGGTGGTGCTTGCCATTGTCTTATCCCTCGATCAAATGACATTGCGGATCGCGAGATGGATCCGGTGGATTGATGTTAGCACTCGTCTTTCATGAGTGCTAGCGATGCCGAGATAGGCGGCGGGGCGGTTGGAGTCAAGAACGGCGCCTCCAAAATATTTCGCCCGGAATGGTTACGCAGCCGCCAGATGGGAGCGCCATCGCACGCCATCAAGACGCCGCGATGAATTTTCGGCAGTTTGCCGGTGGATGGGGCAAAATTGTGTGGAGAGGCTTGTTTTCTTGCCCCCGCTTTGCGATGTCAGCCGGGCTCGACCTTGATACGGGAATCCCCTGATGGCTCAACGCATCCAATCCTTCAGCGACATCACGCAGCATTACGACGTGGCCCTCTGCGACGTCTGGGGTGTCCTGCACAATGGCGTCGAAGCCTTTTCCTATGCATCGGAAGCCCTTGCTGCGGCCCGCGCCGCTGGCCTTGCCGTCGTGCTGATCACCAATTCGCCGCGCCCGCATCCCGGTGTAAAGGTGCAAATCCGCGGCCTCGGCGTCACCGACGACGCCTATGACCGCATCGTCACCTCGGGCGACGTCACCCGTGCGCTGATCGCGGAAGGGCCGAAGAAGATCTATTTCATCGGTGCCGAAAAGGACCTGCCTCTGCTCGACGGCCTCGATGTCGAACCGGTCGGGCTGGACGAAGCGGGCATCGTGGTTTGCGCAGGCTTGCGCAGCGACGAGACGGAAACTGTCGAGGATTACCGCGCCGAGCTGACGGCGCTTGCGGCGCGGAAGCTGCCCTTCATCTGCGCCAATCCCGATCTCGTCGTCGAGCGCGGCCACCGGCTCATCCCCTGTGCCGGTGCGATCGCCAAGCTCTTCGAGGAGCTGGGCGGCACGAGCCAGATCGCCGGCAAGCCGCATCGGCCGATCTACGAGAAATCGATTGCCGAGGCGCGCGACGTGCATGGCGATTTCGATCTCTCACGGGTGATCGCCATCGGCGACGGCATGCCGACGGACGTGCGCGGCGCGGAAGCCTTCGGGCTCGATGTGCTCTATATTTCGGGCGGCATCCACGCGCAGCATTATGTCGAGGCCGGCCGCACCGACGAGGCGAAGCTTTCGGCCTTCCTGAAGGAGGAGGGCACTCACCCGAAATGGTGGATGCCCCGGCTGCAGTGACGGAGACGGTCGTCATGACGGTTTTTCACAGGAACGAGACGAAGGAGCCGCTGCCGGAGCACCTGCGCGGCGGCGTCATCGCCATCGGCAATTTCGACGGCGTGCACCGCGGCCACCAGGCCGTGCTGCAACGCGCGCTCGACATTGCGAAAGACCGCGGCATCCCCGCGCTGGTGCTGACCTTCGAGCCGCATCCGCGCACGGTCTTCCGTCCAGAGCGCCCGGTCTTCCGGCTGACGCCGGCGCCGTTGAAGGCCCGCATCCTTGAAGGCATGGGCTTTTCCGCCGTCATCGAATATCCGTTCGATCGCAGCTTCTCCGAAATGTCGGCGAACGACTTCATCAACGCCGTGCTGCTGGACTGGCTGCACGCCTCCGAAGTCGTCACCGGCTTCGACTTCCACTTCGGCAAGGGCAGGGAGGGTGGTCCGGCCTTCCTGATGACCGCCGGCGAGGGCAACGGGTTCGGCGTCACACTGGTCGATGCTTTTCGCGACGAAAACGCCTCGGTCATCTCCTCCAGTTTCATCCGCGCCCTGCTTGGCGAAGGCGCCGTCACCGAGGCCGCCGGCCAGCTCGGCTATCGCTATACGGTGGAGGCCGAGGTCATCGACGGCAAGAAGCTCGGCCGCACGCTCGGCTATCCGACCGCCAACATGCAGCTTCCGCCGGAAGTGGAGCTGCGCAACGGCATCTACGCCGTGCGCTTCCGCCGCCCCGACGGCAGCCTCCACGACGGCGTCGCCAGCTACGGCCGCCGCCCGACGGTCACCTCGAACGGCGTTCCGCTGCTCGAAACCTTCCTCTTCGATTTCTCCGGCGATCTCTACGGCGAAGTCTCTGCCGTCTCCTTCTTCGGTCATCTGCGCGACGAACTGAAGTTCGATGGCCTCGATGCGCTGGTCGTGCAGATGAAGCGCGACGAGGAGGAGGCGCGGGCGCTGTTGTCGGGCGTCACGCCGCTCGGGGTCGTCGACCAGCGGCTCTGTTTCTGAGCGCAAACTTTGCCCCTCACCCTAACCCTCTCCCCGCAAGCGGGGAGAGGGGACTTGCCCAACGAACTGGTATTGGTTGGGGAAAACGGTACGGCATATCCCCTTCGCCCCGCTTGCGGGGAGAAGGTGGCCGGCAGGCCGGATGAGGGGCCGTTCCTCCGGCGGGGCGGCGGGGGACCCAAATATAAGCCACCCGTCTTTTCAAACGACCGAAAACGCCGTAAGACCGCGCGCATGATGCTCAACCGGCTGACCATCGATCTGCGAATTAGTGGCCCGGCCTTCCGCGCGCTCTGAGCGAGGCCGGAAGGTCCGGGATTTCGGGCGTTTCCTGAACGCCCCCGCCGTCAGACCCTGACAATATCCCCGCATGCGCAAACGCGCGCGAAAAAAGACGATAGCCATATCCATGACCGATACGCCCGAAAAAGTCGATTATTCGTCCACCCTCTACCTGCCGCAGACGGACTTTCCGATGCGCGCCGGCCTGCCGCAGAAGGAGCCGGAAACGGTGGCCCGCTGGCAGACGATGGGCCTCTACAAGAAGCTGCGCGCTTCGGCCGCCGGCCGCGAAAAATTCGTGCTGCACGACGGCCCGCCCTATGCCAACGGCAACATCCACATCGGCCACGCGCTGAACAAGATCCTCAAGGACGTCATCAACCGCTCGTTCCAGATGCGCGGCTACGATGCCAACTACGTGCCCGGCTGGGATTGCCACGGCCTTCCGATCGAGTGGAAGATCGAGGAGAAGTACCGCGAGAAGGGCAAGAACAAGGACGAGGTTCCGGTCAACGAATTCCGCCAGGAATGCCGCGACTTCGCCAGCGGCTGGATCAAGATCCAGGCCGACGAGTTCAAGCGCCTCGGCATCGAGGGCGACTTCGACAATCCCTATACGACGATGGCCTTCCACGCGGAATCGCGCATCGCTGGCGAACTCCTGAAGATCGCCAAGTCCGGCCAGCTCTACCGCGGCTCCAAGCCTGTCATGTGGTCGGTGGTCGAGCGCACTGCGCTGGCCGAAGCCGAGGTCGAATATGCGGATGTCGAGAGCGATGCGATCTGGGTGAAGTTCCCGGTGACCGAAGGTCCGGCCGATCTGCTTGGCAATTCCATCGTCATCTGGACGACCACGCCCTGGACGATCCCCGGCAACCGCGGCATCGCCTTCTCGTCGCGCTATCCCTATGGCCTCTACGAGGTCGAGAGCGCGCAGAACGATTTTGGCCCGCAGCCCGGCGAGAAGCTGGTTTTCGCTACCCGTCTTGCCGATGAATCGGCCGCCAAGGCAAAGCTCACCTTCAGGTTCCTCCGCGATATCGCGCCGGAAGAACTGGCGGCGGTTGTCTGCGCCCATCCGCTGGCTGCTCTCGGCTACGACTTCAAGGTCCCGCTGCTCGACGGTGACCACGTCACCGACGACGCCGGCACCGGCTTCGTGCACACCGCGCCGAGCCACGGCCGCGAGGACTTTGACGCCTGGACGGCCAATGCCCGCCAGCTGGAAGCGCGCGGTATCTCGTCCAAAATCCCGTTCCCGGTCGACGACGCCGGCTTCTACACCGCCGACGCTCCCGGTTTCGACGGTGCGCGCGTCATGGACGACAACGGCAAGAAGGGCGATGCCAACGAGCGCGTCATCAAGGCGCTGATCGTCGCGAACTGCCTGTTCGCCCGCGGCCGTATCAAGCACTCCTATCCGCATTCCTGGCGCTCCAAGAAGCCGGTCATCTTCCGCAACACGCCGCAGTGGTTCGTCTACATGGACAAGGAGCTCGGCGACGGCACCACGCTGCGCTCGCGCTCGCTTTCGGCGATCGACGACACCCGCTTCGTGCCCGCCAGCGGCCAGAACCGCCTGCGCGCCATGATCGAGGGCCGCCCGGACTGGGTTCTGTCGCGCCAGCGTGCCTGGGGCGTGCCGATCGCCATCTTCGCCGACGAGAACGGCGAGGTGCTGGTCGATGACGCCGTCAATGCCCGCATCCTCGACGCCTTCGAAGGAGAGGGCGCCGACGCCTGGTTCGCCGAAGGCGCCAAGGAGCGGTTCCTCGGCAACGACCACGACCCGGCCAAGTGGACGCAGGTCATGGACATCCTTGATGTCTGGTTCGACTCGGGCTCGACGCATACCTTCACGCTTGAAGACCGCCCGGACCTGAAATGGCCGGCCGACGTCTATCTGGAAGGCTCTGACCAGCATCGCGGCTGGTTCCATTCCTCGCTGCTCGAAAGCTGCGCGACGCGCGGCCGCGCGCCCTACAACGCCGTCGTCACCCATGGCTTCACCATGGACGAGAAGGGCGAGAAGATGTCGAAGTCCAAGGGCAACGTCGTCTCGCCGCAGGACGTGATGAAGGAATCGGGCGCCGATATCCTGCGCCTTTGGGTCATGACCACCGACTACTGGGAAGACCAGCGCCTCGGCAAGACGATCATCCAGACCAACATCGACGCCTACCGCAAGCTGCGCAACACGGTGCGCTGGATGCTCGGTACGCTGGCGCACGATACGGGCGAGGAGATCGCCTATGCCGATATGCCGGAGCTGGAAAAGCTGATGCTGCACCGGCTGTCGGAACTCGATGCGCTGGTGCGTGAAGGCTACGATGCCTTCGACTTCAAGAAGATCGCCCGCGCGCTCATCGATTTCTCGAATGTCGAGCTCTCGGCCTTCTACTTCGACGTGCGCAAGGACGCGCTCTACTGCGACGCGCCGTCCTCGCTGAAGCGTCGGGCCAGCCTCTGCGTCATCCGCAAGCTGTTCGAATGCCTCGTCACCTGGCTCGCCCCCATGCTGCCCTTCACGATGGAAGAGGCCTGGCTGTCGCGCAAGCCCGATGCCGTCTCGGTGCATCTCGAACAGTTCCCGGTCGTTCCGGCCGAATGGCGCGACGACGCGCTCGAAGCGAAGTGGGAGAAGATCCGCGCCGTGCGTTCGGTCGTGACCGGCGCGCTGGAAATCGAACGTCGCGAAAAGCGCATCGGCGCCTCGCTGGAGGCCGCCCCGGTCGTCTCCATCGCCGATCCGGAGCTGCTTGCCGCGCTGGAAGGCCAGGATTTCGCGGAGATCTGCATCACCTCGGCGATCACCGTGGTTGCCGGCGAGGGCCCGGCCGACGCGTTCCGCCTGGCGGATGTCGCCAAGGTCGCGGTCGAGCCGAAGCTCGCGGATGGCCAGAAATGCGCCCGCTCCTGGCGCATCACGACGGATGTCGGGTCCGATGCCGAGTACCCGGACGTCTCGGCCCGCGATGCGGCCGCGCTGCGTGAAATCGGCTTTCGCCGCGCTGCGTAAAGAATGAAGCTCTGTTGACGGCCGGCGCTTTCCGGCCGTCGATATCCCCGGATGAATTGCACTTACGGTTTTCATCCGGTAAAGCTGCCTGAAATTGGCCGGATTTTTCCGCCATGGGACGGCGGCCGTGCCCGGGCCTTGGGGCGCCGGCCCTGCTGGAAGGGTATTCATGGGAATGACGCGAAATATTCGGGTGCGTACCGGCCTGATCGGTCTCTTGGGCGCAAGCTTCGTTCTGACCGGCTGCATGGGACCGACCTACGGCACCGGCAAGACTGCCGGCGAGCAGTTGGTGGACGACGTGGGCAACGCCATCATGATTCGTCCCAACAACGAGGAAGCGAAAAAAATCCGCTACCAGCCGCGTGGTGGCCTCGTCGTGCCGAAGGATGAGGTCGCGCTGACGACGCCGCAGCAGTCCGTTGCCAGCAAGGACAATCCCGAGTGGCTGGAAAGCCCTGAGGATATGCGCGCGCGCCTGCGCGCCGAGGCGGATGAAAACAGCAACAGCACGACCTTCCGCTCGCCGCTTGCCGGACAGAACGCGACGAACCGCAAGCTGTCCGCATCGGAACAGACGGCGGCCTATCGCGACGCGCGTCGCCTGCAGATGGGCGCCTATGGCGACAAGCGTCGTTACCTGAGCGATCCGCCGCTGGATTATCGCCGCCTTCCCGAAGAGGCTCAGGCCGATCTTGGCGAGCCGGAGAAGACGAAGGAGCGTCGCCGCAAGAAGGAAGCCAAGGCCGCCAAGCAGAGCGGTTCTTCCTGGTGGCCGTTCTAAGCCATGACGGGCTATGGCATTCGTCCGGCGTCGGCCAGCGACGCCGCGACCATCCTGCGGTTCATCCGCGAACTCGCCGATTACGAAAAGGCCCTCGACGCTGTCGAGGCGACGGAAGAGACCATCAGGTCCTCGCTGTTCGGCGAAGGGTCCGTCACGCGCGCAGTGATCTGCGAGACGGCAGCGGGCGAGCCCGCCGGTTCCGCCATCTTCTTCAAGACCTATTCCACCTGGCAGGCAAAGAACGGCCTCTATCTCGAGGATCTCTATGTCACGCCCGCCCATCGCGGCACGGGCGTCGGCAAGATGCTGCTGCGTCATCTCGCACGCATCGCGGTGGAAGAGGGCTGCGGGCGCTTCGAATGGAGCGTGCTCGACTGGAATACGCCGGCCATCCGCGTCTATGATGCGCTCGGCGCCGAGCCGCAAACGGAATGGATCCGCTATCGCCTCGATGGCGACAAGCTGAAGACGTTCGCCGCGGGCTGATCAGCGCCGCTCGGCAAAAAAATCCTTGAGGATCTCCGCCGCTTCCACACCGCCGATGCCGGAATAGACATCCGGCGCGTGGTGGCAGGTCGGCTGGGCGAAGAAACGCACGCCGTTGTCCACCGCGCCGCCCTTCGGGTCCTCCGCACCGTAGTAGAGACGGCGGATGCGGGCAAACGAGATGGCGGCGGCGCAGAGCGTGCAGGGCTCCAGCGTCACGTAGAGATCGGCGCCGGTGAGACGTTCCTGCCCGAGTTTTCCGGCGGCCTCGCGGATGACGGCGACCTCGGCATGCGCGGTCACGTCATTCTCCGCCCGGGTGCGGTTGCCGGCGCTGGCAATGACCGTGCCGTCCATGACCAGCACCGCCCCGACAGGCACTTCGCCGCGCGCGCCGGCCGCCCGGGCTTCCTCGAGCGCGATCCCCATGAAGCGATTTGTCATCGACGGCACGAATTCCTCTTAACCCCGGACGCCTGACCTGATAGGACACGGCAAAACGCAGGCAACACAAATGACATCCAAAGACAAGTCAAAACGGCCGGGCACCAAGCCCGCGGGCCGCGATCACAAGCCGCGTGGCGCCGCATCGGCCGCTGCGGACAAGAAACCGTTTTCCGCCGGAAAGCCGTCGGGCGCCAAGAAGCCGTTCGCGGGCAAGTCCGCACCGCGCGATGGCAAGCCCGCCCGGGCCGCCAAACCCGCGCCGGCCGCATCCGCCAGTGCCGAGCTGGCGCCCGAGCGCATCTCCAAGCTGCTGGCGCGCGCAGGCGTCGCCTCGCGCCGCGATGTCGAGCGCATGATCATGGAGGGCCGTGTCCGCGTGAACGGCACGGTGCTGGATACGCCCGTGCTCAACGCCACGCTTGCCGACCATATCGAGGTGGACGGCGTGCCGATCCGCGGCATCGAGCGCACACGCCTCTGGCTCTACCATAAGCCCGCCGGCCTGGTGACGACGAATGCCGATCCCGAGGGCCGTCCCACGGTCTTCGAGAACCTTCCCGAGGACCTGCCGCGTGTCATGTCCGTCGGCCGTCTCGACATCAACACCGAAGGCCTTCTGCTGCTGACCAATGACGGCGGCCTCGCCCGTATGCTGGAGCTGCCGACCACCGGCTGGCTGCGCCGTTACCGCGTGCGCGCCCATGGCAAGATCGAGCAGGCCGATCTCGACAAGCTGAAGGAAGGCATCGCCGTTGACGGCGTGCTCTATGGCGCGATCGATGCGACGCTGGACAAGACACAGGGCACCAATGTCTGGCTGACGCTGGGCCTTCGCGAGGGCAAGAACCGCGAAGTCAAGAACGTGCTCGGTGCGCTCGGCCTCGACGTGAACCGCCTGATCCGCATCTCCTACGGCCCGTTCCAGCTCGGCGAACTGCCGGAAGGCCATGCCCAGGAAATCCGCGGCCGCACGCTGCGCGACCAGCTCGGCCCGCGCCTTATCGAGGAATCCAAGGCGAATTTCGACGCGCCGCTGTTCGATCATGCCTCTGTCGATGCCGAGGAGAAGCCGGCACCGAAGAGCCGGAGCGAGGCTCCGGCCTGGGGCGACAAGCCGGCCGGCCGGCGCGAGAAGCCGGAAGACCGTCGCGAGCAGGCCCGTGCCCGGCTCGATACCCGCCGTGACGACCGTTTCGGCGACAAGCCGCGTGACGGTGGCCGTGGCAGAGACCGCGACCGAGACGAGGACCGTTTCGACAGCAAGCCGAAGCGCGAACCGGCGGTTCGTGCGCGCAAGTCGAATGTCTGGATGGCGCCCGGTGCCCGTCCCGTTGCTGAAAAGAAGGCAGAAGCCGCCGAGAGCGTGAAGCGCGAGCCGCGCGAACGTCCCGAAGGCGCGCCGAAGACCAAGCGCTATGGCCGCACCGCCGAGGGTGCGCTGACACGCTCGGCGAAGAAGTTCGATCCCGATCGCAAGGGGCCGGCCCGTGGCCGTCCCGGCGACGACCGGGCGGAAAAGCCGCGCATCCTGAAGACGCGCGACGAGGACGGCGAATGGATCCGCGCCAGCGAGCCGGAAGCAGGCGATCGTGGTGACGGTGGCCGCGGCGGTTTCGGCCGCCCGCGCTCCGGTGCCGGCGATGCCCGTCCTGCCCGCGATTTCGGTGACCGCCCGCCGCGTGGCGATCGTCGTCCGCGCGCGGAAGGCGAACGCTCCTTCGGGGACCGTCCGGCTCGCGGTGATCGCAAGCCCCGCGCTGAGGGTGAGCGCTCTTTTGGGGATCGCCCGGCCCGTGGTGATCGCAAACCCCGTGCGGAGGGGGAACGTTCGTTCGGCGACCGCAAGCCCCGTGCAGAGGGTGACCGGTCCTTCTCGGATCGCCCGCCGCGCCGCGATGGCGGCAAGCCGTTCGGCGGAAAGCCCGGCGGCAAGTCCTTCGGCGGCAAACCGGGCGGGCGCCCCGCCGGTGGTAAGCCCGGTGGTGGCCGTCCGCGCGGCAAGGGGAAGTAAGCGACCGTGCGCATCGTCGGCGGTGAATTCCGCGGCCGTTCGCTTGCGACGCCGAAATCGGACGACATCCGCCCGACGACGGACCGCACGCGCGAAAGCCTGTTCAATATCCTCTCGCACGCCTATCCCGAGGCGCTCGACGGCACGCGTGTGCTCGACCTCTTCGCAGGCACCGGCGCTGTCGGCCTCGAGGCGCTGTCACGCGGTGCGCGTGCGGCGCTTTTCGTCGAGCAGGGCGTCGAGGGCAGGGGGCTTCTGCATTCCAACATCGAGGCGCTCGGCGTGATCGGCCGTGCGAAGATCTTCCGGCGCGATGCGACGTCGCTCGGCGGCGTCGGCACGATGGAACCGTTCCACCTGCTCTTCGCCGATCCGCCCTATGCAAAAGGCCTTGGCGAGCGGGCGCTGGATGCGGCCGCCCGTGGCGGCTGGCTGGTGGAGGGCGCCCTTGCGATCCTCGAGGAGCGCGCCGATATTCAGCCTGCCGTCGTCGATGGTTACGAACTCCTGGAGGTCCGCACCTTCGGTGAGACGCGCATGCATTTCTACCGCTATCGCCCCGGCTGATCCTTTCGCCGGCGCTGCCGCAACGAACCGGAGACCTGAGCCATGACCGATGCCCTCGTTTCCGCAAGCCAGCCGCAAGCGCACGGCCCGACCGTCGCCGTCGCACTGGGCGGGGGCGGCGCGCGCGGGCTCGCCCATATCCACGTCATCGAGGTGCTGGACGAACTCGGCATCCGGCCGGTGCTGATATCGGGCGCCTCGATCGGCGCCGTCATGGGGGCGGCCATGGCGGCCGGCATGACGGGCCGGGAGATCCGCGAGCACACGCTCGCCGCCATCGGCCATCCGAGCCGCATCATGAACCGCCTCTGGAGCCTCCGGCCCACCCGGTTTTCTGATGTGGTCGCCGGCGGCTTCCGCGTCGGCCAGTTCAATCTGGAGCGCATCCTCAAGGCCTTCCTGCCGGAAACCCTGCCGGAGACCTTCGAGGACCTGTCGATCCCGCTGAAGGTCGTCACGGCGGATTATTACGCCCAGTGCGAATGCGTCTGCGACAGCGGTCCGCTCTTTCCGGCCATCGCCGCCTCCGCCGCGCTGCCCGCTGTCTTCCGCCCGGTGGTGATAAGCGGCCGGGTGATGATCGACGGTGGCCTGTGGAACCCCGTGCCCTTCGATCACCTGCTCGGCAAGGCCGACATCACTATCGGCGTCGACGTCATCGGCCGCCCGCCTGCCGGCACGGCGGACGTGCCCAACAGCATCGACAGCCTCTACGGTGCCACCCAGCTCACCATGCGTTCCATCGTGACGCTGAAACTGGAAAAGGGCGCACCGGACATTTTTCTCCGCCCCGATGTCGGCCGCTTCCGCGTGCTCGATTTCGTCAAGGCCGAGGAAGTGCTGGCCGCCTCCGCCGGCATCCGTGACGAGCTGAAGCGGGCGCTGGACGAGAAGTTGTCGGCGGTTTGAGATCGCCGTCTGCGGTGGGCATGCCTCTCGTTGTCCTGCCGGGCGGAGGGAGGATTTCCGGGTGAATGGCCCGCCCTCACGCGCTTTCCTCTTCGTCCACATCGCTCAGTGCCAGTTTCTTCGGCTTGACCAGCGGCTCCGGCTTCACCGGCTTCGTGTGCAGCATGTGCCGGCCGGCGGTGAGGCCTTCGGCGGCTTGCAGTTCCAGCCGGGCGATGTCGCGGCGGCGGATGTCGTCGCCGATCGCCTGGGCGTCATCCGGCTCCACGCCAAGCTCCTCCAGCGTTTCCCGCCCGAAGACGAGGGCGGATTCGAAGGTTTCTCGCACGTCGTGCTGCACGCCGCGCCCGCGCAGCGACAGCGTGTGCACGCGGTCGTAGGAGCGCACGAAGAGCGTGGCGTTGGGGTATTCCGATTGCACGAGATCGACGATGCGGTCCGTCGTCGCCTTGCCCTGGGTGCAGATGGCGACGATCTTGGCGCGCTCGATGCCGGCGGCGCGCAGCACGTCCTTGCGCGTGCCGTCGCCGAAATAGATGCGGAAGCCGAAGCTTGCCGCCTGGCGCACGCGGTCGGTCGAATGGTCGATGACGGTGACCTCGCGTCCGCCGGCAAGAAGGATCTGCGCGGCGATCTGGCCGAAACGCGAAAAGCCGATCATCAAGACGTCTGCGCCCGCCCCCTCGAAATCCTCCTCCATCTCTTCCTCGATGTCCTCGACGAGCAGGAAGCGCGAAAGCGCCGCGGCGATCGGCGTCAGCGCCATCGAGATGGTGACGATGGCGATGAGCAGCGAGGCGAGGCCGCCGGAAAAGATGCCGGCGGCGGCAGCCGCGGTGAACAGCACGAAGCCGAATTCGCCGCCCTGCGGCAGCACGAGCGCGATGCGCACCGCGTCATTGTGCGGGGATCCGGTGAGGCGGCAGAGGCCGTAGATGACGAGGCTCTTCACCAGCATCACGATGGGCGTGGCGACAAGGACCGTCAGCCAGCTGGAAAAGATCACGTCCAGTTGCAGCGACAGGCCGACCGCCATGAAGAACAGGCCGAGCAGGATGCCGCGGAACGGCTCCACATCCGCCTGCAGTTCATGGCGATAGGAGGAATCGGCAAGCAGAACGCCAGCGAGGAAGGCGCCCATGGCCATGGAGAGCCCGGCCATCTGAAGGAGCATGGCGGCGGCCAGCACGACGAAGAGCGCGGCGGCGATCATCGCCTCGCGCGCGCCGGTACGGGCGATCACCTGGAACAGCGGGTTGAGCAGATAGCGGCCGGCCGCAAACAGCGCCGCGATGGCGCCGATGGCGATGAGGAAGTCCTGGAAGGCCGTCGTCGTGTCTTCCGGCGCCTGTTCGGCCAGCAGCGGGATCAGTGCCAGCAATGGTACGATGGCGAGATCCTGCAGGAGCAGCATGGAAAAGGCCCGCTGGCCGTAGCGCGTGTTGGTGTTGCCCCGCTCGTCGAGGATCTGCATGGCAAAGGCCGTGGAGGAGAGCGCGAGGCCGAAGCCGATGATCAGCGCCCCGTCCCATCGCTCGAGGCCGAAGGCGAGGGTCAGGCCGGCGAGCGCCAGGCCCGTGAGGACGACCTGCGCCATGCCGAGTCCGAAGATGTCGTGCCGCATTGCCCAGAGCCGCGAGGGTTTCAGTTCCAGCCCGATCAGAAAGAGCAGGAAGACGACGCCGAGTTCGGCGACCCCCAGCAATTCTCCGCCGTCGCGGATCTGGTGCAGGATCGGGCCGATCACCACGCCGGCGGCGAGATAGCCGAGAATGGTGCCGAGACCGAGCCGCTTGAAGATCGGCGCGGCCAGCAGCGCCCCTCCGAGCATCAGCAGAACCTCGTTGTACGGGCTGTGGGTATAGGGCATGCGGAGGGCTTTCTTCTGAAGGAGCGCCGGCAACGCGGCAAAAAAGGAGCGGCCTCCCTTGATGCCCGTGCGACTGCACAATAAATGGGGCAGCAAAGAAAGGCCAAGTCATGTCAGAGACGATCGATTCCGCAAGCCTTCTCGCGCGTGCCGGTGAACTCATCGACCGCGCCATTCAAGCGGGGGCGGATGCGGCCGATGCCGTCGTCGTCCGGGGCCGCTCCTCCTCTGTCAGTGTACGGCTCGGCAAGGTCGAGGGCACCGAAGCCTCCGAGAGCGATGATTTCTCGCTCCGCGTCTTCGTCGGCCGGCGCGTCGCCAGCGTCTCGGCCAATCCCGGCTTCGACCTGAAGGTGCTCGCCGAGCGGGCCGTCGCCATGGCCAAGGCCTCGCCGGAAGACCCCTATGCGACGCTCGCCGACAAGGCCGATCTTGCGAAGGACTGGCCGGACCTCGAGCTCTTCGATCCGACCGAGGTTTCTGCCGGGCAGCTGACCGAGGCCGCGCTTGCCGCGGAGGCCGCCGCGCTCGCGGTCCCCGGCATCACCAATTCCGGCGGCGGCGGGGCCTCCGCGGGCATGGGCGGCCTGGTGCTCGCCACCTCGCACGGCTTTTCCGGCGCCTACAGCGCCAGCCGCTTCGGCCGCTCCGTCAGCGTCATCGCGGGCGAGGGCACGAAGATGGAGCGCGACTACGACTTCGATTCGAGCCTCTATTTCGCCGACTTGCGCGACGCCGGGGAGATCGGCCGCGAGGCGGCCGCCCGCGCCGTGCGCCGGCTCAATCCGCGCCAGGTGCCGACGGCCAAGAACGTCACCGTCGTTTACGATCCGCGCGTGTCGCGCGGCATAACCGGCCACATTGCCGGCGCGATCAACGGCGCGTCGGTCGCCCGCAAGACGAGTTTCCTGCGCGACCGCATGGGCCAGCAGGTGCTGAAGGCGGGCCTTTCCGTCACCGACGATCCGCTGATCGTGCGCGGTTCGTCCTCGCGCCCCTTCGACGGCGAGGGCGTGCGTGGCGAGCGGCTCGCGATGATCGAGGACGGCGTGCTCCGGCACTGGTTCCTGTCCACCTCCACCGCCAACGAGCTCGGGCTTAAGACCAACGGTCGCGGCGTGCGCGGCGGCACGGCGGTTAACCCCGCCTCGACGAACCTTGCGCTCGAACCCGGCGACATCTCGCCGGAGGATCTGATCCGCTCCGTCGGCACCGGCTTTTACGTCACCGAGCTGATCGGCCAGGGCGTCAACATGGTGACGGGCGAATACTCGCGCGGGGCCTCCGGCTACTGGATCGAGAATGGCGAACTCACCTTCGCGGTATCGGAGGTGACGATCGCCTCCAACCTCGTCGACATGTTCCTGCGCATCACGCCGGCAAGCGACATCGACCGCTCCTTCGGCGTCGCCGCGCCGACGCTTGCCATCGAAGGCATGACGCTTGCCGGGACGTGAGACCATGCCGAGCCCCGCCACCGCCTGGACCGCCGACCTTGATCTCCTGGTCGGTGCCGCGCGGCTTGCAGGGGCCAGGGCGCTCGATTTTTTCCGCAAGGGACCGGAGGTCTGGTGGAAGAACGGTGGCCGTTCGCCGGTCAGCGCGGCCGACTTTGCGGCCAACGATATCCTCAAGACGGAATTGCTCTCCGCCCGGCCGAACTACGGCTGGCTCTCGGAGGAGACCGATGACGATGCCGGCAGGCTCAGCCGCGAGACCGTCTTCGTCATCGACCCGATCGACGGCACGCGCGCCTTCATTGCCGGCAAGGACGTCTGGTGTGTCAGCGCCGCCGTCGTGCATCGGGGCCGCCCCGTCGCCGGCGTGCTCTTTGCGCCGGCGCTCGACGAGCTTTTTACCGCGGCCGCCGGCGGTGCTGCGCTGAAGAACGGCGCGCCAATCCGCGCAACCGATCCGGATGCGGCCCGCCCGACACGCATCGCCGCGCCGGAGGACATGGCGCACGGCATCGACCGCCACATGATCGGCGGCGTGCAGCGCATCTCGCATGTGCCCTCGCTCGCCTACCGCCTCGCCATGGTGGCGGACGGGCGCATCGATGCGACATTGGTGAAGCGCAATGCGCACGACTGGGATCTGGCGGCCGCCGACCTCATCCTTGAACAGGCCGGCGGAGCGCTTGTCACGCTCGACGGCGCGGCGCTGTCCTACAACCGGCCGGCCGTCAGCCACGAGACGCTGGCTGCGGCCGGATTGTCCCGGCTTTCCGGGCTTGTCGAGGCCTCCCGGCATCTTGCCGGCCATTGACCTTTGATGCGGAATACCGCAAACCCATTGCCGAAATCGGCATCATAAAAAGAGAGAAAACATGACCGACAGCAAAGAACCGAAACAGCTCCTGCATCTGGTCTTCGGCGGCGAACTGACGACGCTGGCAGATATGCAGTTCCGTGATCTCAACGCTCTCGATATCGTCGGAATCTTCCCTGATTATGCCTCTGCACTTGCCGCCTGGAAGTCGAAGGCACAGCAGACCGTGGACAATGCGCATATGCGCTATTTCATCGTGCACATGCACCGGCTTCTGGATCCGCAGCAGAACTGAGGCGCGTTTCCCGACACCGTTCCGCGCGGCAGAAGGCCGCGCCGAACCAGAGACCGGACCTTCCATGATCCCGAACAAGACGAAAGCCGCAACCAAGGGCGCTCGCGCATGAGCCGGCGCCTCGCCCGTTTCGCGCTTTCGCTTTATCGCTGGGGCGGCGTCGCGCTCTATCCGATCGTTGGCCCCTATCTCACCTTCCGCGCCGCCAAGGGCAAGGAAGACCGTTCCCGCCGCCGCGAGCGCTACGGCTATGCCGGCGTGCCACGCCCGGCGGGGCCGCTCGTCTGGTTCCATGCGGCCAGCGTCGGTGAGACCAATGCGGTCATCCCGCTCATCAAGGAAGTGCGCCGTCGCGGCATCGCGGTGCTCCTGACGACGGGCACGATCACCTCGGCGAAGGTCGTGCGCGACCGCCTGGGCACGGACGTTATCCACCAATATGTGCCGCTCGACCTGAAGCCGGCGATCAGCCGCTTCCTGGAATACTGGCATCCCGATCTCGCTATCATGGCGGAGTCGGAGATCTGGCCGATGACCATCCTGGAACTCGGCAAGCGTCACATCCCGCAGGTCCTGGTCAACGGCCGCATCTCGGATCGCTCCTTCCCGCGCTGGAAGCGGCGCCATGCCGTCGCCGACGCCATCTTCGAGAATTTCGCGCTCGTCATCGCCCAGTCGGATCTCGACGCCGACCGTTTCAGCACGCTCGGCGCCCTGCCGGTGCTCGTTTCCGGCAATCTCAAGGTGGATACGGATGCGCCGCCGGTCGATTCCGCCGTGCTGCGCGGCTATCTCGACCAGATTCAGGGCCGTCGCACCTGGGCGGCGATCTCCACCTTCGAGGGAGAGGAGGCGGCCGCCGGCGACGTGCACCGCGTGCTGAAGGAACGCACGGGCCTGCTCACCATCATCGTGCCGCGCCATCCCGAGCGCAGCGACGCCATCGCCGACATGCTGGAGGCGCGGGGCCTGAAGGTTGCCCGGCGCACGCGCGGCGACGTTCTGACGCCGGAGACCGACATCTTCCTCGGGGACACGATCGGCGAGATGGGGCTCTATCTGCGTATGACGGAGATCGCCTTCGTCGGCCGCTCGCTGTTTGCCGAAGGCGGGCAGAACCCGCTGGAGCCGGCCATGCTCGGCTGCGCGATCCTGTCGGGCGGCAATGTGCAGAATTTCCGCGAGGCCTACCAGCAGCTCGCCCGCAACGGCAGCGCCAAGATGGTGCGCGACACGGAGATGCTGGCCAAGGGCGTGCACTACCTGCTCGTCAACGACGAGATGCGCAAGCAGATGATCGAGGCCGGGCAAGAAACCGTGCAGGAGATGCGCGGTGCGCTGCGCGCCACCATCAAGGGGCTGGAGCCCTACATCAACCCGCTCACTGTGAAGGCACGGTTGCATCCGCGCCAGACGTCCTGACGAAAGGCGTGTCATGTCCAAGACCGAGACCATTTCCGGCATCCTCTTCGACAAGGACGGGACGCTGCTCGACTATGCCAAGAGCTGGGTGCCGGTGAACTACGAACTCGCCCGCATCGCTGCCGCCGGCGACGAGGCGCTAGCCCGCAAGCTGCTCGTGGCGGGCGGCATGGATCCCGACACCGGCTACGTCACGCCCGACAGCCTGCTTGCCGCCGGCAACACGGTGGAGATCGCCGAGGGCATGGTCGCGGCCGGTGCGCCCTTCACGGTGGAGGCGCTGGCCACCCATTTCGACGGCCTCTTCGCCAATTCGGCGCAGCTAGCCGTCGCCGTCACGGACCTTGCCCAGTTCTTCGCCACCATGCATGCCCGCGGCTACTGGCTCGGGGTTGCCTCCAGCGACAACGAGGCCTCGATCCGCGCGACGGCAAAACGCTTCGGCTTCGAGGACTACCTGCACTATGTCGCGGGCTACGACAGTGGCTTCGGCACCAAGCCGCAGCCGGGCATGGTGCTCGGCTTCTGTGCGGCGACGGGTCTTGCGCCGCACCAGGTCGCCGTCGTCGGCGACAACAATCACGACATGCATATGGGCCGCAATGCCGGTGCGGGCCTCAACGTCGCGGTGCTGACGGGCACCGGCTCGCGGGAATCGCTGGCGGATGCCTCCGACTATTGCCTCGCCGACATCACCGAACTCGTCCCGCTCCTCCCGGAGGCGGCCGTCGCGCGACCGGTGGCGTGAGCGGTGAGGGCAGCCCCTCATCCCGCTGCCGCGACCTTCTCCCCGCAGGCGGGGAGAAGGGACTTGTGGCAAGGCCGTGCAAAGCCGTCCTTCTCCCCGCTTGCGGGGAGAAGGTGCCGGCAGGCGGATGAGGGGCAGGCCACGCTCCCGCAACGCCGATGCAAATCGCCCCGGTTGATTTTCCGCAACTTCTCGCGTTTGCTGCAAGAGACCGGGCCGGGACGCCCGCGGGGGACGGAATGGTAAGTGAAGCGCCGCCTTTCTGGTGGACGAAGCCGGACTGGCGGGCTTATGCGCTCTGGCCGGTCTCCCGCCTCTACGGCCTGATCGCCGGCCGCCGCATGCGCAAGGGCCGGCGCGCCGAAGTGGCCGTGCCCGTCATCTGCGTCGGCAATTTTACCGTGGGTGGGGCCGGCAAGACGCCGACGGCGATCGCGCTCGCCCGCGCCGCCAAGGCGCGCGGCCTCAAGCCCGGCTTTCTGTCACGCGGTTATGGCGGCTCGCTCGACGTCACCACCGTCGTCGATCCTCACCACCACCGTGCCCGTGCGGTCGGCGACGAGCCGCTGCTGCTCGCCCGCGAGGCGCTGACCGTGATTGCCCGCCGGCGCGTCAAGGGTGCGCGCAAGCTGGTGGAGGAGGGCGCAGACCTCATCATCATGGACGATGGCTTCCAGAGCGCGCAGCTGACCTTCGACTATGCGCTGCTCGTCATCGACAGCCGCCGCGGCATCGGCAACGGCCATCTGGTGCCGGGCGGGCCGGTGCGCGCGCCGCTCGACGAGCAGATGCGCCAGGCGAATGCGCTTCTGGCGATCGGCAACGGCAACGCCGCCGATGCGCTGATCCGTCAGGCGGCACGCGCCGGCAAGGCGATCCATTCGGCCACCCTCGTCACCGTCGGTGCCGAGGACCTCGCCGAAAAGGTCGTCATGGCCTGGTCGGGCATCGCCGACAACGAGAAATTCTTTCGCACCGTCACCGAGACGGGCGCGCATCTCTACGTGACGCGCAGTTTCCCCGATCACCATCATCTTTCCGAGGACGAGGTATCGGAGATTCTCGACCATGCCGAGGGTGTCGGATACCAGCTCGTCACCACCGCCAAGGACAGCGTTCGCCTCGCCGGCGAGCATGGCCGCGCGGAGGAGCTGCAGGAGAAGAGCCGTGTGATCGAGGTGGAGATCCGTTTCGACGACCCCAAGGGGCCGGACGCGATCATCGACGCGGCGATTGTCGGCGCAAGGCGGCGCAAGCTGCACCGGCTGGCCGCGAAGTAGCGGAAGAGGGCAGGGACAGCCAGAGACCGACAGGGGATCTGCCCCCTTCAGACAGTCTCTACGGTCTATTGCTTCTTCTGCGTGGGTAGGGCGCCGGCGCGCTTTTCGGCCTCGAGCGAGGCCTCGGCGGTGGCATAGGGTTCCTGCCGCGCAACGCTCCAGTAGCGCAGCTCGTCGACGGGCACCATCTCACCGGTCATCGCGCAGATGACGTGCGAGCCGGGCATCAGGATCTGGAAATCGCCGTCGAGATAGCGGATCTTCGCTTCGCGGCTGCCGCGTCCTTCAAAACGGTTCATCATCGATTTCAATATCCGTCTCATCAAGGGGCACGCGCCGGCTGCGCGGTCGATACCGTGCCATATCCCGGCCGCGGCGAAATTTCCAGCCTTTTCGCTGTCGCACCCGTGAAGGGGCAGGCGTTGGAAGAACGGGCCACGCCTTCCGCCCAGAGCATTTCCGGTGAACTCCGGTTCACCGGAAATGCTCTGGATTCTTGTTTTACTGCATTACCCGACGCCGAAGCGATTTCGCTTCGGCTGGAAATGCTCTAGCTCCGCCCGAACAGACGCTCGATATCGGAAAGCTTGAGCTCGATATAGGTCGGCCGGCCGTGGTTGCACTGGCCGGAGCCGGGCGTCGCCTCCATCTGGCGCAGGAGCGCGTTCATCTCCTCCGGCCGCATGCGCCGGCCCGAGCGCACGGAGCCGTGGCAGGCCATGGTGGCGGCAAGGTATTCCAGCTTGTTTTTCAGCCCGCTCGCCGTGTCCCATTCGGCAAGTTCGTCGGCAAGCTGGCGCACGAGCCCGACGGCGTCCATCTCGCCGAGCATGGCCGGCGTCTCGCGGATGGCGACGGCGCCCGGTCCGAAGCGCTCGATGCCGAGGCCGAGGCGGGAGAATTCCTCCGCATGGGACACCAGCCGGTCGCAATCGTCCTCGGAAAGATCGACGATTTCAGGGATGAGCAGGGCCTGCGCCGGTACCGCCCGGGCATGGAGGGCGTTGCGCATCGCCTCGAAGACCAGCCGCTCATGCGCGGCATGCTGGTCGACGATGACGAGCCCATCCTCGGTCTGGGCGACGATGTAGTTCTCGTGCAATTGCGCGCGTGCTGCGCCGAGCGGGTGGCGCTGCGGCGGTTCCTCTTCCCGCGGCGTTGCCGGGGAAGGGGCGAAGACCGGTTCGCTGCGTGCCGACGGCGCGGCGAAATCGGCAAAACCGGTCTGCCTCTCGCTGAAATGCGGCGCGGGAGCGCTTGTCGCCTCGAAGGGGCGGTAGGGCGAGGCGGCCGGGCTCCAGGGCGTCTGCGGGCGCTGCGCCTCCGGCCGGAAGGCGCGCATGAGGCCGCTTGCGCCCGTGGTGGAGGCCCGGTCGCCCTCGCGGGCGAGCGCCTCGCGGATCGCGCCGATGATGAGGCCGCGCACCAGGCCCGGGTCACGGAAGCGCACGTCGGATTTCGCCGGATGCACATTGACGTCGACGAGTGCCGGGTCGATGTCGATCGCCAGAACCGCCACCGGATAGCGCCCGTGCGGAATGGTCTCGGCATAGGCCGCGCGCAGCGCCGACCAGATCAGCTTGTCCTGCACCGGCCGGCCGTTGACGAAGGCGAACTGGTTGAGGCTGTTGCCGCGGTTGAAGGTCGGCACGCCGGCAAAGCCGGTCAATCGGACACCCTCGCGCGCCGCGTCGATCTCGATGGCGTTGTCGCGGAAATCGCGGCCGAGCACCTGCGCGATGCGGGCGAGCCTGTCGGTGCCCGTCGCTGGAAATTCCAGCGTCGTGCGGTCGGAGCCCGACAACACGAAGCGCACATGCGGAAAGGCGATCGCCATGCGCCGCACGACGTCAGAAATGGCGGAGGCTTCCGCCTTCTCGCTCTTCAGGAATTTCAGCCGGGCGGGCGTGGCGAAAAAGAGGTCGCGCACCTCGACAACCGTGCCGCGATTGGCCGCGGCTGGCCGCACGGGCGCCACCTTGCCGCCGGTCACGCTGATCTCGGCGCCTTCGCCGGCCTCGGCCGTGCGGCTGAGCAGCGAGAGCTTGGCCACCGAGCCGATGGAGGGCAGCGCCTCGCCGCGGAAGCCGAGCGTGCGGATGTCGGTAAGGTCCTTGTCGAGTTTCGAGGTACAATGCCGGCGGATGGCCAGTTCCAGATCCGCAGGCGCCATGCCGCCGCCATTGTCGGTGACACGCAGCAGCGTCTTTCCGCCGCCGGCCGTTGCGATCTCGATGCGCGTCGCCCCCGCATCCAGCGCGTTCTCGATCAGCTCCTTGGCGGCGCTTGCCGGCCGTTCGATCACCTCGCCTGCGGCAATCTGGTTGATGAGAGTTTCGGAAAGCTGCCTGATCGTCATGCTGCCATTTTCGCGGATTCGGCGAGGCCTTGGAAGGGGCAAGTTGGCTTATCCCGCCCTGCGGCGCCCGGCGACCTGAAATCGTTTAATCAGGCTTTAATAAAAAGCTGCCAACGTGCGCGCAGGTTTGTATGAACACAAGCCGGCCGGTTTCCCGGTGGACAATTTCAGCGTCGCTGGCCGCTGTCATTCCCCTCTGTCCGAAGGTGCAGGATGCACCGATCAGCATGCGTCCGGGAATGCCAGACAGGCGAGGTCTGCCACTATGAATGATGTAGCGTCGCCAGACGCGAACATCCGGCTGGGTATGTTTGAAGCCGCGTGCGATATCCTCGCCGCCGCCGTGATCGTCTACGACAAGAACGATTGCCTCGTCTTCGCCAGCCGCCAGGTCCTGCGCTACTTCCCCATTCCCGCCGATACGCTGAAGCCGGGCACGCGGCTGCGCGACGTGCTGAGCGCCATTTTCGACAGCGGCGTGCGCTACGGCATTCCGCCCGAGCAGCGCCACAAGGCCGTCAACCGCGAGGAGTGGATTTCCAACCGCATCTCGGCCCACTGGCGCGAGCAGTACGACGCCGTGGAACGGCTCGGCCGCGACCGCTGGATCCATTTCCGCAAGCGCCGCCTGCCGAGCGGCTACAATGTCACCACGCTGGTCGACGTCTCCGAGCAGAAGAAGCAGGAGGAGCAGTGGCGCTCGGATCTCGAGCGCATCGCGCTCACCGAGGAGATCCTCGAGACCCTGCCGTCGCCGGTCGTCATCAAGGATCGCAATTTCGCCTATATCGCGGCCAACAAAGCCTTCTGCGCGATCTACAATGCCAATGCCGACGGCATTCTCGGCCGCTCCGTCTGGGATCTGGCGGATGCGGAGAATGCCGAGCGCATCGAGCGCTCCGACCGCATGGTGCTGGAAACGGGTGAGCCCTACAGCGTGCCGGAGCACGTCATCCGCGCCGACGGTACCGATCTCTACGCCATCACCCGGAAGTACCGCATCGGCGCCCCGGGGCACCATGCCATCGTCACGGTGATGGAAGACGTGACGGCGCTCGCTGCCGGCAACAGGGCCGTGTCGGATGACGGCGACGTGCTGCTCAGCGTGCCCGGCGGCTTCGTCGAGGCGCAGAACTGCTTCGATCCGGTGCGCGACGCCGAGCGGCGCTTGCTCCTCGAACAGTTGAACGGCGACGAACTGCGGGCGCTTTCCGGCAAGCGTGCCCTGGTCGCCACGCCCAATCCCCGCATCGAGGAGATCCTGGTCGGCGAGTTCCGGGCGCGCGGGGCGGATTGCTGCGCGGTGCACAGCGTCTACGAACACGATGCCTTCCTCGCCCTTGCGGCCCGCGAGGGCCTGTCGGTCGATCTCGTGGTGATCGACAACAACCTGCCGGACCACGAGCGCATCCTTTCCAACGACCGGGGCATTGCAACGCGGGTCATCGTACCGGACGGCATCGGCCCGGATTTCATGCGCACGCTTGTCGAAGAGCACGAGCTTCTCTCGGAGAACGCATCGCCGCTCGGCGACATCCTCACACCGGTGTCGCTATCGGACGACTGGTACATAGCAACGGACATTTCCGTCATGCTGCCGGGTGCCGTCGGCGACATCGAGGTGCTCGTCGCCGAGGACAACCAGATCAACCAGTTCGTCTTCTCGCAGATCCTCGAGGGCATGGGCATTTCGCACCGCATCGCCGAGAATGGCGAGGAGGCGGTGATGCTCTGGCGCAAGCACCAGCCTCGCCTCGTGCTGATGGACATTTCCATGCCCGTGATGAACGGCATAGATGCCGCGATGGAGATCCGCGAGGCGGAGAAGCTGACGGGCACCCACACGCCCATCGTCGCCGTGACCGCCCAGGCGCTCAATGTCGACATGCAGAACTGCATGGATGCCGGCATGGACGACTATATCACCAAGCCGGTCAGCCCCGACATGATCGAGGCGATCTACCGCCGCTATGTCTCCTCTGGCAGGGAGAAGGCGGTCGCGTGAGGCGACCGCCCGCGAGGGCGTTCAGAGAATGAAATCGGCCTTGGTGAAATCGATGAGGCCGGAGAAGCCGATCGTGAAATCAGCCTTGCCGTCGCCGTTCGTATCCCCGTAGACGTAGGTTTCGCTCTCATACTGCTTGAAGCGCAGTTCGCCGGCCTTCTTGTGAAAACCGCCGTCGCCGACGAACTTGAACGTCTGGTTGCCGCCGGATTTCGTGCTGGCGTCGATCGCCGAGAGGTCGATCTTGTCGCCCGACCCCTCCGAGAAGTCGGAGATCATGTCGCGGCCGGCTTCCTTGACGGTGGAATCCGTGACGGACTTGAACACGAAGACATCCCGGCCGGAGCCGCCACGCATCATGTCGGCGCCCTTGCCCCCTTCGATCGTATCCCGTCCGCTGTCGCCGTTCATCCAGTCGTTGCCGGTGCCGCCCTTGAGAAGGTCGTTGCCGGAGCCGCCGTAAAGCTCGTCATTGCCGCTTTCTCCGTTGAGGACATCCTTGCCATCCTCGCCGTACAGCGTGTCCAGACCCGCGCCGCCGGCGAGCGAATCGTTGCCCCTGCCGCCCGAGAGCATGTCCGCGTCGTTGCCGCCGCCGAGGAAGTCGTCGCCGCCATAGCCCCAGATGTTGTCGTCGCCGTCATATCCGCGGATGACGTCGTCGCCGTCGTCACCGCTGATATAGTCGTCTTCGAGGAAAAGCAGGTCGAGGGCCGTCGCGGTCGTGGTGTGCTGCTTGAAGTCGTTGAGGCTCAGGTCGGCGAGGCTGATCTCCAGCGTCAATGCGTTGCCGGCATTGCGGAACTGGATGAGGCTGAAGTCGGCATCCAATCCGTCGACCGTGCCCGAGGGGTTGGAGAAGATGGCCTTCACCGTCTGGCCGTTGACGGTGACGGACACGCTTGCGGTGCCGTCCGTGTTGAAGCTGACCGTGCTTGGAGAAATGCGTTTGGCAAGCAGGGCGACCGTTTCCGCGAGCGTGCTCGTGGAGAAATTGCCGATGGTGGAATAGGTGCTGATGGTCGACATTGCCTGTTCTCCTCGCAAAACAGCCGCATCCGGACGATGCCGACGGCCCGGGTCGCAAATTTTTCGCGACTTCAAGTCCGTGCCGTCTGAAACCAGAAATTGCGTTACCTCTGCTTGCCTGTCAATATGGGTGTCCTGCGCCCGCAAAAATACAACGCAGGCGCGTCAACTCCCCAGATTTGGGGAGGCCGGTGGGCAGGAGTGACGATTGTTTGCTATGTTTTTGTTAACGGTCATGCCTCATCGTGGAACCATCCTCGGAGGTCGCGTGCAAGTACGGGAAATCATTGATGAAGTCTGCTGATCCTGCAGCGCTGGATGTTTCCCAGACTGACCTCCACGCCATGGCCTATACGGACCCGTTGACCGGGCTCGGCAACCTTTACCGGCTGCGCGACAAGGTGCGCCAGATCGCCAAGGAGCGTGAAGAGGACCCGGCACCGTTTGCCATCGGCATCGCCAATCTCGATGGTTTCAAGCCGATCAACGACCTTTTCGGCCCGCGTGCGGGGGACGAGATCCTCTGCCAGGTCGCCCATCGCCTGAAAGCCTGCATTCCCGACGGCGCCACCGTCACGCGCCATGGCGGCGACGAGTTCGCCTTCGTGCTGCCGCTGGTCTTCGAGCGCAAGGGCGCGGAGAAGATCGGCCAGATGCTGCGTGAGGTGCTTTCGGCCCCCTTCGACCTCGGCGACCGCAACGTGCGCCTTTCGGCCTCCTTCGGCTTTGCCATCTTTCCCTTTGCCGGCGAGGATTTCACGGAACTGCTGAAGAGCGCGGACACGGCCCTCTACCGTTCCAAGCGCCGCGGCCGTGGCCAGATCACCGTCTATTCGCAGGAAATCGCCCAGGAGATGAAGCGCGCCACGCAGCTCGAGCAGGCGCTGCGCAATGCCATCATCGCCAATGAGGTGGACGTGCATTTCCAGCCGATCGTCAGCCTGCGTGACGACACGGTCGTCGGCTTCGAGGCCCTGGCGCGCTGGTGCGATGCCGACCTCGGCTACGTTTCTCCCGCCACCTTCGTGCCGCTCGCCGAAGAGCGCGGCTTCATCGATGCGCTGTCCGACACGCTCCTGCGCAAGGCCGCCGAGACGGCGCTGTCCTGGCCGAAGGAGCTGTTCCTCTCGTTCAACCTCTCCTCCGCCCAGCTGATGGACCCGAAGACGGCCTTCAACACGCTGGCGATCCTCAACCGTGCCGGGCTCGATCCGCGCCGGCTGGAGCTGGAGATCACCGAGACCGCGGTGATGACGGATGCCGACACCGCACAGAAGATCGTCGGGGAACTGCGTGCGGCGGGCGTGCGCATCTCGCTCGACGATTTCGGCACGGGCCAGTCGAGCCTCGGGCGCCTGCGTGACTTCGCCTTCGACAAGGTGAAGATCGACCGCGCCTTCGTCTCGCGCATTTCCAACGACAAGGCCTCCGAACACATCATCAAGGCGATCGTCGCCATGTGCGAGGGGCTCGATCTTGCCGTCGTCGCCGAGGGCATCGAGGATTTTTCCGAGGCGCTGAAGCTGAAGGCACTCGGTTGCGGCATGGGGCAGGGCTATTTCTACGGCAAGCCGCAGGATGCCGTCGCAACCATGCGTTTCCTCTCCGATCGCTATGTCAGCGTCGAGGGCCGTGCCGCCTCCTGAGGCGTCGTCCCGAAACAGGTCGCTTCGATAAAATTGCAGGCATTTGTTTAGCCGGATGGCAAACAACCTGCGGTATGGTTGGTTCCAGAGTGAATGTTCGTGAGTGGAGCCACGGATGACGACCATCAAGGATATGCCCGTCAGGGCGAACAGCCGTTCCAAGGTCCGTATTTTCGCGACGGTGCGGGTGATGCATCAATCGACGCGGGCGCGGGTCATCGACCTTTCCCCGACGGGCATGGCCTTCGATGTGGAAAAGCCCATCCAGGCCATGGCCGGCCAGCTGGTAACGGTCGAGAGCGAGGAGCTGGGTCGCCTCAGCGGCACGGTACGCTGGTACACCAACGGCCGCCTCGGCATCGAGTACAAGCTGTCGACCAATGCGCTTGCGCAGATCACCTCCTATTTCCGCTTCTTCCATGAAGAGGTACAGCCGGTCCTGCGCCGCTGATCTTCAGGCTTCGCCGCTGCGGCCCAGCCGGCCTTCCTCGAGAAGCCAGTCCCGCACCCGCCGGGCTGGCCCGTTGAGTTCGCGCGAGCGCGGCCAGACGACGTGGAAGGCATCGTTTGTCCTCAGCACATGGCCGCCGACGGTGACGAGCGCGCCCGAGCGCACCTGCCCGTCGATGAGGTGTCGCCAGCCGAGGGCGACGCCTTCTCCCGCCAGCACGGCCTGGATCACCAGCACATAGTCGTTGATGGCAAGCCGCCGCGCCTGCGCGGGATAGCGCACACCCGCGCTGGCGAACCATTCCGGCCAGTCGCAGGCTGCCCGCACCGGCTCCTCCAGGTGGATGAGCGGCAGCTTCAAGAGTTCTTCCGGCGTCGTCGCATGCCCGCGGCTCTCCACGAAGGCCGGGCTTGCGACGGCCGTGATCACCTCGGGCGCCAGCAGCGCGGCATGATAGCGTGGCCACTTCGCCGGATCGCCGCCACGAATGCCGAGCGGGATCGGCTCCTCGTCGAGGTCGAGATCGCGCACGCTGGTCTGGATGCGCAGGTCGATGTCGGGAAGATCGGCGCGCAGCTTGGCGAGCCGCGGCAGCATCCACATCGAGGCGAAGGCGGTGGAGGCGGCAAGCGTTACATTCGCCTCCCGCCCCTTGGCGCGGATGTCCTCCGCCGATTTCTGGATGCGCGACAGGCCGAGCGTCACGTCCGCATGGAAGCGCTCGCCGGCATCGGTCAGCTCCACGGCGCGGTGGACGCGGTGGAAGAGCGCGACACCCAGCTGCTCCTCGAGATTGCGCACCGCATAGGAGACGGCCGCCTGCGTCATGCCGAGTTCGGCGGCGGCGCGGGTGAAGTTCTGGTGCCGCCCGGCAGCCTCGAAGATGATGAGACTGGAGGCGGAGGGAAGCAGGCGGCGCAAGGTTTCCATAAATGAAGCTTATAGTCTTCGTAAGTTTTTTCCAGCGTCACAAGGCGTCGTTTCACGCCTAGCCTCGTCCAGGATTATGGAGGCGACAATGGCAGACGCAGCGACGATCGAAGCACCGGCACGCAGGGGGAGGGCGCGACCTGCCCGGCGGGATGGCGCCGCCAAGGCGCTCGGCGTGCCCTATATCGTGCGGGGCATCCCGACCTATGATGTGCTGTCCGAGGAGAACCTGCAGAAGATCGAGCGGGCAGCGGACTGCATCCTCGCCGAAGTCGGCATCGAGTTCCGCGACGATCCTGCCGCCATCGACCACTGGAAGCGGGCCGGTGCGAAGGTCGAGGGTCTGCTCGTGCGCTTCGAGCCCGGCATGCTGCGTGAGATCGTTTCCTCGGCGCCCGCCGAATTCACCCAGCATGCCCGCAACCCGGCCAACAATGTCCAGATCGGCGGCAACAAGGTGGTCTTCTCGCCGGCCTATGGCTCGCCCTTTGTCATGGACCTCGACAAGGGGCGGCGCTACGGCACGCTGGAGGATTTCCGCAACTTCATCAAGCTCGCCCAGTCGAGCCCCTGGCTGCACCATTCCGGCGGCACGATCTGCGAGCCGGTCGACATCCCCGTCAACAAGCGCCATCTCGACATGGTCTACAGCCATATCAAGTATTCCGACCGCGCCTTCATGGGCTCGATCACCGCTGAGGAGCGCGCGGAGGATTCCATCGATATGGCGCGCATCCTGTTCGGTGTCGATTTCGTCGACCGGAACTGTGTCATCCTCGGCAATGTCAACGTCAATTCGCCGCTCGTCTGGGACGGCACGATGACGAAGTCCCTGCGCGCCTACGCCCGCGCCAACCAGGCCGCCGTCATCGTGCCCTTCATTCTCGGCGGTGCCATGGGGCCGGTCACCAATGCCGGCGCTATCGCCCAGTCCTTTGCCGAAACACTGGCCGGCTGCGCGCTCACCCAGCTGGAGCGCAAGGGTGCGCCGGTCATCTTCGGCAACTTCCTCTCCTCCATGTCGCTGCGGTCAGGCTCGCCCACCTTCGGCACGCCGGAGCCGGCCATCGGCTCGATGGTCGTCGGCCAGCTCGCCCGGCGCCTGAAACTGCCATTGCGCTGTGCGGGCAATTTTTCCAACTCCAAGCTGCCGGACGGTCAGGCCATGCAGGAAGGGCTGATGTCCATGCTGTCGGCGGTGCATTGCGGCGCGAACTTCATCCTGCATTCCGCCGGCTTCCTCGACGGTCTGCTTTCCATGTCCTACGAGAAGTTCGTGATGGATGCGGATCTGTGCGGCGCGCTGCATTCCTATCTCGCCGGCGTCACCGTCGACGACAACACGCTCGCCATGGACGCCTTCCTTCAGGTCGGTCCCGGCAGCCACTTCCTCGGCTGCGACCACACGATGCGCAACTACCAGACCGCCTTCTGGGATTCGGCGCTGTCCGACAACGAGCCCTTCGAGAAATGGAGCGAGGAGGGCGGCTCGACCGACATGGCGACCCGTGCCAACCGCCAATGGAAGAAGATGCTCGCCGAATACGAAGCGCCGCCGCTGGACGCCGCGATCGACGAGGCGCTCCGCGACTACATGGACCGCAAGAAGGCCGCCATGGCCGACGCCTGGTATTGAGGCCTCTGGGCCGCGCACGAAAAACCCGGTGGCGCAGGGATGTGCCACCGGGCTGGAGATCAGACGGAGCCTGCCGGATTATTCGACCGGCTGGGTGGTGGCCGGAGCCGTGCCCGTATCGGTTGTCGACGAGGTCGTCGAGGTGTCGACCGGGGTAGTGGCCTGGCGTTCGGCAACCTGCTGCGCCGTGGTCTTGAATTCCGGCGCGGCCTGCAGGCTTTCGGCGGTTTCGGTCGTCGTCAGCTTGACGTCGTCCGTGTCGGGGACCTGCGTGATCGAGATCTTCTCGAACGGAACCGCGACCCATTTTTCACCGATGCCTAGGAAGCCGCCGACACCGACGACGGCTGCGGTAATGCCGCCGTCCTTCTCCATGATCAGGTCGGAGATCTTGCCGATGCTTTCGTCGGCGCTGTTGTAGACGGCCTGGCCGAGATAGGTGTTGGCGCTGATCTGTTCCGGCGACTGGGCCGTCAGATAGTCACCGCCGGCAGCCGGAGCCTGGGCCGTGTCCTCGGTCGGGGTCGTTGCCGGCGTCTGGGCCGTATCCTCGGTTGCAGGCGTGGTCGGGTTTGCAGCGGTGTCGCCGGGCGTGGTGCCCGTTGCGTCATCGCCGGTCATGCCCGGCTGCTGCTCCATCGTCTGGGTCTGGCCGGCGGCGGGCTGGTTGGTGTCCTGGGCATAGGCTGCCGGGGCAATGGCCGCGCCGAGGAAAAGGGCACCAGCGGCAACGGAAGTGAGAAATTTCTTGGTCATTTTGAACCTGCCTTTCGTCTCGTTGGCATCAAGGCGGGGCGGTCTTGAAAAGGGGCCGTCCACACCGGTTGATGGACAAGGAACGACGACCCCGGGCTTTGGTTCCGATAAAAATTGCCTTCTTTTTGATGGCTGCCATGCATTTTTGATGCAGGAAGCGGCCGCGGGATCGCAGGCCGCTCCCGGCTTGATGAGCCCTTAGAGCGTGAATGCCGGCTCGAAACGCCCCTTCACCGCAAAGCCCAGTTCGAAGGTCTGGCCGGCATGCGGATCGGCAAGGCGACCGGCCGCCTCCAGGCCCTGCCAGGCCGATGTCACCATGAGCCGATCGGCTTTGTCGCCGATGAAGGCCGGGCAGCTGGCCTGCGATGCCGGCACCAGATGGCGGGCGATCTTCGTGCCGTCGGGCGTGTAGACGTCGACGGCGTTCGCACCCCAGCGGGCGTTCCAGATGAGCCCGTCCGCATCGCAGACCGCTCCGTCGATGTCGCCCGGCGTGCCGGTCTCGTCGCTGAGCACTTCGGGCGTGCCGGTGGGCAGGCCGGTTTTCGGGTCGAGCGCGACACGCATGAGGTGGTTGACATGCGAATCGGTGAAGTAGCCGGTGCTGCCGTCCGGCGAGAAGCAGATGCCGTTCGGGATCGTGACGTTGGAGAACAGCTTCGTCACCGTCGTGCCGGCGATGTGGTAGATCGCGCCCGAATGTTTTTCCGCCGTGCGGCCCATCGTGCTCGCCCAGAGCGCGCCGGACGGGTGGACGCGCCCGTCATTGGAGCGGTTCTGCGGCTTGTCTTCCAGCGTGAGATAGGGGCTGAGCGCTCCATCGGCGACCTTGCGCAGGAAAAGCCCCCGGTCGGAGACGATGAGCTGGCGCTCCGGATCGACGACGGCCAGCACGCTGCCGAGGAAGGGCAGCGCATGGGTCGCCTTGGTCATGGTCGCAAGATGCAGTTCATGCAGCATCTGGCCCGTAATGTCGAACCAGTAGGCCTTGCCCGTCGCCGGATCGTAGGTCGGGCCTTCGCCGAGCTGCGAGGCCGTCTCGCAGAGGGTGCGGCCGGTAAAGGAATGGATCTCGGTCATTTCTTGCCTCCATAGACGGCGTCATAGGCCTCGACCGTCGCGCGGGCGCGGCTGCGCACCTCGTCGGCGCCCATGCCGACCTTGTAAAGGCTGGAGCCGAGGCCGAAGCTGCGGATGCCGATGGCGGCATAGTCGGCAAAGTTCCTTTCCGAGACGCCGCCGACGGCCGCGATCTCCAGTTCGGCCGGCAGCACGGCGCGGATCGCCTGGATGCCGGCCGGACCGAGCACGCTGGCAGGAAAGAACTTGAGGCCCGTTGCCCCGGCGCGTGCGGCGGCGAGCGCTTCCGTCGGGGTGAAGACGCCGGGCATCGTCACCATGCCCTTGGCAGCGGCGGTGGAGATGACGTCGGGCTCGACATTCGGGCTCACCATCAGCTGCCCGCCCACGTCGGCGAGCCGGTTGACATCGGCGACGGTGAGCACGGTGCCGGCGCCGATCAGGCAGCCCTCCGGCGCCATCTTCACGGCCGTCTCGATCGAGGTGAAGGGATCGGGCGAATTCAACGGGATTTCGATCGCGGTGAAGCCCGTCTCGATCAGGGCGCCGACGACGGCTTCGGTCTCGCTCGGCTTCAGGCCGCGCAGGATGGCGATCAGCGGGTACTTCATCGGGGGGAAGGGGATGCGGTTCATCGGTTCAGCTTTCTCGGAGAGCGCGTCCGGGATGGGCGGATGCGCGTTGCAGTTCATGTTCAGAGGGACCAGAGCGCCCTTGCGCCCGCGGCAAGGCCGGTGCGCACGGCGGCGTCGGCGTCGATGACGGACGGGGAGATGCCGGCGGCGGCAAGGGCGTCCTTGTAGAGTGCGCCGAGCCCGCCGGACACGACCAGCGCAACGGGTGTGCCCTCGGCGACGAGCGAGAGAGCGCCGGCGATCTCCAGGCCGATCAGCGTGCCGGAAAGGCGCGCCTTGGCATCCACGGGCGAAAGCCCCGCGATCAGCGAGCCGGCGCGCACGGAGAAGATCTGGCTCGTCGCCAGCGCCGGATTGGCGACCATGCGCGTGACGGCGGCGCGGAAGGCCGCGTTGTCGCCGGCAACCGGTCCCGCCTCGGCGATGGCGTGGCTGAGGATGGTGTTCTTGGCAATCGCCTCGAAGAGTTCGCCGGTCATGAAGGTGGAGAAGCCCGCCACCTTGCCGCCGGAAAGGCGCACCCATTTGCTGTGCGTGCCGGGCATGCAGACGAGGTGGTCGCCGTCGCCGAGTGCGTCGGCCGCGCCGAGCAGCTGGGTCTCCTCGCCGCGCATGACATCGGGTGCGGCCGCATCGCGCTGGGCAAGGCCGGGCAGGATGCGGATGTCGGCGGTAACGCCGGGAATGCGCACGGCCGCGGCGGGAATGTCGGCAAGCGCGGCGGGCGTATCGAGATAGCCGGCCTCGACCCAGCCCTGCTTGGCACCGGCCATGCCGCAGATGAGGACCGGCAGGTCCGCGGGGGCCGAGACGGCGGCAAGATGGCCTTGCAGCACCGCGGCAAAGCCGGTGCGGGCGGCGGTTGTCATGCCTTCGCCGCTGCGGCGCTCGGCGATCACGCCGCCGTCCCTGCCGACGAGCCAGAGGCGGAAGCTGGAAGTTCCCCAGTCGACCGCGGCATAGGCGGCGTCGGGGGCGGTATCGGGTGTGGTCATCAGAGCATGCCTCCGTCGACGATGAGCGTTTGTGCGGTTATGGCGGCCGAGGCGTCCGACGCCAGGAAGAGGCAGGGGCCGACCATGTCGTCGGCGATCAGCGAGCGCTTCAGGCACTGGCGGGCGATGCCGCCGGCCACCGCGTTCTCGTCGATCCACAGGCGCTTCTGCCGCTCGGTCAGCACCATGCCGGGCAGTATGGCGTTGACGCGGATATTGTCCGGCCCGAGCCGGCCGGCAAGCGACTTGGTGAGGCCGACAATGCCGGCCTTGGCGGTGGCATAGCCGGGAAATTCGCCCATGTTGAGCAGGTAGGCGATCGAGGAGAAGTTGACGATCGCTCCGCCACCGGCCGCGCGCATATGCGGCGCCACGGCCTGGGCGGCGAAGAAATGGTGGCGCAGGTTCACCGCCTGGTTCTCGTCCCAATAGTCGGGTTCGACGGTTTCGAGGTCGTGCCGGTCGTCACGCGCTGCATTGTTGACGAGCACGCGAAGGCCGCCGAACACGGTGGCGGCCCGTTCGACCGCTCCACGCAGTGCATCGATGTCGCGCAGATCTGCCCTAATATAGAGGGGGAGATGCTCGACCGTTCCGTCGAGTTCCGAGACGAGGTTGCGGCTTTCCACCTCGGCGATGTCGAGAAAGGCGACACGGGCGCCAGCGGCGGCAAAGCCCTTCACCAGCGCCGCGCCGATACCCGAGCCGCCGCCGGTGACGAGAACGCCCTGTCCTGCAAGATCCGGATAGCGGCCTGTCATCGGCACTCTCCCATAAATTCCATTATTTGGAACTGAGTTTGATTATTCGGAATTATTCCGCTACGATGCCGGCCTGTCAAGGGATGGCCGGGGGCTGCGACAATGACGAACGAACGGGACGAGGAGGGAAGCACCGGCACGCTCGGCAAGGCGATGGCGGTGCTGGAGACGGTGGCGCTCGCTGAGCGCCCCATGCGTTTCACCGATGTGCTCGCGGTCATCGGTCAGCCGCGCGGTACGCTGCATCGCCAGCTCACCCATCTCGTGCAGGAGGGGCTGCTGGAGCTGCGCCCCGACCATGCCTATGTGCCGGGCCTGCGGCTCCTCAAGCTCGCATCCGCCAGCTGGGCACGCAACGAGTTCCGCGCCGTCGCCGCGCCCTTCCTTGAGGTGCTGCACCGGGAGACCGGCGAGACCGTGCATCTCGGCGTCCTGCGCGGCCGGGAAATCATCTATCTCGACAAGGTCGAGAGCCGGCAGGCCGTGCGCATGAACTCGCAGATCGGCAACGCCTCGCCGGTCTATTGTACCGGTGTCGGCAAGGCGGCGCTCGCCGCACTCGATGCCCAAGCGCTCGACGCCCTCCTGTCGCAGCTGGAATTCCGTCGCTTCACGCCGCAGACGATTACCAGCCGGACGGCGCTTGTCGACGAACTGGCAACGATTCGTTCAAGCGGAATCGCTTTCGACCGGGAAGAGCACGAGCCCGGCATTCGCTGCGTCGCTGCCCCGGTTTTCGATGCCGGCCGTGCGCTCGTCGCCGGTGTTTCCGTAACGGGGCCGGCCTACCGCGTCGGCGAGGCGCAGCTTGACGACTGGGCGCCGCGCGTGCGTCATGCGGCCGGCGCCATCATGGCGGAATTGACCGCTCGTCTCGGTCCGCAACGGTAAGTCGAGAAAGAAAGTCCGCGGATGATGGCATGGTTGTCTTCTGGCACCATTTTACGGTAAATTAGAAAATCGCGCTGGACGCGGAGTAGGGGCATCATTAGCTTCCGTCACGACCAGCTCACGAGTTGCGTCGCTCACCGCGAACTTGAGGCGCGGTTCATCGAACATACTTGCATTGGGATACGGGGGTTCCTGAGGCAAGCAGTGCATTGTGACGGCAGTTTCTTGCCGCACGGGCGCGTGCGTGCTTAAGGAAGATGGATATGGCCGATCGATTTCATACGGCATCTGCACAGTTCCGGCACCGCTGGGACCCGGGGCCTGCGGCGTTGGGCTCGCAGGCGGACGTGGCCGAAACACTGGATGGCCTTGCCAAGCACTACGGCCTTCGCGGTTATCTCCTGATCAACGTGCCGTCGGAAACCTCGACCGACTTCTCTTCGAATGTGCTGCTGACGTCCTGGCCGGACGAAATGCTCAAGACCTACGACCATGCCGGTCTGATCTTCGGCAGCCCCGTCATCGAGCGCCTGCGCCAGAGCACCAATCCCTTCACCTACGACGCCGACCGCACGAACCATCGCCGGCCCGACGGCAAGGCGGCGATCGCGGCCGGCCTTTTCGAACGGCACGGCCTGTCGCGCGGGGCTTACTTCCCGGCCCACAATTCGGCCGGTCTGCGCGGAGCGCTTGCCTTCGGCGGCACGCGCGAAGCGCTCAATCCGCGGGAAATGGCGGAGCTCAACGCCGTCGCGAACCTCATTTTCACCGAGGTTGTCGAACTGCGGGCCGGCCGCCGGCAGAACGTCTCGCTCTCACGCCGCGAGATCGAGTGCCTGTCCTGGGCCTCCGCCGGCAAGACGAGCGTGGAAATGTCTGAAATCCTCGGCCTTTCGGAATATACGGTCAATCATTATCTCAACCGGGCGACGCGCAAGCTTGATGCCGTCAACCGTGTCCAGGCGGTCGCCAAGGCGATTCGCGCTGGGCTTTTGAACTGATGTATAAAAAAACCTTGCGACTTTCTGGAATGCGCGCGGTTCCGCTCCAAATGCCCAAGGCTAAGAATAAAATTGCGGGGAACCATGACGGCTGACGAAACGAGCAGCACCGACAACCAGCTACGGGACGAAGGCAGCGAGATCGCCGCTCTCGAAACGCAGTTCGACATCGTGCGCTATATGCGGCGCAAGTGCGAAGAATACGGGCTCAAATTTTTCATCGTCTTCAACCTGCCGGGTTTCGAGGCGGAAAAGCTGTCGGCTTACTCCATCGTCAGCAATTGGCCGCAGGAAATCCTGGCGAAATACGATGCCCTGCGCATGGTTCGCCACAGCGCCGGCATCCGCAAGCTGCGGCTCACCACGGTGCCGTTTTCCTATGACATGCGGGAATGGATCGGCGACGCTTCCGAGTCGCTGGACTTTACCGAACTGCTCGACGTCATGACCGGCCACGGCATGCTGGTCGGCCATTTTTTCCCGGTGCACGATGCGCTCGGCAATCGCGGCGCCATCGTCTGGGGCGGCGAGAACCCGGCGCTCGGCCGCGACGAGCGGCTGATGCTGCAGATGATCTCCATCCACCTCTTCAACCGTCTGGCAGAGATCGGCGCAGCCTGGAAATCCGGTCAGGTCGTCCTCACCGAACGCGAGATCCAGTGCCTCAGCTGGACGGCGGCGGGCAAGACCAGCCTGGAGATTGCCGAAATCCTCGGCCTTTCCGAGCACACGGTGAACCATTACCTCAACCAGGTCACCCGCAAGCTGGAAGCGGTCAACCGCACCCAGGCTGTGGTCAAGGCCATCCGCCGCGGGCTGATCGCCTGAAGGGGCGCCGAGGCTTTCGGTCGCGGGCGAAAACGTTTGGCGCGCGCCTTCCCGTGCACTATCTACGGGAAAGAGGGCCGCGGCCTGATGCCGCGACGGGTCGATCGAGGGTTTCATGACTGACGTAAGCAAGGAACAGGTGCTGGAACGGCTGCGCACGGTGCGCGGCCCCGACATGGACGGCAACATCGTCGACCTCGGCCTCGTCTCCGATGTTTTCATTTCCGATGGCAAGGCCTATTTCTCCATCACCGTGCCGGCCGAACGCGCCCGCGAGCTCGACCCGATGCGTGCCGCCGCCGAGCGCGTCGTGAAAGAAATCCCCGGCATCAAGGCCGCCATGGTGGCGCTGACGGCGGACAAGCGCGCCGCTTCCGGCCCCGCCGCCGCGCGCGCGCCCACGCCGCCGGGCCGCGGCGATGCCCACAGCCATGCCGGCCATGCCCATGCCGCATCCGGCCAGCCGCAGCAGCGCGCGAAATCGGGCATTCCCGGCGTCGGCACCATCATCGCGGTCGCCTCGGGCAAGGGCGGTGTCGGCAAGTCCACCACCTCCGTCAACCTCGCTCTGGCGCTGAAGGCGAACGGCCTTCGCGTCGGCATCCTCGATGCCGATATCTACGGCCCCTCCATGCCGCGGCTCTTGAAGATCTCCGGCCGACCGCAACAGCTCGAAGGCCGCACCATCAAGCCGATGGAGAATTACGGCATCAAGGTCATGTCCATGGGCTTCCTCGTCGACGAGGAGGTGGCGATGATCTGGCGCGGCCCGATGATCCAGTCGGCGCTGATGCAGATGCTGCGCGAGGTCGCCTGGGGCGATCTCGACGTGCTCGTCGTCGACATGCCGCCGGGCACGGGGGATGCGCAGCTCACCATGGCCCAGCAGGTGCCGCTTGCCGGTGCCGTCATCGTCTCCACCCCGCAGGACCTCGCCCTCATCGATGCGCGCAAGGGTCTCAACATGTTCAACAAGGTCGAGGTGCCGGTGCTCGGTCTCGTCGAGAACATGAGCTATTTCATCGCGCCGGATACGGGCAACCGCTACGACATCTTCGGCCACGGCGGTGCACGCAAGGAGGCCGAGCGCATCGGCGTGCCCTTCCTCGGCGAGGTGCCGCTGACCATGGACATCCGCGAGACGTCGGATGCCGGAACGCCCGTCGTCGTCTCCAATCCGGAGGGCGCGGCCGCCAAGACCTATCGCGCCATCGCCACCCGGGTCTGGCAGGAGTTGCAGGCAATCGAAGGCAAGGGCGCCCGCGGCGCGCCGTCCATCGTCTTCGAATAACCGAACCTTTCGCGTCCCGGGAGGTTGCCGGGGACGGCCTTGCTTTTTATGTTGCGCCGCGCAATATGCGCGGCCGACCGCTGAAAGGTGGCGTCCAATCAGGAGTGTGAGCGATGGTCCTTCCCGGAGCCACTCGCCGGTGATCACGGTTTTCCGTCCCAACGGCGAGGCGCGCACTCTGCCGGTAGCAACCGATTCTGAGGTCGCCGAAGCGCTTGCCGGCGCCGTCTGGGTCGACCTGCTCGAACCCAGCCGCGACGAGGAGGCGCTGATCGAGCGGATCCTGTCGATCGAGGTGCCGACCCGCGACGAGCTGAAGGACATCGAGCCGTCGAGCCGTCTCTACACGGACGGCAGCGCGGCCTACATGACCGCCTCGCTGATGGTGAAGGCGGAAAGCAATCTGCCGCACCTCACCGACGTCGCCTTCATCCTCATGCCCGACCGGCTGCTGACGGTGCGCTATGCCGAGCCGCGCTCGTTCTCCCTGTTCAAGAGCGCCATGCACCGCATTCCGGGCGGCTGCAGCTCGCCGACGGTGATGATCACGCGGCTGCTCGAGACCGTCGCGGACCGCACCGCCGAAATTCTGGAAACCGCGGTTGCGCGTGCCGACAAGCTCTCGCTCGAAGTGTTCGGCGACAAGCGGCATCTCAGCCGCCGCCCGCCGCGTTATCTGGAAGACCGTGTCGTGCAGGTCTCCGCGCTCCATCGCCTCGTCGCCAAGACGCGCGACAGCCTGATGTCGCTCTCGCGCGTCTTGACCTTCCTGCACGGCCTGCCGGGGCTGCAGTCCGATCGCGACAGCCTGGAACTCTGCCGCACCGTGACGCGGGACGTGCAGTCGCTGTCCGAGCACGCCAATTTCGTCGCCGGCAACATCACCTTCCTGCTCGATGCTTCGCTCGGCCTCATCAGCCTCGAGCAGAACGCCATCATCAAGATCTTCTCGATCGCTTCCGTGGTGCTGCTGCCGCCGACGCTGATCGCTTCCATCTACGGCATGAATTTCGAGTTCATGCCGGAACTGCGCATCGCTGCCGCCTATCCGCTGACGCTGGCGGCCATGGTCCTGTCGGCAATCGTTCCCTTCTTCTTCTTCCGCTGGAAAGGCTGGCTCTAGGCCTGATCGTCCCATGCAAGCACATGCCGCTAGCGCTCCGCATTCCCGCAGCAGGGCGCGCACGCTGTTTCTCCTCGCCCTTGGTTCCGTCGGTGTCGTCTATGGCGACATCGGCACCAGCCCGCTCTACGCCTTTCGCGAGGCGCTGCGTCCGGTCGCCGATGACGGTCTCGTGCGCGAGGAGGTCGTCGGCCTCATCTCGCTGATGATCTGGACGCTGACGATCATCGTCACATTGAAATACGTGCTCTTCCTGCTGCGCGCCGACAACCATGGCGAGGGCGGCACGCTCTCCCTGCTGGCGCTGCTCACCAAGACGGCGGGTGGCCACGCCACCGTGCTCTTCTTCATGGGCGCCGCCGGTGCTGCGCTCTTCATCGGCGATGCGATGATCACGCCGGCGCTGTCCGTCCTGTCGGCCGTCGAGGGCCTGAAGCTGGTGACGCCGACGCTCGGCGACTATGTGGTTCCGATCTCCGTCGTCATCCTTGTCCTGCTCTTTGCCGTACAGTCCTGGGGCACGGCGGCGGTGTCGAAGTTCTTCGGTCCCATCACCGCCCTCTGGTTCATCGTCATGGGCGTCGGCGGCATCAACCATATCAGCGACGACCTCGGCATCCTTGCCGCCTTCAACCCGTATTACGCCGTGCTGTTCATGTATAACGAAGGCTATGTCGGCCTCGTCGTGCTGGGCGCGGTCTTCCTGACGGTGACGGGCGCGGAAGCGCTTTATGCCGATCTCGGCCATTTCGGCCGCCGGCCGATCCAGTGGGCCTGGTTCTGTCTGGTCTTCCCCGCGCTGACGCTGAATTATCTCGGCCAGGGCGCTCTGGTGCTCGCCCATCCCGAGACGATCGCCAATCCGTTCTTCCTGATGTTCCCGAAATGGGCGCTGCTGCCGGTCGTCGTCCTTGCGACCTTCGCGACGATCATCGCCAGCCAGGCCGTCATAACGGGCGCCTTCTCGCTGACGCGCCAGGCGATCCATCTCGGCTTCCTGCCGCGCATGGAGATCTTCCACACATCGGAAACCCAGACCGGCCAGATCTACCTGCCGGGCGTCAATACGGTGCTGCTCTTCGGCGTCATGATGCTGGTCTTCATCTTCGGCTCCTCCGAAGCGCTGGCGACCGCCTATGGCATTTCCGTCACCGGCGCGATGGTGGTGACGACCGTGCTCGCCTTCGAGTTCCTGCGCAAGCGCTGGCGCTGGTCGCTGCTGGCCACCGCCACCGTGCTGTTGCCGCTCTTCCTGCTCGAACTCACCTTCCTCGGCGCCAACCTGCTCAAGGTGCATGACGGCGGTTATGTGCCGGTCATGATCGCCGGCGTCGTCGTCGTCCTGATGTGGACCTGGACACGCGGCACGAAGATCCTGCGCGAAAAGACCCGGCGCATCGAGGTGCCGCTGCCGGCCTTCGTCAAGTCGGTGGAAAAGCAGAGCGCGCATGCCCCGGTGCAGGTCACCGGCACGGCAATCTTCCTCACCAGCGATCCGGATTTCGCCCCTGCCGCGCTCCTGCACAACATCAAACACAACCATGTCCTGCACGAGCGCAACTTCATCCTGACGATCAAGACCGCCAACACGCCGCGCGTCATTCCGGCAGAGCGATTCTCGGTCGAGAAGGTCTCCGAGCGCTTTTCGCGCATCGAGATGCATTTCGGCTTCATGGAAACACAGAACGTTTCCCACGCCCTCGGCCTGATGCGCAAGGCGGGGCACAAGTTCGACATCATGTCGACCTCGTTCTATCTCGGCCGCCGCAAGCTGGTGCCCGATGCCGAATCGGGCATGCCCATGTGGCAGGACAGGCTCTTCATCGCGCTCGCCAACATCGCCACCGACCCTTCCGACTACTTCCGCCTGCCGACCAACCGCGTGGTCGAGCTCGGCTCGCATGTGGTGATCTGACGAAAACGTGAAGGGGAGGCGGACGCCTCCCCGAAAGCCGTTTATCAGCATTAACCAACCATCAAGAAGGTTGTCTGCTTTGTACGCTCTTGCGGAATTTAAGTAACTTAAATTATTACAATGAGTTACGTAAATCCGTTGGAGTGTAAAAGCTTGCTGTAATGAACTTTTCGCCTAGTCGAATCCGATGCGACTATGTCGCAAGCGCCCGGAACCGCCCGCTGATCCGTCCGTCTTGGATCCTGTATGCAGAAACTCCGTTGCGAGGATGATGTCGGCCGATTGGTCGCTGCTATCGAAGAAGAATTCTGTGATGATATCCCGGATTGTCGTATGAGCTTCCGAGCGACCGCTATAGCGGGCCATCTCAGCGTGATGGTTCAATGTGAAGGCGTAGCTGCTCGCACCGATCATCGAGGAGGAAAGCCCCCTTCAAATTACACCCAGAGCCGCCTGATCATGACGGCCCGGTCCTACACACAAAATTACACCATCTTGACGGACGCAACCCGCTCGGTCGGGCACTCCGCGCACGGTTCAGTTCGAAGAGGCAGACATCTGGCCAAGGATCTATCACTGTTCACTTGTCGGCCGCTCAAGCATTAAAATTCTGGCTTGATCCAGAAGACGTGCGCTTAAATCCAGGCATTGATCGGCGGTTAGTTCGAGGTGAATGCTGCCGCCAGATTTGCCTTTTTCCCACTGGAGGACGGCGACACTCTTAACTCCCATATAATTTCTTACGGTAAAGCCCGTTAAATTTGCCGTCTCTTCATGTAAGCTTCTCATCTCTGGACCTTTTTCTGAGTTTCGAGGTCTGCTTGCCAACAGGCTGCGCTCCACTTCCATCAAGCTAAAGTTGTTTCACCACGTCCTCTGCTCTAAGCTCAAAGTTGCCGTTGAGCGTGTTGATCACGATAGAATTGACGACTATGCCCGCATCATTCGGCACCAACGCCTGCAGGGCAGCCCGAAGAGACGGGAAAGATGCGCTGCCATCATTCCACGTCTCAACTCCGTTATGCTCAGTTCTGTCACGGTAATAGACCATCGCGGGCGCATCCATATGACCGAAAATGAGCTTTCTTTCTGGTGAATTCGTCGATTTTTGGTTCATTCAAACGCTCTCATTCAGCGTGTTTTCGCTCACGTTAATTGAACCACCTAAGCGGCTTGTTTAACTGCTCGCTTATTGACGTTCCCAACTTCATTAATCTTTCCATCGCCTCCGGATAGTTTGAACTGACCGACGAGTTTCGAAAGCCCGGCGCTGATCATTGCGAGTGCAGCGGTGGCTGCATTCGTTTCTTCCATCATGGCCGCGTTCTGCTGGGTGATCTGATCGAGATTTGCAATGGCGCTGTTAATTTCCCTTATCCCTGTCGCTTGCTCCTGAGCCGAATGGACAATTCCATCGATATGCTCATTGATCGACGTGATCCTGTCACCAATCGATTGCAGGGCACTTCCAGTCGCATTCACCAGCGAAACGCCGCGCATCACATCACTCGAGGATTTCGCGATGAGGGTATCGATTTCCTTTGCCGCTCGCGCGGAACGTTGGGCAAGTTCCCGAACTTCCTGAGCAACGACCGCAAAGCCCTTTCCTGCTTCTCCGGCGCGTGCGGCTTCAACGCCGGCATTGAGAGCCAAGAGGTTTGTCTGGAAGGAAATTTCCTCAATGACGCCGATTATCGACGTGATCTGTCGGGATGAATCTTCAATCGCGGTCATGGATGAGATGGCGATTTCGACAATCTCAGTCGATTTACGTGCCTCTAGCGCGGAAGCTTTCGCCAGTTCCTGCGCGTCCTTTGTTCTACCTGATGCTTCGCCGGCAACAGTAGTTATCTGCTCAAGCGCGGCGGCGGTCTCTTCCAAAGCGGCGGCCTGCTGCTCTGTCCGTGTTGCCATGCCGCTGGCTGCGGCAGACATATCGACAACGCCACACGACATCTCGTTCATCGCTGACCTTACGTCGCAAAGCGTGTCCTCAAGGCGTGCCACCGCGTCATTATAGTTCTGCTTGAGATCGGAGAATTGCGGGGAAAGTTCCTCCGAAATGCTCGACGTCAGATCTCCCGCCGCCAAAGCGGAAAGAGCAGAAGCGATTGCACCCTGCGCCGCATCCTGGCTTTCCTGAAGTGCTATCCGCGCCTCTTCGGACTTGGCTCTTTCCGCGTCCAATGCCTCCAGATAGGTAGAAATCGAATAATCAATATCAACCATCGCGGCTTTCATGATCGCAGCCATTCGCTGCGATAGCTTTGCTGCTTTTTTCCGGAATAGAACGCCCTTCAATTCATCTCGGAGGACCGCATCAAACAGTTCTTCGATAATCAGTGCATATCCGCCAAGGTACCACCGTGGCTCCAGGCCAAGCCGGGCATGCGTACGACCGATCGTTGTGACAGCATCGACGTACTGTGCGTCAAAGCGCGCCGAGGCAATGGTTTCCCAATGCGCGACCTGCCGTTCCTTGGCATGCGCCACATGGGCGTCGTTCGCGAACATTCTTCTCGTTTCAGGAACGGTTTTCACCTTGGTATATAACTTATCGAGCGCTGCACCGATCGACCGGCTGATCAAGGGGCGCAATTCCGCGAGGGCAACTCGCTGTTCTGCGTCGAGATTGACGAAGTCCAGGCGCTCGTTGATCTGAAGATTTTTGCGGGTATCATCGTTCATGGTGAGCGTTTCCTCTGGGTGCAAAGTGGGAGTGCTGGCAAGCGGCTGATAACGTCTGGCAAACTGTTCACGTCGCAGGCCTTGCTGAAGAACCAGCCTTGCAGGAAGTCGCATTTCATGCCTAGCAGCATTGCGACCTGTTCGGCGTCTTCGACCCCTTCAGCAGTAACTACCTTGCCCAGGCCGTGCGCGATGTTGACAACCCCGCTGACGATCGCCTGGTCCTTCGACGACTTTGTGATGTTGGAGATGAAGCGCCGGTCGATCTTTAGCCGGTCGATGGGAAGTTCCTGAAGATGTGTCAGAGAGGCGTAACCTGTTCCAAAGTCATCAAGAGCAACCTCCACGCCGGCTTCGTGCAGACGTCGAAGCCCATGTTCAACGCGCTTCTGATCCCGTCCAAGAAACATTCCTTCCGTTACCTCGACGCAGAACAGTTCCGGTCCTATTCCCGTAGCGGCGCAACGCTCGAAGAAAAGGTCAAGAAATGCATCGGATCGGAAGTCGGAATTCGTGAGGTTGAGTGCGACGCGTCCCACCGCTACGCCACCGGCGCGCAAAACGGCCATATCATTGAAGACCTTCTCCAGCATGAACATGCCCAGAGCTGCACGCATCGCTGGGTCCTCAAATGCTAGCGAGAAATCCAACGGCGTAATCATTCCTCGGGTGGGATGCTGCCATCGCATCAGAGCTTCGAGCGACACCAGCGAATTGGGGCGTGCACCGACGATCGGCTGATAGAAGAAGCGAAACTCCCCGCGCTTCAGGCCGTGCTCGATGTCGAGCAGTGTCGCGGATCGCTGCTCGACCCGTTCTCGTAGCGTATGTTGGAACAGTTCAAACCTGTCGCGTCCAAGAGACTTTGCGTGATACAAAGCCATATCCGCCGCCTTGAAAAGACTTGTGGCATCACGTCCGTGTTCAGGGAAAACGGAAATCCCCATGCTGGCGGAACAGCGCCGTGGGGAGCGTTCGATCTCAATTGGTTCGCGAACAGCGTCCAGAACGGCCCCAAAAAAGCCGAAGGCCTCGCCAACGTTCACGCCGTCCAGAATGAGACCGAATTCGTCTCCACCGAGGCGCGCCACAAAATGCCGATCCTGAGCGAGCGGCTTGAGACGTTCCGCAATTATCTGAAGCAACAGGTCGCCTGCATCGTGCCCGAAAGAATCGTTGAGTTCTTTGAACGCATCCAGATCGAAAAGCGCCAAATACAGTCGACGGTCGGCGACGGTTCCCTCTGCGACCAGTTCCGCTATGTATTCCTGAAACCGCCGTCGGTTCGGAAGCCCCGTCAGCGCATCGAGATTAGCAATCGCCCTGTGGTGCTCTTTGCTTGCCCGCAGTTCTTCTTCTATCAGCTTTCGTGGCGTAATATCGAAGCGAATGGCGGTATAGCTGTCAACTTTGCCAGCAACCGATATGTGTGGGACGATGGTGGTAGCCACCCAATACAGCGTACCATCCTTGCGCCGGTTACAGATTTCGCCATGCCAGATCTTGCCCTGTGCGATGTGGCGATACATCTCACGGAAGAATTCAGTATCATGCATCCCGGAGCGCAAGATCCGGTGGTTGGCTCCGACAAGTTCGCTTTGGGTGTAGCCGGTGATTTGGCAGAACTTCCCGTTGACGAATGTGATGGTGCCTCGCACATCCGTAACGGCAACGATGGCCGCGCTGTCGAGGGCATATCGAATAAATTCCTCGGTTTCCCGGTACGGTAGTGATGCGGCCGGATTTCCGTCACGAAAACGCGGCTCTGCTATGAGAGACGGGCTCCCTTTGCAGAGAATAGATGCTCTTTCCGATTCCTGACCCATGCCCACTTCCAGAAGACAACTTCGACGACCCAAAAGGCGACAGTATGGGAATAATGAAGGGTCTGGTTGCACAACACGCCTGTCCTGTTAGGCAGTTATCAACCATATTTTAGTTGAATATGATTCGGGCGAGTTGTGCCGGTACGCTCAGGTCGGAATATCAGGACGTGAGGCCATCTTGGATATAGAAACCCTGAAGAAACTTGCGGACGCAACACAATCGATTTGTGGGGCGCAAGACAAAATTGGGCTATTGAATTCGCTCCAAAAGAGTTTCGCATCCTTCGGCTTCGGCAGCTTCAATCTGGGGTGCCATAAACCCGATAAACATGAAATTGCGCTCAATCCAACTCTCACGACTTGGCCAAATAGCTTTATGTTGGAATATGAGCGCCGGAATTGGGCGGATTTCGATCCCAACCTCGCGCGCGCAGTCGTAACCGAGAAGCCGATCTGGTGGAGCAGCCAAGACATATACAGTTGCCGGTATCAGCAAAGCTATCTCGACTTTCTGCATAGCAGCCCGTTGAAGGGTGGCCTTCTGGTGCCGCTCTCTAGACGATCTGGCACTATCAGCTGTGTCTCGGTGGAGGCTCACGGTGAAAAAAAAGTTGATGATCGGACGACCCACGCAGTTGTGGTGATCGCAAACTCCGGCCTCTTAAAGGCGGAGGCACTTGGTCTTTGTTCAGCGATTTCAACTGATGAAAGCCACGCACTGCGCGAGCTTTCGCCGAAACAAGCAGAAATTCTTAGATGGGCGGCAGAGGGAAAGTCGAACGCCGACATCGCTACCATTGTGGACATTTCGGAGCGGGTTGTGAAATATCACATGAGTGAAATTCTGCGAAAGCTGGGGGTCGCCACGCGCGCGCAGGCAATATCGAAGCTGACGCAACGGCAATAGCCGCTCATCTCAACGCTGGCCGATTGCAAGATGGTCGGTAGTCTTCGCTCGACCTTTTGGCATATGGCTGTATCCGGGAAACACGTTCAACGGTTTCGGGAAGGATCACAGCATGTCTCACCTCAAGGCCCTCAAGCTCGCCTCCGCAGTTCCTGTTCGCGCGGCTGTCGATCCGGTGCAGCGTTCGCGGGAAAAGATGATTGCCGCGCTGGCCGAGCAGAAGCAGATGGCCGAGGCAAAGATCGCCGGTCAGACATTCGCGCCGACGCATATCGTGCGCAAAAAGAACGCCGAAGGTGTCCGCGTTGAGGTCGAAACGCTGAAGCGTGTACGGCAGGGCTGGTTCACCGACGGCAACGGCAAAGTGTTCTTCGCCATCCGCTATGCGGGCAAGGCTATCGAATTCGCCAAGGACAAGAACGCCATCGAGGCGGGCGAGCTGTCGGCACTGCCGAAGGTCATCGACACGCTTGCCGAGGCCGTTTGCGCTGGCGAGCTTGATGCGCAACTGACCGCTGCTGCCGTCGAACGTAGCAAGATGCTGCGCAAGGCGAAGTAAACCGCGCACTTTTCGCGGGGCAAGCATCCGAAGGCCATGGGATCATAAATGATCCCATGGCCTTCGTGCGTTCCGGTAGGGCCGGAACGCTGTCAAAGAGCGTCACGGACGCGCGTTCGGGTCGGTGCGCAGTGCAGCAGCATTTTTGGTAGCGGCGCTATTCCTTGATGCTTCTGTGTGTCTGCGCGGTAGCAGCACAAATGGATCCGACTGTCCATGCGGTGTGGATGCGTTCACTTCGGGTAGTCTGCCGGCAAGGGGCCGCCCCAAAGCTCTCCGTTGGGGTTTCCAAGTTCGTCAAAGTTGAGCGCTGCACGAACACTTTCTCGCACTTTCTCAGCAAGTTTGATCGCATTTTCCGCGCGAACATGGACGGCATTAGTGTCGAGCGAGTAGCGCACGCGGACATAATCATTGTCTTTCGCCAATGCGTTGAATGCTCTTAGCATTCCCTTTTTCGGCTGCAATCCTATCTTGATCGCTTCAGCAAGCATGGCAGGTAGATCATGCTGGAATGCTCGCAGTTCAGGGATCAGCTTTCCATGAGACCTCATATAGGTCTTCAGGAATAGTTCGCAGGAATGATAAGCCAGCAGGCGCGTTGGGCCACACGTGAGCGCCGATCTTGACGTAAACGAGGTTCGCGCCGCTTCAAGATATTCGTCGGCCAACAGAAATATCCCAAATGGCGTGGCACCAGTACTTTCCGGGATCATCGATGTCCTCTCATTCGCTTTCCGCCTTCGGGGAGTGGGCATTCAGACTTAGCCACACTCATCTTTATAGCGTCACCCTGCTTCTTCACTCGCCCTTTTTTTCATCTGGAAGTTCCCTCCCGCCGAAACAGCAGCGGGAGACGCACAGCATGCAAGAGCACGGACAGCCAATCCAAAACAGCGACAGCCAATCTCACGAACGCATCGAGCAAGCGCGTATTGATCTCGCCTTGCTCTTCATGACCGATATGCATGTTGGCTCCGAACGCTTGTACAAAATCAAGCGCAAGGGAACGGCACTGAACCTACAATTCGATGTCGATGGCGACATGCGTTGGCGCAGCTACAAATCGGCACTGTCCTGGCGGATCACAATGCTGCTCACGTTGACCGAGAACAGAACCGTTACCGTCCACGAAATGGACCAGCCGGGACGCTATCGGCAGATGTTTCCGAATACTCTGCTTCGCCGTCTGCAATGGCACGCGCGACCGAAAGCGGATTTCCCGCCAGTCGCCCGGTTCCACGATCCCCATGGCAAAGCGGTCCTCTTGGTGACGCGAAGCCGGTTCTGCGGGCATGCAGTCGATGCACTTCACAATCTTACGGATGGCGGACCTGTGTTCCAGCCGCTCTGGATTTCCGACATCACGGCATTGCGCCCAATGCTCGGCGTCGGGCTGGTCCGAGACCACGCCTTTTCCGCCACGATGCCGGTCAGCGCCTATCTGGAAGCTGCCGGGATGAGCGGTAGGATTGTGGAGGAGCCGAAACTGGCTTCTCTGCCACTCACCGGCAAGGTCACGCGTCTTCCCGTGCCGCCGTCATCGCAAAGTGTTGCAGCCATCTTCCGGCAGGAATGCCATCACAATCCAACTCTCGCGAAACTGCAAGGGCGGTCGATCTACGAGGACTACGCGTTTTCGCGTGGCACAGATGGCGGATGAAAAGTTCGCTCGGCAGAACTTTTCACCTATGCATCGTACCGGGCCGGTGAGCGCCATTGGATCGGTTCATGTTGTCAATGTTACGTAGGCGCTCGGCAAGGCTGATCACGTTTCCCGCGTATCTGGAGGTCTTTGCGACTATATCGGCCTTTGACGGAAAGACGCCCGACCTTTCTTGGGATGGAAGCGATCGCTTTGAGGTCAGATCATCTGTCCAGTTAGTATCTTGTAAAGGGTTCTTATACCCTACAGCCACTGCACGATCAAACCAGTCAATAACCCCTTCATCTTCAACACAACTCCCATGAAATGAATATTCCTTCAAAGAACACTCATTGCTCTTATTCAACGTGAAATGATTCACACGGTTCTCATTCGCATTCAGAAGCGAAATCGTACCGTCGATATCATCGTGAGCAGTATCAACAGATGTGTTCACATTTCGGCGGGAGATCAACGTGTTTGCCACCGCAATGCCGCTCTTTGACTTCCCGGCGGTCCCTCCCTTGGGGCCGAGTGTGAAACGCAATGACTGGAACCCGGAATGTTTTTGGCAAAGCCATTCCGCATAAGCTCTAATGTCCGCATCTGGCCACCACTTCCGGGCTGATAGATCGTATTCGTAGTCAGTGGCATCGCCGACCGGACCATTATCCTTGTAGTCGTCCTCGATGCGAAACTTCAGCGCGTATTGGATCAACTTTTTCAGGTTCAATCCGACACGGCGTTTATCCGCAAGCGGCTTGATTAAGACCTGATAGGATGCGCCGTATCCGCTCTCGCGCAGGGCGTCGCTCACCTCGTCTATGGTAAGTGAGAGCGGCGGTGCAAAAGTCGGCCACGGTAGCGGCGGCATAATGCTGCTGCGGGCGGAGTAAAATCCGGCCACCT